>JAAUTN010000604.1 GCA_012031415.1 Leptolyngbyaceae cyanobacterium SM1_4_3 | reverse complement strand
GAGCGTTCAGAACGAGTTATAAAACTCACCACTCAAAGCTAGATACACAAACTATCACACTTGTCACCTAAGCCAGGCTCATCACCAGCATGTTGACTTAGATGGGCTGTCCGATCAGGAAACCTCGTTTAGGAACCCTGTTGGAGCAGCAGCTACTCCCCTTCATTTCAAGATTGACTCTAACTGTTAGCAGGGTTCTGTGTCAATAGAGTAATTCTTGAGAGGGATTCTGGCCAACCAGCAAGCTTAGACTGAATGCTGAACTGCTTGCCGCGATAGTCGCACTCTGTTGTCTAAACTCATTGTCTAAACAGTTCACCTTGAATCGCATCCTCACTAATTGGCGCAATGTATCGACGATTAGCGCGGACATAGCAAATTCCTGGCGTACCGACAGTGAGGGGATCTGTGCCGCTGACTCGCAGCCAATAAGTGCCATTGTGCAAAATGATTGCATCTCCGGCGTTGATCCGGCTTCCCAAAACAGCACTCAGAATAGCGCCGGGGCAATTCGAGCGCGAATTTCTCCATCGGGTGTGGCTCGACAGTTCAGATAAGTCGGATCAGGATCAACCACCAGCCATTTTCGGGTTGGATAAACATTGCCACGGTTTCCAGGCTGAAGAGCGGTGGTAAAGTCACCATTCCGATCGGGAGCAGGCACACCAACGGTTTGGGACAGGCAGGGTTGAGTTAGGGCAGCGGTCAGCACTGTGCAAACCGCAATCGCCAAGCGAGAGTTGATCATCTGGGTTGTTCAACTAGGAGGCAGTTGAACTCGGAGACAGCACACCATTGAGGAAAATGTCTGCCATGCCCTCAGCCATCTCTAGCATCGCTTGCGGTGAGGCATCGCCTGGCGTAATGGTGTCTTGACTGAATCCAGCAATTGTGAACATGCCTAAGAAAATTTGAGCAACGATGCGCGGGTTCATCCGACGATAGACGCCTTGATCCATCGCAGTTTCAAAGAAAGCCTCAGCCACGCTGGTCATCTTAGCAATCACATCCAACTGAATTTGCTCTCTAAGCTCTGGGTGAAATTGCGCTTCCATGAAGCAAACTCGCAGCAGGTCGGCGTTTTGGTGCAGATTGAGCATCCGTTTCCGCATCACTTGGGCAATCGCTTTGTAGCTAGCCATTTCGCTTAACTCGGTGAGCAAGTCAGTTAGAATTTCAACCCAGCCTTGCGTAGCAACTTCGACCAAAATTGCTTTTTTGTTCTCAAAATGCCGAAAAATTGTACCTTCGGCTACGCCTGCTGCCTGAGCTAAGTCACGGGTGGTCGTGCCGTCATAGCCTCGACGGGCAAACAGCTTTCTGGCGGCTTTCAGGATGCGAGTTTGGGTTTCTGCTTCCGTAGGAATTGTCGAAGGACGCATAGTTAAAAGGCTGCTAGCAATGCCGAGCAGAAGTTACTAGCCGATAGTAGCGAGAATGAGCCGGAGAATGATGCAATAATCTGCAAAACTTTACAGAACCTGAGCGTATTACTCTGTGTTCTGAGTTTTCACCCGCTCTTGTGCCTAATGTTTACCCCATGTTGAGTAACATCTTGTACAACTTTGTAAAGCTACTTAAATCCTCTGAGAGCTACTTATGGTTTGCGTGTACTCGGAAATTTGAACTGTCCGGCTTCCAGATTGGGAATGAGCAGTGTTTCTATCGCTTCGGCATCGGCGGGTTTAGAGAAAAGGTAGCCTTGAGCATATTCACAGCGCAGTGAGCGTAATTGAGCCAACTGTTTAGCAGTTTCGACACCTTCGGCAACCACTTCCATGCCTAGGTTCCACGCGAGGGTGATGATCGTTCGGACGATTGCCAACTGTTCGCCATCTACATCTACTTTTTAATAAAAGAACGATCTACCTTAAGTGTATCAATTGGAAAACGATGCAATAACTCAGAGAAGAATAGCCTGTTCCAAAATCATCAATAGCAAGTTGAATGCCAAGCTGTTTGAGTTGGGTTAGGGTGATAATCGCAGAATCAGCATTGCCCATCAAGGCGCTTTCAGTAATTTCGAGCTTGAGGTATTGCGCCTCCAATCCAGTTTCTTGCAAAATCTGATGCACCTGTTCAACCAAATGAGGCGTGAACTGCTTACTAGATAAGTTAACGTTAATTGTCAAAGCTGGCCACTCTGGAAATTGGGTTTGCCACTGGCACATTTGCGTACAGGCTTCTCGCAAAATCCAGTTGCCGATGGGGGCAATTAACCCTGTTTCTTCAGCAATGGGCACAAACTTAGCAGGTGGAATCAGCCCTTGCTGAGGATGCTGCCAGCGAATCAATGCCTCAAAGCCAACGAGTCGATTGGTTCTCAGCGAAACAATAGGCTGATAGTGAAGCCTCAATTCCTGCCGTTCAAGAGATCGCCGCAAATCAGTTTCTATTTCTAGCAGAGCAACAGCCGAAGTATGCATTCTCGGATGGAAAATTTCGTAGCGCCCTCTCCCTTGGGTTTTTGCCCGATACATGGCGAGGTCGGCGTCCCGCAACAGATCTTCAGGATGCTTGAACGTCGTACTACTAAAGGTAATTCCAATACTGGCAGTGGTGAAAATTTCGCGGCCTTCCAAATTAAAAGGCGTTGATAGCTCTTGTAAAATTCGTTCTGCCACTGCAATAGCGTTGTCGTGGTTTTTGACATCTTCTAGCAGAATGACAAATTCGTCTCCACCAATACGAGCAATGGTATCCTCTGGACGAAGGCAGTTGATCAGCCGATGGGCAATTTCACAAAGTAGTAAATCTCCAACCGCGTGTCCGAGGCTGTCATTGATCATCTTGAAGCGATCGAGATCGATGAATAAAACGGCAAACAAATATTGCTGTTCCTGGTTGGTCAGTTCCCCTGTACGACGCAGGCGTTCCATCAGCGAGACGCGATTGGGTAGACCTGTCAAAATATCGTATAGTGCATCGTGAACCAGCTTTTTCTCGGCGTGTTTCTTCTCAGTTATATCAGTTTGAACGCCAACCATTCTCACAGCCTGTCCTGTCGCATTCCGAATCGCCTGTCCTCGGTTTAGTATCCAACGATACTGTCCTTCTTGATACAGGTATCGATATTCGCTTTCAAGCGAAAACTCAGACCATTCAGATGGGCGGTTAGATCTCGTTCGACCCAAGGCAAATCTTCTGGATGAATTCGCTCAAGCCAGGTATTTAGGTCAATCCCTGCTTGGCTTGGATCTGTGATCAGGGCGTGCCATTCAGGTGAGAAGTAAATTTCGTTGGTTGCCAAATTCCAATCCCAGATGCCATCATTGGTGGCTTTAAAGGCAAGACTGTAACGTTCTTCGCTGCTTTGAATTGATTCTAATGGGGACATTAGATCATGCTTAGCCTGTAGCGTTTGGTGTAACGTTTCAACTAAGTTAAAGCAATTGATCGCGTGTTGAATTGCGTAATTTAACTAGAGCAGCGGTCAGGT
>JAAUTN010000603.1 GCA_012031415.1 Leptolyngbyaceae cyanobacterium SM1_4_3 | reverse complement strand
AGAGCAATGGGCATCCGGCAATCGATTTGACCGCGAAACCCGCCCCGACCCACGATCGAACTGATTGAATTCCCATTCCTAAGGTCTGTCACTCTTGCCATCATTAGGATTCTGACTGAAATGGATCGCAGCCCCTAGATCCCCAGATTCTCGGAAAATTCGCAGATCTGGACGCAACCCGTGAAAGATTCAGGATAAGTCAGAAAAGCTTGACAAAGTTCGTGCGGTAGATTGGTTGCTAATCTTCTAATTCCTCTAACCGATCGCTAATTTTGCCTCTGACGGCTGAAATGGCCACCACTCGCGGAGACGCTAGATAGTTTTGGGCAGTCGGATCACCGCTTCTACCTTGAAAGTTGCGATTGGTGGCATAGAGTCCTACTTCTCCCGGTTCCAAAACGCCCAATCCAGCATTAATGCAAGCTCCGCAGCCCGTCTTCAAGATTTGCGCCCCGCTTGTTCTAGGATTTGCAAATATCCTAATGCCTCTGCCTGCTGTTTGATCTCCTGCGAAGCGGGCACAACAAACAAACTTACCCCCGGAGCCACCTGCCGCTTGCGCAACACGGCTGCTGCCTGAGCCAGATCATAGAGTTTTCCACCCGTACACGATCCAATGAACGCGCGCGTAATTTTAACGTCTTCTAGCTCATGTATGCCAACGACCTGATCGGGCTTCGGCGGACGAGCAATCTGGGGTTCTAAATTACTTAAATCAAATCGATAAATTTGCTCATATTCAGCATCCCAATCGCCTACCAGTTCATTGTTCTGAAGCGTAACCGCTCTGCTGTACATATAATTCGTAGTGATCTGATCAGGCGGAATCAAACCGCACATCGCGCCGCATTCAATCGCCATATTCGCTAACGTCATTCTTTCATCAATGGGCAGTTGAGCAATTACGCTACCGTGAAATTCCATCACCTTGCCAATAGCCCCGTCACAGCCAATTCGTCCCAGAATAAACAGCATGATATCTTTAGCGCTGATGTGGTGGGGTAACGTCCCGATTAATTCAAATCGCAGAGTAGCGGGAACGCGAAGCCACATATCTCCAGTTGCAAACAGGTTGGCCATATCGGTGGTGCCGATTCCAGTCGAGAAGCAGCCAAACGCGCCGTAGGTGCAGCTATGGGAGTCGGTTCCGGCAATCACCATTCCCGGACGGATAAACCCTTTTCGGGCAGCAAACATGACAAATCCCGGCGGCACTCTCCGGGAGAAACCACATCCAGCAAATGACATCCCTGCTGCTGTGCAAATTCCACCATCTGTTGATGCATCGTGACAGCTTTTGGATCGGCTCGAATATCGTTAATTTGAATAAAATGATCGGCAACTAACACAATCCGGTTTGCATCCCAAACTTTCGCAGTATTGCCAAACTGCTGGTAAAACAACTGCCCAACTGCCCCCGCAATCGCGTCATGGGACATCGCCAAATCAACTTTGACAAATACCACATCTCCGGGCTGCACATAGGCATGACCCGAAGCTTGCGCCAACAGCTTTTCTGCCAAGGTCATCGGGCGGGGTGGCGTTTGGCTGACCGGAATTGCGGTTTGTTCACTTAGGCGGTTTTGGTTAAAGGCAAACAGTCCGCCTGCTGCCACAATTGCGGCTTCTACTGGATTTTGGCGAGGTTGCCCGACAATTTCAAGCGGTAGTCCAATGTTGATGCTGTTACGGTAAAAGATTTCGGCAAACGATCGCGCCTTCACTTTCTGAATACCTGCTGCTTTGAGGGCAATGGGAGCAATTTCCCGACTGGAACCACAGCCAAAATTGTCGCCTGCTTCAATTACGCTGTAGTTCAACAAATTGCCTGCCCCAATTAAATGCTCCAACGCATAATGCTTCAAATGATCGGGATCAAGATTCGTTCCCCGTTTGGCGGGAATAATGTCGTCTGTATTAATGTGATCGCCAAGTTTGAGAACAGAGTCAGAGTTCATAGGATTGAGAAGTGATTTCATCCAATAATAGCTTGACAAAATTTTGGGTGGTAACGGGTTTGCTAGCCACGAGATCGGCTGTTCCGTAGCCCTGCGCCAATACGCGCTCCTCTGCCTGCATGATTAAATCTCCTGCCCTATGTTCGCCCCACTGTTGCAGCATCAAAACGAGGCTATTGATTGCCCCTAAAGGATTCGCAATGCCTCGCCCAGCGATATCAGGGGCGGTTCCGTGAACAGGTTCGTAGATGCCAAATCCTAGTTCATTTAAGCTCGCTGAACCTAATAAACCAATCGATCCCACAATCGCCCCACCAATGTCACTCAGAATATCTCCAAACAGATTACTCGCTAAAATCACATCAAAATACCGAGGTTTCACGATGAGTTGCATCGCTAGGTTGTCCACTAGCATGGGTTCAATTTGGACATCTGGATATTTTACAGCTTCCTCCATCACCATTCCAGTCCACGGTAAATGGGGCAAGGCATTTTCTTTGTGGGCAACCGTCAGCAATTTTCGCCGCTGCTGCGCTTTTTCTAGGGCAATTCTGGCAATCCGCCGGATCTCCCAATCGTGATACTGCATCGTGTGATAGCCATAGTCACCCTGAGCATCTGCCGACCGCCCCGGATGCCCCAAAATAGATGCCGCTGACCAACTCCCGCACAAACAAAAATGTCGGCTCCAGAGAGGGTCAGGTTTGAGCGGAGACTGGTGCGACAGGCTGGCAAATGGACGAATCGGACGCAAATTGGCAAAACAATCAAATCGCTTGCGCAGTTCCAGCAACCCACCTTGGCTCACAGCCCCCAGCAGAATTCCATCACTGCCTTCACAGGATTGAGCCGTAATATCTGGGAATGGTTCACCATATTTTTCACGGGCAGGTTGACCGATCAACGCTTGGTCGATTTGCACTGAGAAACCTTGCTGTTGTGCAACATGCTCAAGTACCATCACCGCTGCTGTAATTACTTCAATCCCGATGCCCTCACCAGGCAATGCAACGACACGATAACGGCGGCTGATTGGGTTCATCTCACTTCCTGTTCTCTCATTAATTCATCTAGACTAGCTGACTCAGTTCCGCTTGAATAGACGCAACGGTCTGCTGAATTTGGGGCTTCCGTATGTAAACAGGTGACGAAAAACCGCAGACGCGCCGCATTGTAAGGAACGGAAGGATAGACCATTGGCTGTACGGTGATGCCGCGATTCAGCAGCGAGCGAGAAAGTTTTACCGCTTTATAAGGCTCGCCGACAATAATTGGAATCACTGGCGAATCATGGCTGCTGCCGGTGTTTAGCTTCTGCTGTTGCGCCAATGTTAGGTGTAAGCGGATCGCCCGGCGAACCGGTAAGTCTAACACCGAACCTCGTTGCGCACCGAGTGCCGGACGGAACGGTCCTTTCGGGTAAACATCGCCTTGATAATAGCCATCATCTTCAGGATCGGAATAGATGATACAGCCGATAGCGCCTTTC
>JAAUTN010000602.1 GCA_012031415.1 Leptolyngbyaceae cyanobacterium SM1_4_3 | reverse complement strand
GGGGGGGAAGGATGAGGGATGAGGGATGAGGGATGAAGGGTGAGCCAGGTGAGGGGGGGCGCGGTGGGGTTTTGGTGCAGGATGGGGAGCCAGGTGGCGCAGGGGGCAGTGGGTTTCAAGGGATTGAAGCTGTTCTCTGGCTTCTCGCACGGCGGTGTAGAGAGGCTGTCCGCTAGAAAAGCTGGTGAGGAAGTGTTTGAGGAATTCCTGGGCGACGCGATCGGGCACGGGTTCGCGCATCACGATCATTTGGGGGAGGTGCAGTCGCTCTAGCCGCCGGGCCAGTCCGAGTCCGTCGCAGGAGTTAAAGATGGCGAGTTTTAAGCCGCGAGCGATCGCCTTCCGCAGAGCATAGGTCAACTCATCGGGAGAGAGGCGATCGCCTTCGTTTAGCCCAATTTGTCCGGTTTCGCCGTCTGCGTCGCTGGTGCTGTGTCCGGCAAAAAATAGGATGTCCCACCCCTGAGCATCCCACAGATATTTCTGTAATTCCTGGCGTTCTGGCTCAGCCAAAACAACGGTTTCAGCCCCATCGGGCAGGGTGGCTAGAAGCTGGCGATCGCCTTCTACGTCAATGCCTGTGCGATCGCCCAACACCGCCAAAATTCGGGCATGGCTCCGGGTTGAGCGGGTCGGCTCTACCCGTTCGTAGGTGAGCGGACTCAGGGCAACTTCGGCTTTGGGATAGCGCTGAAGCAAATCCCACAGATGCCAGGGCAGTCGCCGCAGGTGAGTATCTTCTGCCTGAAGAATCAGCCGCACCGCTTCGTGTACGGATAGCTTTTCTAAAAGCTGCTCTCGAATCGGGCGAAATGATTCTGCGGCTAACCAGGTGTTGAACTGCTCAGATAGCTGCTCTGCTGCTTTTTGGCAGTTTGTCAAAATGTTGGTTCTGGAACCAGAGGTGATGGGGTTGGGGCGATCGCCCAGTCGAAATAGTAAACTCAAACTGCGGTAAAGCGACTGCCACTGGTGATATTGCTCCAGCAAGCCAGTCGCCGCAGGCAGTTTCCCTTTTACCCGTGTTTGAATTGTGCTTGCAAGAGATTCCCCGCTTACCACTCGATCGTTGCGAATTTCTAGCGTAACGGCGATGCCCTGATGCAGGTTGCCATCCAGATCCAGCGTTACCAACTTAGCCATCGTGACCTACCTGCCCCCCTGCTTTTTGAAGAAATACGGTTGACTCCGCTCGTTCTGCTCGTTGCCCAGCTTTCCGCTCGTTACTAAGCTCCAGCTTGGTAATGCCAGCCTGGAAGCTCCAGCTTCCTCGACTCAGAAGGAGCAGCGGGAAGCTGAGGCTTCTTCTGAGCAGTTCCCAGGCTCTAGTTGGGCAACCAGGACGATTCACCATAGCTTTGCAAAAGGCAGATCAAACGACAAAGGATTCGGTGACGTAAATGTTTTGCCAAACCAGTTCGACTTGAAAGGTTTCTTCAAGTTGGGCGGTGAATTCGTACTGGAGGAAGGTATCGGCGGTTCCGGCGGTCACTTCTCGAAAGACTTCTCCAGTTGCAGTTAGTACCTTTAGTTGAAGATGGGGCGGTAATTCGGCAGGTTCCCCAGTGGAGTAAACCTGTAGGTGGATACCAAACTGCTTTTCTGATTCCGGAGAAATGGTCACCCATAGCGCCAGCGCTATGGATTGCTCCTGCGGGAATGCTTTAGCCGCATCATTTTGTAGCTCGATTCGCTTGACTCGCTGCATGGCGGCGCGACGAAAGGCTAGGCTGGGCGATCGCTCTCCAAACAATTCTTCAACGGCCTGCCAACCCTCTTCAAAGTTGCGCTTTAGCCAGTGGCTCAGGTTCACAGGAGCAGTGGGCTGGGGCGTTCTGGCTGCGGCTTCCAGGTCACTCAGATGTTCGAGTAGGGTGTCGAGCAATCGCAGCGTTCCCAGGGTCAACACCTCTTGCTGCTCAGACACGTCTGTGACTGAAGCAAACCCCAGTAGCTCCACCTCGTTCATCTGTTTGCCAAACTGGACGGGCACATAGCCAATGCGGTCAGGGCTGGCTTGCAGCGGCAGGGCGATCGTTTTTTCACCGGGCAGCACGGGGCGACATTCCAACCGTCCTAAGCCAGGTAATACCAAATCTGCCACATCAAATAGCGCCCTCAACACTGGATTCCAGCTATTGCTAAGCTTCAGGTCTGACTCGATGTATAGCCACTTTAAATAACGGTGAACTGCCCAAACCGCCAGCGTGTTTAGGTAAACCCGTTTGCCTTTGTGGGCATCAATCTGTTCAGCCGCAAACTTTCGCGCAACCTCATGAGCCTTAGCGCTGACCGGAATCGTCAGCCGAGGCGGGGCAATGGAAGAACTCATAGAACTATCTTCGTGCATCTACAAATTTTCGGCTTAAATCTCTATCTCTTCATCGGGCTGATAGCCTAATTTTTTGGCGATCGCCTGCAACAGCGGCAAACCCCGATTCTTCCAGTGCCAGTTCAACGTGTGGTAGTTGATGTTAAATTCGCGGGCGAGATCTGCCATCCTATCAGGCGGGCATTTGAGCAATAGCCGTTGGCTAAGCATCTGACCATTACACGCTGGATAATCTTGAGGATGACACTGCCGTAGTTTTGCCTCCGGGTCAACCTCAATATATTGATTCAGTTGCAGCCCAATCCGATGGCGCTGTTGCTCGTCCTGCGCTTGTCGAATCTGCTCGTCCAGTGCCTCAATCGTGCAGGCACTGGAGTCAACTAGCTGATCGCCAAACGTAGTGCTGGCATCCTGGCTGAGAGGTTTATCCAGAGAGATTGGAGGTCGCTGAGCTTGCCGTTGAAATTCAATTTTAGGGCTTCGAGTCTTTGACCGGGAACGGGTACCTGGAGGGGAAACTAATTCTCTAATTCGATATTTCAGCCGCAGTTTGCCGTTGATCCAGGCGGTCAGGCTTTTTTTCAGGGAATCCTGCTGCGGCTCAAACTGGTGAATCTCATCGGCTAGCCGCAAAAACGTATCATTTAGCGCCTCTGGATAGTCTGGATGAGAAGATTTGGCCAAACCGGGAAGCCGCTGAATTTCTAGCAGCAGTTGGTTCATTGCTCGCCGCCAAACCAGACTACTGCGAGGGTGCCGCTGCACAGTAAAAATTAGCTCCCTCAGTTGATCTTCACAAACTGTCTCTTCCTCATCGTGTTTGTAGTCCGTCATCTGTGCTGACGTAATGAATAGGGTTAGTGGTTGAAGAATACAGCTTTGATTCATAAGAAGAGAATCTTTGCTTCACCCAACCTACATCTGGGAAGGCGTTGAAGTGATAGATATATGACAGGCTATGCTTTGCCTCAATCCTATACCCATTTTTAGTAACTAGACAGTGCAAAGTTATTGATGCCCCTCAATAGTGGCATCAATCTGCTGAATCAAGCATAACCAGAGGTACAGATTACTCGATTCTGTCGGCAAGTAATTGAGGCAGAAGTAGAGCGGGTCT
>JAAUTN010000601.1 GCA_012031415.1 Leptolyngbyaceae cyanobacterium SM1_4_3 | reverse complement strand
TCGATTCTGGCAATGATGCTGTTAGCGTGGGTTGTGTCAATTTGCTCAACAGTTGATTCCTTTTTTGCTCTATCCTCGCCTCCACCTTTACCAGTGGTTCACTGCTGGCATTTCTGGTATTTGGCCCGATGGTCGATGTAAAAATATTGGACTGCTGCTATCAGTCTTTCGCACAAGAGCAATCGTTTACCTGTTTGCGTTGGCAGCACAGTTGACGTTTTTGCTGACGCTGATCATCAATTTGTATGTCAGTTAGGCAGAAAAAAGGATGAAAGATGAGGGATGAAGGGGGAGCCGTATGACTGTTAAACCTAAACCGATTGCTCAACCTCGTTCTCGATGGCTGGGACGATCCTTTTGGATGCTGGTTCTAGATATTTTGGCGATCGCCACCTGGGGTGCTTTGTTGCTGAAATACTGGCTGACAGGCAAAATCAACGTGTTGCTGCACCCAAACTATATGTGGCTAGCAAACGTTGCTGGGTTTGTGTTGCTGACGCTAAGTTTGCTTAAGGCTGTGCAGCTTCTCCAGATTGCCACCCAACGCAGTGCCCGCACTTATTTTAGAAGCCTGCCTACAATGCAGCACTTTTCGCTGTTTCCGCCGGGGTGGAGCAGTGCGCTGCTGCTGGCAGTAGCGGTGTTTGGGCTACAGTTTACGCCGCAGCCGTTTGCGAGTGAGGTGGCGCTCAATCGGGGAGTGACTGACACGCTAGCCATGACGCGATCGCAGCCTCAGTCGTTTCGCTCGACCACCAGCCCAGAGGAGCGATCGCTAATTGACTGGATTCGCACCCTGGACGTATATCCTGAACCCGATGCTTACACTGGTCAGCAGGCTAGCGTCGAAGGCTTCGTCATCCACCCACCCGAACTGCCTGACAACTACCTGATGATCTCTCGATTTGTGATTACCTGCTGTGCGGCTGATACTTACCCCGTTGGGCTACCCGTGAAGATCGAAGGAAGCCGCTCTACCTATCCGCCTGACACCTGGCTGCGCGTCAAAGGTTCGATGATTACCGAAACCCTTGACGGTCAGCGTCAACTGACGATTCAGGCAAGCCAGCTAGAGGAAATCGAGGAACCTGAGAATCCGTATGAATATTAGTGCGAATCTTTAACTAGGGCAGAAAAGGAGTGAGAATTTAAACTTGTAGCGAAATGTTGCAAAAGCTGAAAGCTGGTATAGATTTAGTGGTAAGCCAATCTTGAGCCTGGAGCAATGGAGCAGCCAAAGTATCAAGTTCTGCACAATCGCTACTGTATCCAGTCTTTGCTGAGTCGAAAAGCAGGTCGTAAAACGTTTCTGGCACGAGACTTTCAGACTGGGCGACTTGTTATCCTCAAATTGCTGCTGTTTTCTCCTGACTTTACCTGGGATGACTTAAAACTGTTTGAACGTGAGGCAGAAGTTCTCCGAACTCTTGACCATTCAGCAATTCCCAAATACCTTGACTTTTTCGAGCCTAACATCGAGTTGGGTAAAGGATTTGCGCTAGTTCAGAATTACATTAACGCACAATCCCTTCAGATGTGGATACAGTCCGGGCGCAGCTTTAGTGAAGCAGAGTTGAAATGGATTGCAGAGAGACTATTGGATATTTTGCATTATCTCCATAGCCGACAGCCTCCTGTTATTCATCGAGATATTAAGCCAAGCAATATCTTGTTAGGCGATCGCAGTGGTGCTACTCCCGGTCAGCTCTATCTAGTTGATTTTGGTTCTGTACAAACCGCCGCTCAAGAAGGAACGATTACGGTTGTTGGAACCTATGGCTATATGCCGCCAGAACAATTTGGGGGGCGGGCAATGCCAAATTCAGATCTCTACAGCTTAGGGATGACCCTAATTTACTTAGCAACGGGTCAGCATCCTGCCGATCTTCCTCAGAAAGATTTGCGCGTTGAGTTTGAAAAACTGATAAGTCTGAGTAAGTCTTTCACTCAATGGATTCGATGGTTGACTGAGCCAGATTCAGCAAAAAGACCCACATCAGCAAAAGATGCTCTACATTTTTAGGAAAGGCTTCGGCTATCTTTCCAGGTAACGTTGCAAGCTCGTCATCCAAACGATTTGTTTCTTTGGCAATTCGTCATCCAAACTCTAACATCTGTCTTGAAGTAGCCCCAACAACTTTTAAAGCCAAAGTCCCATCAAGCCAGATCAAAATTCTGCGCCTAAGAATATTTATTCTTACTATGTTGGGCTTTTGTTTGCTATGTCCACTTATCATATTCTTAATATACGGTGATCCCTTATTTGCAATTGTTGTGTCAATTCCCTTTTTCCACATTTGGTTTCTATACTGGACTATGAAGAAGCCTATTGAATCTTATGATGTCGTGTTTTCGTTAGATCATGATTCCCTTTTAGTTCGTTTTGCTCCAAGCAACTTGATACCTGTTGGACTCCCTGGACTTAATTCTATTGTTAACGCAAACCTGCGATCTATATTCGTTGATCTTCAGCGAATTAAAGAAGCTAAATTGAAAATTGATTCTCATACTTCGCTCTGTAAGTTTTATGTTACTGGTAGCTGTGAGGAGATTCATTGGTTTTGCAACGAACTGAATGAATGGGCTGCTTCAAATAACATAACTAATTTAATAAGTTAATACCAATTCTTTGTGAAGTTGTGCTGAACAAGGGGCTTAAGCCCCTTGTTTCACTAGGGTTCATTTTGTGCAAGCTCAAATTAAAGGGTGCATCCCACTTTTGTAGCCCTCACCCTAAATCCCTCTCCCAAAGCGGGAGAGGGACTTCAATCCGGCTCCCCTTCTCCCTTTTTGGGAGAAGGGGTTGGGGGATGAGGGCAAACTTGCAAAACTGGGATGCACCCCTGTAGGGACATGGCATTGCCGTGTCCCTACACAGGAGAATTACACGTTAATAAATCCGCGATCCTAAGGGCAGAACTTGACGGGCGTAGTGCTATGCAAAGTCGGTAAAAAACTCTAGGAATAGCGAGAATAGTTAGGGTGCGTTCTTTGTGGAGGGTTGAGATTGGCTAGAACTAAATTTCGGAGGGCGTTGACACCATCAGGTAAACCTCGAAAGCTACGCTTGCAGCCCTCAAACCAATCACCGACTCCCGCAACCTCTCCACTCAAACGCCTGATTCACTATGGACGCGCTTACCGACGACAAATTTGGCTAGCTTCGGCTTGCTCGGTGTTAAATAAATTATTTGACTTGGCTCCCCCTGCCCTGATCGGAATTGCAGTGGATGTCGTGGTCGAGCAGCAGGACTCTGTGCTGGCTCAATTAGGACTGGAGTCGGTATTTGGTCAGCTTTTGGCGCTGACGCTGCTGAGCATGGTGATTTGGGGGCTAGAGTCTACTTTTGAATATGCCTACGCTCGGCTCTGGCGCAACCTGGCCAGACGATTCAGCACGACCTGCGGCTGGATGCTTACCGCCATGTGCAAAACCTGGAGCTTTCCTAT
>JAAUTN010000133.1 GCA_012031415.1 Leptolyngbyaceae cyanobacterium SM1_4_3 | reverse complement strand
TACCGACACTGGCAGATTCAGGAAATCTTGGGAGTCAGTTCCGGCTTCATCAGTAAATGGAGTCAGATGTATGAACTGCTGGGTGCAGCAGGATTGAGGCTAGCGCATCAGGGTTCGGTGGGGTACTTGAGTGCTGCCCAGCAGCAGGCGGTGGTGGCGTGGCTCCAGTCAAAACCAGCTTGGAGGTTAAGCGAACTGCAAGTGCATCTAGAGGAGCAGTACGAGGTCGTCTACCGCTCGTTGCAGAGCTACTACGACTTGTTTGCAGCCGCTAAGGTTAGCTGGAAGAAGACACAGAAGCGCAATCCCAAGGAAGACTCGGCACTGGTTGAAAAAAAAACAGGAAATCACGACTTGGCTAGAGTCTGAGCGCAGTGCGATTGCAAAGGGAGATTTGGTTGTGCTGTTTGAGGACGAGTGTCACCTGTTGTGGGGAGATGTATGTGGATATGGCTGGGGCAAGACTTCAGAGCGATTAGAGATACCCATGACCAACGAACGGAGGAAGCAGACGTATTATGGTGTGGTCAATCTCCAGAGCCAAGAATGCTTAATTCAACCCTATGACAAGGGCAACTCTCAAACGACGATAGCTTTTCTCGATTACCTGCAAACCCATTACCCTAAAACTCGGATTGTCTTGCTATGGGATGGAGCGAGTTATCATCGCTCCCAAGAGATTCAGCAGTATCTCGCTACAGTGAACGAGGGACTCACCCAGGAGCAGTGGCGGATCACCTGTATTCGCTTTGCACCCAATGCGCCTCAGCAGAATCCGATTGAGGACATTTGGTTACAGGCGAAGCGGTTTCTACGGGAGTACTATCAACTCTGCACGTCGTTCAATATCGTCAAGTATCTGTTTGAGTTCGTTACACATCAACAGGTCTTTGTCTTCCCGAAGCTTTTCACCTATGGCTGTTTCTCATGAATGATTTAGGATTGCTATAGTAATGGCAATCAAATGCAAGAAAACGAAATATTGAAGCAATTTCAAGAAATACTAGAAGCAGGCAAAGAAGCAGCAGATTGGCTAGATACCAGTCGCAGTTCCTTAGTAGAGAGAGCCGTTGAAACGACTCTTAATGCTTACCCTGAACAGATGAAGCCAGCCTCTTCGTCAACTATTGATGATTTTAAGTGGGAGTTAGAGAAATATCTGAAACGCATTTCTCACTGCTTAACATGGAGTGACTACACTTTGATTGATGAGCCAGAGGGACTAAAAACATTCCCTACTTGTATGTATCAAGCTGCCTTTAAGTACATAAGAGACAAGAGAATTGAACATAATTCGCCAGATGTATCAAATACCGCAATCGTGTTGCTCTTAGATTGCTTTGATCATCTCATTAGGCGGTTAGATTAAAGCTACAGGATTAGCTACTGATCTTGTGGCTTTTTGAACTTACGGATTTCCTCTTCTAGTTTTTCCTGCTCAAGAAAAGCAGCATTAGCCTCTTTGCTATTAGCTTTGTGAGATTTCAGGAATTCTTTCGCTGCTGAAGCCTCTGGTTGATTATGAAATTGAGGATTGCTATCCCACCATTCCTTAAGTGAAGGCATAGTCAGAATCTTAAGAAGTTAGCTACACTAAGGTATTCAGATACCTAAACCCACATCAGGAAAATAGAGAAAATTTCTGGAATTAAGATTGAATTATTAATTAGAGGATTTTCTGGATTTTCTAGCTTCTTCCTCTACACGCTCTTGCTCGCGAAATAAACGTTCTGCTTCATCAGCCGTCTCCTTAAACTCTTTCTGAAAGTTCTCCACTTCCGAGCTAACAGAGTGTCCTTGCTCCCGAAGCTCGTTGATTTCATGGTTGAGTCTGTTCCAAAAAGTAGCCATTAAAAACTCTCGATTCTTAACTATGCAATAAGAATCTACGCTCTACTCCTAAAAGCATCAGGAAGAAAATGTTTCTACTTCCGAAATTTGTCAAGAATTAGCTCTAAGCAACAATCAATTACAACAGGGTGAGAATTGAAATATCAGAGCTTGATGTGAGTTTTGACATGAAGTACAACATTCCAAAAGTTGTTAGCATCGGTTCTTTGCAATCAGAGCTATAGCCGAATCCGCTCAATCTCATCAAGACTCACTGCATCTCCACGTCGATCATAAAGTGCAGTAGTACGAATATCCTCATGCGCGGCTATCCGCTGCGCTGAATCTCTGCTGCCACCATTACGGAGGAAATTAGTAATGCCGCTCGCCCGAAAGGAGTGGTTACAGGCATCGGTACTCACTCCAGCAATTTCTGCTCGTCGCTTAATCATTGCCCATGCCTCCTGGCGCTGAAGGCGATCGCCCGTTAGCTTCCGGCTCTTACCAGGAGAGGTTTGAAAAAGGGGAGCATCCTTCTGCTCTCGTAAACCTGCCTCGTCTAGGTAAAGGTCAAGATATTCCTCAGCCTTGTGATGCACGGGCAGCTCATGATACCTGCCACCCTTCTCGTGGAGTCGAAACCAATAGCGCTTTCCCTTAGGAAAATAGTCTTTCACGTTCATCCCCAAAACCGCGCTGATTCGAGCAAAGCTGTAGAACATCATGCCGATCAAGGCGCGATCGCGAAGCCCGATAATAGACGAAGTATCAATACCTCCTAGAAGCTCTACCATCTCTTCATCAGAAAGCACTGGGGTCTTCCCGCACTTCACCCGATGTTTCACGCCCTGCACCTCTGCCCCTGGATTGCTACTCAAAACCTGCCCCTCTACCAACCAGGCAAATAGAGAGCGAATTGCAGAGAGATGTTGGTTGACCGTTGGTGGCGAACCTGGATGACGTTCTATGTAGGCAGCGATCGCCAGTGAGCTGATGTCCGTAAGCCCCATTCCTCTCCCTTCACACCACTCAAGGAACTGTCTGATTGCCTGTGCATAGGCTGCTCGTGTGTTTTCATTACGAATGCTAACCAGGAAGAACTCGATAAAGCGTCGGCTTGCTTGCTCACCCGCATTCAAAACAATTGACGGAATAGCGGAACGAACATCTTTGTACGTTACAGAATTGGAAGAATTTAATATAGGTTTGTTAACCATTAACGTCCCTTGGAAAAGATAAATTTCCTATGGAGAGAGACTATTACATAAAGAGGGATTATGTAAGAGAAAACTGTTGTGACGAGTTTGGTGACAATGGATTATGGCAATAACAAACTTCTACCAATGCTCTCCTTTGGTAGCCATCGGCAGAGTCATGGATAGTCTGCTGAACAATTCACTGCTATAGTCATCACCATGCCTCGACAGTCATCCTTCTTCCCCGATACCAACTATGCCGATTTTCTAGATGGGCTAAAGCAGCGTATCCGGTTAGCTCAGATAAAGGCGGCACTTGCAGTTAATCGTGAGCTAGTCTTGCTCTATTGGCAGATTGGACAGGAGATCCTCAGTCGCCAACAAAAGAATGGCTGGGGCGCGAAAATCATTGACCAACTGGCGAAAGACCTAAAACGGGAGTTCCCTGAGGTCAGCGGTTTCTCGTCCAGGAATCTCAAATACATGCGGGCATTTGCTGAAAGCTATCCCGATGAGCCAATTGTGCAAGAGGTGCTTGCACAAATTCCCTGGTACCACAACATTGCTCTGCTAGAAAAGCTGAAATCCAGAGAACAGCGTCTATGGTACGCCCAAGAGACAGTGAGCAACGGCTGGAGCCGCAATGTTTTAGTACTTCAAATTGAGAGTAACTTGTATCAGCGCCAGGGAGGTGCAATCACCAACTTCGAGCGTGTCCTCCCCTCTCCTCAATCTGACCTGGCTCAGCAGCTCATCAAAAGTCCGTACAATTTTGATTTTTTGACTATCAGTAAAGACGCTCACGAACGCGAACTTGAGCGTGGTCTCACTGATCACATTCGTGACTTTTTGCTAGAGCTTGGGCTTGGTTTCTCCTTCCTGGGCAGTCAATATCCTTTAGTGGTGAGTGATAAGGAATATAGACTCGACCTGCTTTTCTATCACGTTCGGCTTCACTGCTATATTGTGATCGATCTCAAAATGGGCGAATTCGAGCCACAACACTCAGGGCAGATGAGCTTTTACGTGGCTGCTGTCGATAACTTACTTCGGGGCGATCGCGATGATCCCACAATCGGGATTATTCTCTGCAAGTCAAAGAACAAAACAATTGTGGAGTATGCGCTTCAGGGAAGCCAGCAGCCGATAGGCGTTTCAACCTATCAACTTCAAGCTCAATTGCCGCCCAACATTCAAGAAAATCTTCCTACCGTTGAGCAACTTGAGATGGAATTGAGCAATGCTGTAAAGGAAGTTGAAGACGACACAGAAGACGAGTAACAAGAATTTCAGTAGTTGTGCTTTGCTTGTTCGGAAATCCACACTATACCAAGCGGAATCATTTGTACTAACACGCTATATATTGACTATTACTGAATTAGCTGTGTTGGGGATAAAAAAGCGATGGCAGCAAAGCTTTCTTTTTTTCCAGTAGACAATGGGGATATGACGCTTATCAAGCTTGATAGCGGTAAAACTATCCTGATTGATGTCAAGATTCGCACTGCCGCCGATGATACCAAGGACGACACTCCTGATGTGGACTCTAAGTTAAGAAAACGCCTACAGAAGGCTCAAAAGGGGCGTTACTGTGTAGATGTATTTCTCTTAACTCATCCTGACCAAGATCATTGCTCAGGGCTATCTAAGCATTTTCATCTGGGTTCCCCATCCGACTATAGCAAGAAGGATGATAAGATTTTCATTCGAGAAATTTGGTCATCCCCAATTATCTTCCGCAGAAAAGAACGGCAAGCAAAAGCGGAGGGTATTGTTTTATGTGACGATGCCCTAGCCTTTTGGGCTGAGGCGAGACGACGAGTAACCTACTTCCGTGAACATAGCAGAAGTGAGATCGGAGATGGCGATCGAATCCTGATTTTAGGGGAAGATGAGGATGGCAAGACCGACAATCTATCGGATATTGTCGTAAAAATCGATGAACTCATTACCACAGTCAATGGTGCACAAGATTCATCGATGACGGCAAGGTTATTAGGGCCTCTGCCAAAATCGAATGATGAAGATGAAGAAGAAGCATTAGAAAAGAATCGTTCAAGCGTCATCTTGGCATTTTCTTTTAATATCAACCAAACTACCGATGTCTGCCGTTTCCTCACTGGTGGTGATGCAGAAGTAGCGGTTTGGGAAAGGCTTTGGAAGAAACACAAAGACAAAGACTGGCTTCAGTACCATATTCTTCAAACTCCCCATCACTGTTCCTGGCGTTCTCTCTCTTCTGAGAGCTGGAGTGATTTAGGTGAGAATGCCAAGGTCAATCAAGATGCCCTCGAAGCTCTTTCTCAGGCGAAGAATGGAGCACATATTGTTGCAAGCAGCAAACCAGTAAAAGCAGAAGATTCTGACCCTCCATGCATTCGAGCAAAACGCGAGTATCAATCTATCGCTAAGCGTGTCTCTGGTGCTTTCAAATGTACAGGAGAATACCCCACTGAAAGTAGCCCAGATGTCATGGAATTTGAGATTGCCGCGAGCGGTCCTCGGCTAGAAAGTAAATCAATGAAAGCACCCACAATCATTTCAAGTGGTGCGATCGGAAAACAGCCCTTATCTCATGGCTAATCGTCATTGCAATAACCAAGGAGAGTGACTTCTGGATACTGTAAAAAACGAAGCGATAAAAAGGGCGATCCAGTTAATTGCAAATCTCTATCTAGTAGAACAAATCTCTAACGTTGAGGTAAATCCTGGGACTGGAGTAGTAGAGGTCACAGTCTACATCAAGCTAGGGCTTCCTTTTCAATGGCTTGCCCAAGGACAAAGTCCTAATGGTGTTCTTGCTATTGAACCTGTAACTTTCTCCTTCCCCCCAACTTATCCAATTCATGCTCCAACGGTCATGCTTCGGGATGATTTTGATCGTTCTCTTGCACATGTACAACCAGGAGCCGCAAACGGGCCTGTCCTCCCCTGCATATATGAAGGAAATGTAGATGAATTACTGCATTCAGAGGGACTTGCTGCCATTGTAGATCAGGTGGTTTCGTGGCTTGAAAATGCCGCGTTGAACAAACTTATCAATCCTCAGCAAGGATGGGAACCAGTTCGCCGAGACAACCTTAAAGATTTTGTCATTGCTGATACTCAGCACTTAAGAGGACTGGTCTCAAGACGTGAAGAGTACTTTTTCTTTCCCTTTGAATATACGAAGATCACTTCAACTGACAGTCGAAAAGAATTCTGGATTCACGGTGAAATAGGCACCGAGCAAACCAAACTTAACAGGGAAATAAACGATCTCTTTTCCTACTGGAAACCTGGTAAATACATCCTTTTTGGAAAGAGCCTTGCTCTGGTGGTTACGCCAGGGAAACTCCCTTCAGGCAAGCTTATAGTTGCAGACCAATACCGACCAGAGACGGTTACTAATTTTACGGAACTCTCGGAGCGTGCCCAAGAATATGGTTGTTTTAATTCACTTCAGGCAGGCTTTCAAGCATTAACGAACCGTTTGAAAGGTTTTCAGACACTTAAAAATGATGAAATTCTACTGGTGATAGTTTTTTGTGTTCGTCGTCCTTATCCTCTCATAGGGGACTCCTCGACTATTGAACTTGTCCCTTACACCTTAAATATTCATGCTCTAAAACTCTTACCGCAGGAAGGCTCAGCTCCTGTATTTCCTACTGGTCATCTGCATTCGATTACGCCAAAACTGCTTCACGCGCTATCTGGCGAAGCGTCACTGTCTGATAACCGTGATCTAGTTCTCATTGGCTGTGGAAGCCTTGGTTCAAAAATAGGAATCCATTTAGCTCGATCTGGTAAAGCTCCCAAAAATGCCATCGACAAAAGTTACTTGTCTCCCCATAATGCTGCCCGTCATGCATTGATTCCTGACTCTATAAACAATCGTCTTGTATGGCTTGAATCGAAAGCAAAAGCTCTCTCTTCAGCGATCGCTGGGCTTGGTCAAGCCACTACTCCCTTCACTGAAGATATTACCAAGGCAGTAAGTGACACAAAATTACTCAGAAAATTGATACCTCACAAAACTTGGGGTATTATTAACGCCACAGCCGCCCTTCCTGTGAGGGAAGCTCTGGTATCGGTAGGCACAAATCATCTTAAAGCACGAATTATTGAAGTGGCCCTCTTTGCTAACGGACATGTTGGCACTCTTACAGTTGAGGGACCAGAACGAAATCCTAACTCAGTAGATTTAATCGCCCATTTCTATGAAACTGTTCGCCAAAACACGCATCTTCGTGACCTAATCTTCACTGAGGACAGTCCAATGCAACAGCGATCTATCGGACATGGATGCAGTTCGACCACGATGGCTATTTCTGATGCTCGGATATCTTTATTTGCTGCTGCTATGGCTGAAGGAATTGCAAAGATGCGAACCGACAACTTATCAGATAGTACTGGAAAAATTTTACTGGGAGAGTTGGCAGATGAAGGAATGGGTTTGCGATGGCGCTCTATCACTGTACCTCCGGTTAAAATTATATCAACTGAAGGTAAGTCTTCCTGGACTGTCCGGCTCTCAGAACATGCTCATCAGCAAATTTTGGAAGAGTGCGCTCGTTATCCCTCGGTTGAGACAGGAGGCATCCTTATGGGCAGAGTCTCAGAAAGCCAACATGCATTTCTTGTGACCAATATTCTTCCAGCTCCGCCCGATAGTCATCGTTCTATCTCTGAATTCAACTTGGGTAATAAAGGAGTAAAAATTCAAATTGAAAAATATGTTAAATCTTGCAACTATACCTTATACAGCTTAGGCACATGGCATAGTCATCTTGGTGACTCTCGCCCTTCACAAACTGACTTTCAGACAGCGACAACACTTGCAGACGGTCGAGTTACCCCCTCCGTTATGCTGATTCGATCGCCAACAGAGTATCGTGCGCTCCTTGCTACAAAAGAGTAAAGTCACTCTCTGTTTATCTTAAACTCACTATGTCGAACGAGCCAAAAACATTAAAGCAACAAAACAGCTTACAAATTGGTGCTTATGTAGTAATCAATGTTTTAGTTTTTTGGGGTTTAGCCAACGGGATTGGAATCAACTTTCAGTCTTCAAATTCCTTGCCAGAGCAGCTATTCACATCAGCGTTATGGTCGATCATCATTGGTACTCTGACCACAATCCTAAGTGGTCAAATGAATCAAGACTTCAAATACTTCTTGATTTTCTGGAGACTGAAAGATAGGCTTCCTGCATGTCGAGCCTTCTCGTATTTTATGAATCAAGATCCGAGAATCGATCCTAAAGCTATTGAAGCAAAGCTGACTACTATCCCCACTGATCCAACTGAGCAAAATCGCACTTGGTACAAAATATATAAGAGACATCAGGACAAAAACTCTGTCATAGATGCCCACAAGAATTTTTTGCTTACAAGAGAAGTCACTGGGCTAAGCTTTCTGTTTTTAATCACACTAGGCTCAGCAAGCTTCTTCTTCTTTCCCAGTTGGAAACTAAGCATTTTTTATTTAATTGGTCTGCTAGTTTTATTCCTTCTAGCCTCTCAAGCAGGAAGAAACTACGGTGCTAGGTTTGTGACAAACGTTCTCGCTGAAGAATGTACTGATACGAGTACAAGCACAGCAAAACCATAAATTCCTCGGTTAATTTATGGTGTTTACTAGTTTGCAATTCTTACTTCAGATCAAAATTCTTAGAGACCTCTTTCAACAGCTCGTTTAGTCGTGCGATCGCATCATCTGAAGGCCGTGCTTCTCCAGTCAGTTCAATTCGGACTTTGAATTTTAATTCCAGTTCACTTTCAGTTGCAGCTCTTTGGAGATCGTCGAGCTGCTCCTCCAGGTTTTGGATCTCATTGGTTTCTAGCTCAGCCTCAGTAACCAGGGTACGACCATTGTTGTAGGTAGCTCCTACTTGCTCATGGGAACCAAGAGAAACGGGTAGTGGTGTTATCACTGGGTCAGTAGGCTTACCCTGCGGCACTTGCACCTTTACAGCAGACGCTCCAGCGAGATCACAGGGCCACTGTCCTGAATCGGGCGAGCGTTGCAACACTCCTGCGTTAAAAGCTCCCTTCAGTGCTTCTTGCACGAGTACCCACGGTAAGCGGACTCTTGCCTTTTCGGATAGTGCTTCTAAAATATTCAGCGCCGTTGTGACTTCTCCACTACTCCAGGCAGTAGCCAGGTTTGTGGGTAGGACATCGGTAAAGCTTAGTAAGGTTGGTGGCGATCGCAGCTCTACATCGTCGGCTAACGCTCCTTCAGGAACCTCCTCTCGCCATAAGCTCATATTGCCATGCAGTAGCCAGAGTCGCCCCTGTTGAACCAGATTTTGTACTGCATAGTCGATCGCCCCTGCTGCTGCCTGCGGAATCGACATGGGTTCTGCATAGCCCTCTTTCTGAACCTGAACAATGGTTGAGCCACTGAAATACTCTCGCAAAGCTTTTAGGGTCAGGGTGTCGCCCTGCCACAATTCAGGTAATTCTCCAGGAAGTAACAGCGTTAGGAGCAGATTTCCCAATGTTGCCTTCTCTGGCAATACGGCTTCGAGGGTTGCATCTTTCAGAACCTCTGACTCAGGCTGTTCTCGCCAAAAAGTACGAGTTGAACCATCAGGTCGGGGCAGTTGGAGGACAAATATCCCGGACCTACAGCCATCCACCAACGTATCGAGAACTGCTTTGCTGTTCAGCATCTTGGGCAGACGCGGATATTGGGCAAAGGACTCAACTAACACCTTAACCCGACGAGACGGTTCATCTTCACGCCACAGATCATAGGGGCCTTCGGGAAGTAGTGCATCTGCGGTGATCGCTGTTTCCTGAATTCGGGAACGGTTGTCCTTCTTGATTTGCTGAAAGAGCGGTTCGCTTGGATCGACAGTTAGTTTGAAGGCTTGTACGTCATCGCGATCTGAAGCTGTTACGACAATACAGTAGGCTTGACGGATGGACTCTGGCACCTTTGCCTTAGCATCTTTAATATTGAGTTCAAGGCGATCGCGTCGAATCGTATCCAAATCTTGGTTCTGCAACTGGGACTTCACCTCTTCCCATCCCAAATAGTCCCGAATTCGTTGCCGTGCAACTTCCAAACCATCACGATCGGGAACGGCACAAATGACGGCATTCCGATAAACTCGTGGATCATCAGAGCCTGCGTGTTCATCAATGTAGCGTTTGGCTTCCGCACTGGGACTGCCTGATCGGGATGCTGCACTTGGGCCTAAAAGCACATAGTGGAATGCGCTATCATCATCCACATCCTTAGTTTTCTTCGGTAGCGTGTGGGGTTTAACTCCATTGCCACTGGCTCCACTCGTTAAGCTCTTGAGTCCTTCTATTTCAGTAAATAGCTTCTGCTCGACATAATCATCACTGACGCGATAACGACAAGCGTCGTGGTGCATTTGCTTCAGGTTAGGTTTAGAGCCAAGCCGCCATTGTTTTGGCAGGGTCTTCTGACCTGCATCACGGGCTGCAATGTCTTGCAGGAAGTCTTCATCAAGGAACCAGGAAGCTTCTGCCCAACTAATAAGGGCTTTCTCCAATTCAATGCGATCGGGGCGCGTATGCCCCAGCAGTAAGAATACCTCTCGCGTTAATGCCTTTTGCCCAATGGGTTGGGAATGCAAGAAGGTAGCAACGACAGCCTGTTCTACCTCGCGCTCTCTTAACCCGATGGTTTGGGTTTGAATTTCCTGGGCTTTCTGAAGTTCACCTTCCAGAATGCTCTTCCATTCCTGGCGCTTCCCTTCGTAATCTTCCGTCGTAGCGACTTTAGCTAACTCAGACAACGCATCAGAGAGTCCGTCCTCAGTTGGTGCTGAGAGGAAGACGTTTGTTCCAATTAGGGGTGAAGTATCCCAATAAGCTGCGTTTCGTAACGCCAGAGCAAATGTTCGCAATACACCACGGGTGCGTTGAAACGCTTCGAGCTGTGTCCATTTCTGGTAGAGCACTTCTGTTAAATCGGGATGGAAGGGATAGCTCTTAAGGAAGCGTTCTTCTGCGGCTTTGCCTTCTTTTTTGGTCTGCTCATCCAGTTCGGTGATGCCCTTAAGTGCAGCCACGACATGGAGTTGAAAAGCTTGGCGATCGCGGATGGCATCTGCTTGGAAGAAGCGACGACATAGTACTTCTGCTACATCCTCTTTCACAACGGGCTGGATTGGCTCCTCTTCCTGACGACCAAAGATGGAGTAAAGCTCCTGGGTAATTTCTTTGCCAAGAGTATCGCTCTTTTTGGGGTCGGTTGCTAAGAGGGATGCCACCATTGCACAGTAGTCAACTTTTGTGACTGCCTGAGTCAGGTATTGGAAGAAATCCACCAGGCGCTCTCGCCATACCGGAGCTAGCCCGACCTTCTCACGGGCATACATCAGGACTTCATCAATCAGAATGAGAATGGAAAGATTTTCAGCGCGAGGAATGCTGAGTAAATCAATCAGCAGGTTCTCAGCAGGAGGGGTCTCCCGTTCTTCTGGCTGATCATTTGCGTTTAGCAGTCTTAATCCGATATTTCCAGCTATCTGATACGCGATTACGCTCCACGGGTGTTTCAACCATCGGTACTCACCCAATGGACTCCGAACTTCCATCCCTTTTTCGACATCAAGCTTATCAAAGGGAAGAGTTACTACTCTGGACTTAGGCAAAGCGATACCGACATGTTCTTTGAATTCCTGAACGGCTGGTAAGTTTGGCAAGGTAGAGGGATCGTTGACCAGGTGATAGAGCGTGATCAGGGTATGCGTTTTACCGCCCCCATAGGTGAGAGCAAGCTGCCGCACAGCCTTATCGTTCCAGCCTCCCAGACGATGGATCACCTCTTTAGCCAACTCTCGCTGGTTGTAGGTAGCATAGGTCAGGGCAAAAATTCGACGGGATCTTCATAAATTGGTCTTCTGCCCTTCTGCATCGCCACATCATAGAGATCAGCAGCAAACATGCTCAGGGTTAATTCCCCCGATTTCAAGTCATCTCGAATCGGGACAACTTCTGTCCACGGTTTCAAACCCAGTTTACTCATTGCGCTAATCCCCTTTTAACCTTCGCTATAGTGCCGAATTTGCTTCTATCGCAAACCCTAATTCTGTCTGTCGATACCCAGTATCCTTGCCTTGCACCCCAATGTGGTTGCTGATGCTTTCCAGCAGTGCCCGTTCGTCGCTGCCAACAGAAGACAATTCAATCAAAGACTGAAGAACCTGCGGAAATAGGTCATTATTACGTAAGGCGCGATCGTCCAGATATTCATCCACTTTGACGACATCTCCTGCTTTCCAGAGGTGCATGAGTCGGTGAATCTGATCGATCAATGGAATCGCACGACCACCAGGAGCTTCATAGCCCATGTTCTTCCGTTTCCGCTGCATCCAGGTTTTGAGTTTGACCTTACTGCCAGAGCCTTCTTCGATATCGTCAGCAGAGTCTTCTGCCGCCTCCTCGTCGTCTTCGTCATCATCGTCAGTGCTCTTCCCTTTGGTGCGAGCCAGAATATCGAACTGATCAGCTAATGCCGTATCAGAAAGTCCACAGGAGATGGCATAGAGGATACAGGCTCCAATCGATGCGTCTTCCATGCCAAAGTCATGACGGTGCAGCAGGTAGTAGGTGGTAATGTCGTCGAGGTTACTGACTTCTTCGGTTCTACCTTCCATCGATAGAACACGACCTACAACGAATTCCAGTACTAGTCGCCGCACTTGTCCGAGGAATTCGCTCACAGTCATAAGTTGACCGGGTTCATTGGCTTTCTTGACGGCAGGATATTTGCTGTAGGCTTCCATTGCGGGACCAGTCGCTGCCCAAACAAAGTCAGGGCCACGAATACCTGCATCCCAGAAATCACGCAGTCTGTCGCTGATTTTCTCTCGCATTTCGTCTAAAACACGATTGTCCCAACCTGGACGAGCAGTTATTGGGCGTTTTTTACAGACTAGCCATACTGAAGACGACAGTGCTGCCGATGCAAGAGATCGTGTTCTTGCAAGTCGCTCCGTTTGAATAGGCCAGCTTCCATCTACTACAAAACCAGCGCGAATAATAGCTGATACCAAGGTTTCCCAAGCATCTGGATGTTTATGAGCAAAAACAATTACTAACCGTCCATTATCTTCTAAGGCTTTGTAACATTCCTGGAAGGAACGAAACATTCCATCCTCATAAACCTCTTTTGATTTAGTTTTGTCCCCTTGAAAACGATTTGGATTATCAATCAGCTCACCATCATTCTCTTCATGGTTCCATTGAGGTGACAATGCTCCATGTAGCACCTCATCAATGTTGAAAGGCAGGTCAAATAAGGTACGTCGAAGCCATATATAGAAGAAATCCATTAGATCGGCATAAGCGATTGCATCGTAATATGGCGGGTCTGTGAGAATAATGTCATACCTCTCATTACGTTTTTTGGTTGCTGAGTCATTCAGGACTCGTGGCTCAGGAGATAAATAGGCTGCTTTCTCTAAATGAGAAATAACTTGAGCAACCCAATCAACAGCCTGGAAAAAGCCTCCGCTTGAGTCCGCCCAAGGCATCACCTCAACAAAATCCCATGTCATGGGAAGAGCAAAACGAGTAAACGTATGACCAATTTGCTCTGCTCCAGGAGTCCAAGTACAAAGCTGACTATCACGATCTGCTAGTCTCGCAATGCTTGCATACAAGTAACCTATTAGTGCTTGGTGCCACTCCTCGTCATAGTGGTACTGACCAATTACTGGAAATGAAGTACGAGTACTCTTTGCAAATTTAGACAAAGTCAGAAGTTGCCTTGGAGTGAAAACATCTTTCCACTTGAAAAAACCATAAATTCTGAGAGAAGAAGAATTTTGCTTAGAACCAGCCGGACCAGGAGTAGGTTCCTCAGGTATACCAAAAGGTATTTCATTAAAAGCAATTTCTAATGCTTCAGAAACATTATTCAGAACATTAATCTCAGGCTCTATAGGAAGGCGATATTCTTTCCCTGTTGCGCCATCATCTATTACAGCAGTCATAACAGCTTCGAGTCTTTGAGCTTTCCCCTCAACTCGAATATCATCCATTTTCATGATGGCATCGCAGCAAGGACACTTTGCACCAGACTTTGACATTGTCCCAGCACCGAGCTTCTTGTCATTTGCTCTTAACGTTGCTCCACTCCCCTTCTTGGGCACATCCTGCTGGATACCAAAAACTACGCCCGTCTTATTCTCATTCGGCTCCACCGTAAGAAGCACGCGCTTGCTGTCCTTCTTACAAAGCCACCTCGTTTTCAAGAGTGGGATTATCGCCCGACAATTCTTACACTTCACCGTTCGTGCCCAGAGGTAAGCAACGGTAGGCTTTCCATCAACTACTGGATAAAACGGCTCCAACTCAGCCTTTGCCTGCTGCAATACCCACCAGCCCCAAGCCCGCACATGCCAAGCCAGATTTGCTTCTAGTTTTGCCGTCTCTGCCTCTATCAAATCAATTTGCTGGTCTGTACTGTCATCCGTAAAGCCCAGCTTTTCTAACTGCTTCTCTAACGCCTTTCCTTTGTAACCCTGAGCCTTGAAAAAGAACTTCATGAAGTCCCTATCCCTCACCACAAAGTCGGGCAAAGTCCGCTTTTGCCCCGACAACTTCTGGGGATACTCCAGAGTACATTTCAAAATGAACCATGCCACTGGGTTGATGTCGATCGCCGTTGCCTCACAGCCCAACCGCATTGCTTCCAGCGGAATCGCTCTCCCCCCCGCAAACGGATCAAGAACCTTTGGTGCTCTGCCCCCATAGGCTTCTCGGATCTTTTGGCGGAACCATTCCAGATCCTCACCCGACTCTCGCCCCCAATGGAGAATGCCGCCCTCAGTTTCCTCCTTAACCTCCTCGATGACCTTTCCGCCCTTCTTCTTGGTCTTGACCTTCTCCACCACTCGACCCGCCATCCGGCGATAAATCTCGTCTCGTTCCGCCTTATTGCCAGGATCAGGCAGCAACGTTGCAATCAACGCTGCACGGCAAGCCGCCAATGGTCGTCGAGCAGGCCAAATGTGCAGGGTCGAGATGTGACCATGCCGCACGTTCTTCTCATGTACCGAGTCGATCGATGTCTGTTTCAGGGGGAAAGCAACTTCAATGAGACGGGGGGTATCAATCATGCGCTCTTATCCTTCCGCTTCAGCAGCTTGGAAGATCTCCTTTTCATCAACAACAACATTTGTTTTACTGCGAACCACGAGTTTCATAAAGGGATCGTTCACCCGCATTAATCGAGGATAGGAACTCGCACAGTCGTATACCACATAAAGCCAGTAGCGATCGCGCTGGTTACAAGCTGCAACCCACTCATTTTCCGTTAGCTCTACATCCCCAACCCCAGCCCGACCTTTCACCTCAATAGCTCGGCGCTCTCCATTGGGATACTCTGACAGCAAGTCAAAACCAGGATAATCTGCTAACCCAGCCGCACGAGCGAGATCTGCTGTTGACACATCCCGCACTCGTGCCCCCTGAGCTTCTTCATGGGCGATCGCCACTCGCATGGCTACTAGCTCAACCTGCTTATCAAAGCGTTTCAGCTCTTCTGGATCACTAGTCGGCACCACTAGCGCGTGGGTAATAAACTCAACTTTCTCTAGAACGATTAGCCCAGGCTCATTTCGCAATGCTGCTAAGGCGATGTCCTGCTCTTCTTTCAAATGCTCCTGGCGGTGCTTAATCTTGGTCAGTTCACTTTTGGCACCTGTATTCCCTGAACGAGCTTTTTCCTTCTGTTTGCGTCGCGCCTGAGCCAGTTCAGCTTCTTGATAGCCAAAGCCCTGCTTCAAAAACTTCTCACGCTCTACCAGCGTTGACTCTAATTTTTGGCGATGAGCCTGAACCAAGCTTTCCCCTACCTGCTGAACAGCATAAGCATTCGCCAGTTGCAGCAAGGACTGGGATTTAGCGACCAAAGGAATTGCTTGAGGTGGAATTCCTTCTCCTCCTTTCAGCAGCGATAAATACCCAGCCGAGCACTCCTCAACAGCATCTGACTCAAATTGCTTCAAGCCTACGAGCCGCTGCTCAATGATTTCATCTCGGCGTAAGTGGGGATTCAGAGGATCTGCTTTACGGGCGATCGTTACCAACGCTAAATGGAACATGTACGGCTCCGTCGTCGTTGGATCAATAAATACCGCCCCTCTGCTAGCCTCTGCCTCAAACTGAGCATCAATTAAGCCCCAAAGGTAATCAAAGACAGGCTCTCCAGGATGCAGAAAGATTGCGTCCTCCTTACTGGCTGGTTTATAAACCGTCAGATGATTTCGAGCTTCCTCTAGACCTCTTCAGAAATAAGAAAAATGGGCAGGTTGAACTACCAAAGCTCGGATTTTAGCCATACTGCACCCGTAGACGTACTAAACCACAAACACAACTGATGACGACCTCATACATTTGAGATCG
>JAAUTN010000600.1 GCA_012031415.1 Leptolyngbyaceae cyanobacterium SM1_4_3 | reverse complement strand
AGAGGAAATGGCGATCGCTGAAGGTGTCACCTGCGAAGGCGCACTAGTTCCGGCTGAATCTGGGTCAACTCCGGCACCACAATCTGATCGCCTGCAATCAGCGGAATATCCTCAACGGGTTCGCCGCTCAGCACGCCCGACAGATCTACCACCTTTTCTTCATCGCCTCGAATCAGGCGAATGTTTTCAATATCGGCTTTGGGGGTGAGTCCACCTGCTCGTCGCAGCACTGCCGTCAGGTAGCGCCCAACCGGATATTCTCCTGAAATGATGAAAGGCTCGTTTTCAGCTTCCTCAATTGCTATCTCGCGGGGTGCAGATTCGGAGGGAGCCTGGTCAGTGACGAGAATGCGACCGGGTTCAAAGGCTGCACCTGCGACTGTCACCTGCACCGGACCCCAGTCCACCACCTGCGCCGTTACCTGAAGAAACTGAGGTCGAAATAAGCCGCCGCTGACCAAAGATTCCGTTAGCTGCTGCTGTACTTGAGCCACCTCTAAGCCTGCCGCTGGCATTGGCTCCAGGAAGGGGACTTGCAGCGTTCCGTCCAAATTGACTTCGTAGATGCCGCTGAAACGATAGGTTTCAGGAATGGCATCGTCAGCCGGAACCGAAATCCGAATGCGATCGCCCGGTGACAGCGGCAGCGCCCAACTCAGCGCCGGAATCGACACCATTACGACCGATGCAACCGATGTGAGTATCGAAAACCTCAGACCCTTAATCATGGAATTCACCTGATTTCAAAATTGAACAGCGAGATTGAGGAAGTGGGTTTGCAGCAGTCATCACGTTTACCCTTGTGCTAAAACCCGATAGCTTAGAAAAATCTGGCGATCTGGTCGGTTTTATCCGACGAGTCCTCGCACTGGAGCGCGATCGCCTTCACCCATCGGGGTTGAATCCGTCCAGGAATTGCCCAGCGCAGACTGTTTTGCCAGCACGCTCTGGTAAACCATCAGCGACTCTGCCGCCTCCATGCTGATCGTGCGGACGGGCCGAATTCCGGCTCGTAGCTGATTTAAGTAGTCTTCATCCAGCGCCAGTCGCGCAAATGCCTCCGCCCAGGCAGCCGGATCGCCAGCGGCAACCAGCAGCCCGTCTACGCCGTGTGTCACCTTTTCTGCAATTCCGCCCAGGTCAGACCCTACTACGGGTAAACCGTGTGCATGAGCCTCCAGCACCACAACCGGGCCGGTTTCTAGCCACTGTGAAGGAACTGCCAGCACATCAAACCCAGCTAGCGCCTGAGGTAATTCTGATCGCGACAGTTCTTGGGCAATGCGGATGCGTGAATCGCTGGCAATCCCGGCAGTGATGCGTTCTCGATAAGCGACATCTTGCGGTACGCCATGCAAAATTAGCTCGATCGGAAATTCTTCTGGCAATCGCTTGATCGCTTCCACCAAAATGTGGATGCCTTTGTCGTGGGCCCAGCGTCCCAAAAAGCCAACGCGCAGGCGATCGCCCCTCACATGAGCCATTTTCTGCTGAGCAAACGTATCTGAAATACCGTGACGCAACAAAAACAGCTTTTCCTCAGGAATGCCGTTGACCAATAGCGCCTGCCGTACCCATTCGCTCATGACAATAATGCGATCGGCAAACTGCGCCATTTCCTGTAGCCCGTACTGACGCGCCGCCACAAACGCAGGAATGGCGATCGGTCGCAAGGTGGCTTCTGCGACCGATCGAATACTGCCTGAGTTAAGCCGCCGCAACATTCCCGCCGCTGCCATACTGATCGGCATTGGCGTATGGCTCAATTCTTTGAGAATCACAGGCGGCAAATGGGGCGAAACTCCACAGCAGCGGCTACAGCGCACCACATCAATTTTGCCGTCACAGGCTGTTTCCCCATGCAGCATCATTGTTTGGCGCTGACAAATCGGCTGAGGCAAGCGCACCGATACTACCGTTGCCATTCCCAGTTCTTTAGCTAACCGCAGATGGGGTAAGCCGCATTTGGGAGTCCACTGGTGCTGGTGATACACATCTGCCTGCTGAGACGTGAGCCATCGGGCAAAGTGATCGAACCCACCGTGAGCGATCGCCCCGTGATTTGGCTCAGACTTGGGCTGTGGAAACACCGGATAACGGTAAACTTCTGTATCTCGATAGGTGTAGTGATCTTCATTCGGCAAATCCTGCGATGCTGCAACCTTACTCTCCCCACCGAGGGACTTTAGTACAGGCAGCAGTTCGCTCAGGTGAATATGAATACCACCACACTTTTCTGGGAAATATCGAGCGACAGCTTGAATCGTTTTCATCAGAACGCACCAAAATACGGTAGAGAGAAGGGAGAACTGGATTGAATTCCCAATAACCGGGGCTTCATCATTTGCTCCTGTTGCCTAGTGACAGATGAATGAAGGTGAGGTTACTTCGTCAGAATCAGCGTTTCAATCAGCGGTCTTCCCTCAAAATGAGGAGGGATCGATGCACCCATCAGGCTCAAAACGGTTGGAGCCAGATCTAGCGCATGACCTTCTGGCGCACTAGAACCGGGTTCAATTTCTGGACCCTGCGCGAGCAGAAATCCATCGCTGCGGTGGCTTCCGGTACGGCTGTAGGGAACGGGCCCAACTCGTCCCAATTCAGGACTATCTACAACATCAGTGACGTACTCTTCTTGCCAGATAATCACCAGATCGGCATCAGGCAATTTGGGGTCACGCTGGTCTGGGTGCTGGCGCGTCCGCACAATTTGCTTCACCATTGGCTGCCCTGTATGTGCATCTTTCAGGTTGTAGAGAAGCTGACTCAATTCATCACACAGCGCTTCATACTCGGATGGGTCAACCATGCCCGCTGGCTCACGCCCCTTTAGGTTGATGCGAATGTAGCCTTCAGAGTAGCTGGGCAGTGCAAATGCCCGCATCTGTGACCAAAACGGCCTGTACCAAACCGCAGGCTGAAAAAATAGTGAGTCGCCCTGCTCAATTAATTTGAAAGGGGAAACCAGATCGGGCTGCTGGTCTTTGCCAAATAGCGGCTCTATGTATCTGAACAGTTTATTGGGCAGTTTTTGCCGTAGCCAGCTTCTCAGTCGATTGGCATCGTGCTTTAAGCCCCACACGGCACCAATCCAACCTCGCTCGACCCGTCCTTTGGTAATCGGTTGTGAGGGTGGAGCGCCAAGCTGTCCATCAGCAAGAGCAGGTTTGCCAAAGTTAAACCGATAGAGCAGTTCTGGCAAAAACACCATGCTGGGCAAGTCCATCACGTTGTCCCCCATGCCATGTGCCGCAAAGACGACTACCTGAGCATCTTTTGGCGCTTTTGAGAGGATTTGGGCGATCGCCTCATCTACCGCTTCAAACACTTCCAGCAGCGGGTCGTCAGAAACCTGATCTTTATAGGTTTCATATAGCGGATGACTGGGTTGGCTCAAGTGCCAGAGATAGTGTCCCGCAGAGTGAGTTCCCCAAAATTACGTAGAGAATTAAATCA
>JAAUTN010000132.1 GCA_012031415.1 Leptolyngbyaceae cyanobacterium SM1_4_3 | reverse complement strand
GGACTATAACAAAAGGTCTGGGAGAATCCGAACCTTGGGGGTTTCCCCCAAACCCCCCATTGGGACGTTCGCTTCCCCCCAAACCCCCTCCGATCAGTCTGGGGTAGGCGGCATAACTCGCTTCGCATCGGTGATGACTCAAGAACTGCTTCCCCCGCCCCTAAAAATAATCCAGCGTATCGCAGGTCTTTCGTCGCACCTCTTAAAGAGACGAGTCAGGAGAACCTCACTCCCTAAGAACAATCCAGCGTATCACGGGTCTTTCGTCCAGTTACAGGATTGGTGCCTGTGGCAAGCTCACAAAGTTTGTCCTGGGTGTCTTGCCGCAAGAGTACGTCCGTGAAGTCAGCGCCATCCAGAATTGCTCCATCAAACTTGGCGTTGAAGGCAAATGCGCCTTCTAAAATAGCGTTGGTTAAGTTTGCGCCAACCAGACGGACAGAGTCGAGAGTAGCAAAGCTCAAGTTGGCTCCTTCTAAATTTACGTCTTCCAGGTTTGCGCCAAAAAAGCTTACGCCGCGCAGGTCGGTGTGGCTCAGGTTGCTGCTGCGAAGGTTGGCTTTGGTAAAACTGGAGTCGGTCAGCACTTGCCCAGACAAATCAACATTAATCAGGCTTTCTCTGTTGTAGTTGTCTGCCAGAACGGGAGAGATGAAGATGAAATTGAGGGTGGCGATCGCCCCTACTAGCACCCAAACCATTAAATCGGGGAAACCTCGTGCCAGCGTTTGGCAGCACTGCGCCCAGGAAAAATTACGAAGCCTAGTCATGCGAATTGAAGGTAGCGTGAATGACAATTCAAGCAGATTTATTTCAACCTGATCCTACCTGAATGTGCTGTACTGTTTGCAGATCAGACGCGTAGAAATGGGCAAACTTCAGTCACCGTTACATTCTCCACGCTGCACCTGTGAACGCCTCCTCACCCAATTCTTCTCAACCTGCCAAGCCCGGCAAACCTACCCAAACGATTGGAGTTTTGGCAGAAGACCTGGTGGCTGATTGGCTAATTGGGCAGGGCTGGGAAGTGTTGCAGCGGCGCTGGCACTGCCGCTGGGGTGAGCTAGATCTGGTGGCAAAGGGGTTTGTTTCAGATTCTAAGAACGCTACTCCTCAGCCCACATTGGCCTTCATTGAAGTCAAAGCCCGCAGTCGAGGCAATTGGGATGCAAACGGGCTATTGTCCATCACGCTGAGAAAGCAGGCAAAACTATGGCAAGCTGCCCAGCTATTTTTGGCGGAGCAACCCGAATTGGCAGAGTTGCCCTGTCGATTTGATGTAGCACTGGTAAGCTATGGGCGATCGCCCCGTCCCATCCCCAAGCGAACTAACTCCACCGCTGAAGTGCCGACAGCACCAGTTTCTCAACAAATCAGCATCGCTATCCCTACACCCATCAAATTAGGACAACCCCTTGTCCTGCCCGGCTATCGGCTCATTCTCCAGCAGTACATTCAATCTGCCTTTGACTGATCCATTCCCCATTACGAGTGTGTTCAGATGTTTGTGTAAATACCGTCAGAACACCCGCATTTACACAAAAACAAATCAGTCTCCCATTACCGCTCCAACCAGGACCGCATCTTTCCCGGATTCAGCAACCCATAGGGATCAACCCTTTCTTTGAACTGAAGCTGCACCGGATCAATCGTTTTCCTACCCCCATCCTCCAAAACATAGGTATGCGGATTGGCAATGAACGCGCCCTGTTCTTCGTGATATCGAATGATTTCCTGAAGTCGCTCTGGAGTCGAATAGCGCACAATTTGCAGCGCTGCCGGAAGCACAGAGCCATTTACTCGAATAAATTCCAGGTGCATCATCACCTCGTCCCCAAAGTGGTGATACATTTGCTCCAGTAGTCTAAGCTGCCTGTCTGCCGGAAATAGCGTTTGCAGATAGGTGAGTGATGGGTCAACGCTGCGGGCGTGGAGCGTCGTGTGATTCCAGGAATACTCCACTAGCGTCACCCCTTTGCTGGCATCTTTGGCAGCTTTTTCGTAGCAGAATGCGCCGCCACATTCTCGTACCAGGTCGGACAGAGGTTCCCGACAGGATTCTGAAACGAGCAACAGGGCACAGTGGCTATTTTCAGGAATGTGGCTCCGCAGGGCAGCAAAGTAGTCAGGAATCGGGGAGGCACAGATGCAAATCAGCTTTTTGATGATGCCATCGGAATCGCCTAGTGCCTGACCAAACCGCGCTGCACTCATGAAATTGGGGAAGCTAACGATGTATTCTGCCCAGGGATAAGCCGGGGCAAGGGGAATTTCTAGTTCAGTAATGATGCCGTTCGTGCCATAGGCGTGATTTACTTTTTGCACATTATCGCCGCGTAGCTCGATCGCGCGAGGCTGCTCTTCCATTGTCACAACCCGGACGGCGTGAAGGTTGCCGCGATCGCGCAGTTGCCCATAGGTAATTGAGCCGATGCCGCCGCTGCCGCCGCCAATAAAGCCGCCTATCGTCGCAGTTTTGTAAGTTGAGGGAGTCATGCGAATCTCCCAACCGATTTCCCGTGCCTGTTTGTCAAGGGCGGCTAGCTTGACACCCGGTTCAACGCAGGCAAGTCCAGGTTTTAGCCAGCGAACCGACTGCATTCGGCTGAGGTCAAGAATTACACCGCCCTCTAGAGGAACGCACTGCCCATAGTTGCCTGTTCCTGCCCCGCGCACCGTCAGCGGCAGTTTGAATTTCACGCAGACTTCTGCCACTCGCAGCACCTCGGCTTCACTTGCAGGACGAACCACCAGATCGCCTATCTTGCCCGTCAACTGCGCCTGTAACACGGGACTGAAGCTGTAGTAGTCCTGTGAAAGTTTGGCTACCTGAGTCGGTTCTCGAATGATTTCAATGCCGCTCAGGGCACTGGTGAGTGCGTCCCAATCAAGCGATCGCCCCGTTGCAGCCGTTGCAGTCATCTAGCCAGCCTCCATAGATAGAAATAGACAAAAAAATAGATTAAACAAGTTGAATTCCGTTATTTCACCAGCAAATCGTCCAGTTCGGCGTAGTCAGGCAAGGGAGGGGCGATCGCCTGCCCTCGTCGCAGGATCACTCGGTCATGCTGCGATCGCGACAGCAGTTCACTAAAGTAGCGCCCCTTAAACAGAATTAGATCCGCAGGCAGCCCTACTCCAATCCGCCCAATGCTTGGGAAACCCATCAGGTCTGCGGGTGTCGTTGTGACTGCGGTACACCAGTCGCTATAGGCTGCGTCAAAGTGAGCAATTTTGGCAGACTGGGTAAACACCTCTAGCACATCGTGATCGCCAAAAGCGTGAAACGGGTCGCGGCAGTTGTCGCTGGCAACCGCTGTGGGAATGCCAGAGTGCTTTAGCTCATGCAGCAGCGTCACGCCCCGCCAGCGTGGAGTGCGGCTGGGAAATTTAGAGTAAGCCGCAAGCTGCTGCTCTAGCGGAGCATACAGAAAATGTTGAGAAGCCTGCTGGTTGCGGTCTTGCAGGTAAAGATTACACATCGGCAGACTCACGATGCCGATGTTTGCTTGCTTAACCAGATCGATCGTTTCTTGAACTTCCTCGGCAGACTGAACTGAGAGACTACAGCAGTGACCGCAAACGATTTGTCCGGTGAATTCGTGGCGCAGTGCTGCTGCTGCAATCAGCCGCAAAGTAATGTCAGCAGGGTTGCCGCTTTCGTCAGTGTGAAAGTCGAGGTTGAGGTGCGATCGCCCGCCAGTTCAAAAACGCGATCAATTTGCCGCTCCAGGTCTTCATTCATCAGCGGCAAGCCGCCCAGACAGCCGCCCACCCCAGCAATCTGGTCAGCCAGCAGATCCCCTTCCTGATCCATAAAGTAATCTAGCGTCACCAGAGAGACTGCCTGAAGCTCTAGCCGATCGTGCCACTCCGCCTTCAGCGTCCTAAACACCTCCAGGCTAACTTTGGCTTGCCCGTTGGCAGAGTCAATGTGAGTTCGCAGGGCACGAGTGCCGTGAGCATAGCTGCACCTTAGCCCGAACTCCATGCGGCGATAGACATCTTCTGCATCCCAATGTTGCTCGCGATCGCGACTGACCAGCGCCAGGGCCCCATCAAACGTGCCTGCAACATTGGGCGATCGCCCCCAGGTGTGTCCTTTGTCTAGATGCGTGTGCAAATCCACAAAGCATGGCCAGACCATTCCCTGCCCCAAATCGACCGAGGGAATTTCATCGGGAACAGGTGCAGACTGTTGCAGCGAATGGACTGTTCCATCTCGAATCTCAATATCCACCAGCAGCAGCGGCTCGATCGGAGTCAGCAATTCCGATAGGTCAAGTGCCTCCGTACTGGCTGGCTGGATCAGGCTAGGTGGGACGTGGGCATTCTTTAGCCAGTAATGAGACGCTCCAGGAATCTTCATTGCCAGTAGGTGTACCAGTAGATGCTCAATTTTCTCGTTGAACGGCGCTTTCGTGCCACTTTCCAAGCAAAAAGTCAGAAAGCAGGGTCAGCGCTACAAAGATGATCACCCCCAATCCGGTTGTCATCAGCAGAGCCGCAAACATCCGGGGAATTTGTAGATTGTAGCTGGAAATCAGGATTTGGTATGCGATCCCCGATTTGGTGCCGCCCGTTCCGGCAACAAATTCTGCCACGACTGCGCCAATCAGAGCTAAGCCACCGCTAATTCGCAAGCCGCCTAAAAAGTAGGGCATGGCGCTGGGCAGCCGTAAATGCAGTAGGGTTTGCCAGCGAGAGGCTTTGTAAAGCTGAAAGAGGTTGAGCAGGTTGTGGTCAGCGCTGTTTAACCCCAGCGTCGTATTGGCAATAATTGGGAACAGGGCGACGATCCAGGCGCAGATTACCAGCGCTACAAAGGTGCTGTTGTCTCCTGGTACCACCTGCCTGACCCAGATGATAATCAGCGGGGCGATCGCCACCACTGGGGTTGTCTGCAAAATCACCGCGTAGGGAAAAAAGCTGCGTTCAATCCACTTGCTCTGGGTAAACAAAACTGACACCAGCAGCCCCGAAATCACCGCTACGACAAACGCCGCCAGGGTAATTTGAAACGTGATGATGAGCGACGGAAACAGCGTTCCCCACTCGCTCACCAGTGTTTGCAGCACCAGCAGCGGGCCAGGCAATAGATAAGGCTGAATGCCGCTTACCCGCACCGCAACTTCCCAGAACGCTAGCACCAGCAACCCCACCCCCACTGGAGCCAGCAGGTCAGGCGAGAGAAACTGCCGTAGCTGAGGCAGTCCAGCAGCTTTGCCAACTGGTTTAGCGGTCATGCGAACTAACCCATTGGTGCGATCGCTCGATGCACTGAGATGGAAGCGATCGCCCATCAGCAGGTTTTGCAGTTCCAGAATCAGGGCAGTCAGGTAGCGCAACATGGGAGGGCGGGGGTAAGGATGAGGGATAAGGGATGAAGGGGAGTAGAGGGGTAGAGCGTCCCTACCTACTACCTACTACCTACCGCTAAGCATATTCAGCAGCCCTTTGGTTAGAGGTAGCGATCGCTCCATCCTGCCCATTGGCGGCTTGGGCTAAGGCAGAGGAAATTTCGCGGCAGTATTCGCCGTAAAGGGGGGAGAGGCGAAATTCTTCGGTGCGGGGGTAGGGGGCGGCGATCGCCACGTCTGCCACAACTCGACCGGGACGCGCCGCCATCACAATCACCCGATTCGATAGGTAGACCGCTTCATAGATGTTGTGCGTAACAAACACAACTGTCCACTGCTTTTGGCTCCAGAGGTTGAGCAGGTCGCTGTTGAGTCGGCTGCGGGTCATTTCATCTAGCGCCCCAAATGGCTCATCCATCAGCAGAATTTCTGGCTTGGTTACTAGGGCACGGGCGATCGACACTCGCATCTTCATCCCGCCAGACAGTTCACGTGGATAGCACTGCTCAAAGCCATTTAAGTCAACCAGTTCCAGCGCTTCAGCCACCGCTGCTCTAGAAGCAGAATAGGAAACCCCCGCTAGCTTCAGCGGCAGCCGCACGTTGTCCTGCACCGTTGCCCAGGGCATCAGCGCCGCTTCTTGAAACACAAACGCCAACTGGCGCTGAGAATGTCCGCCATTCCACTCAATCTGCCCTGAATTCATCTTGCCTAAGCCTGCAATCATCCGTAGGACGGTGCTTTTGCCGCAGCCAGACGGCCCAACCAGGCTAATAAACTGCCCTTCGCCAATGGTCAAGCTGAGGTGCTGTAGCGCCACCGTGCCATTGGAATAAACCTTGCTGACATCGCTGAGCGTAATGGCAGGATGAGTCATGGACGTTTCATGCAAATAAAGTGCAGTGTGAGCGAGTTACCAATCAAAGCCACCCTAAGCCTGATAAGCCTCCACACCCTTGTTAACAAAGTCCAGCGTATAAGCCTGAGTGTAGTCTGTATTTGGGTCAAACACGCCTGCCTCCGCCATGGTGTCAAAGAAAGCCTGCCAGCGCTCGTCGGTCATTGCGCCAATGCCCTGCGTTTCTGCCTCGCCCGAAATGGCAATGCCGTATTCCTGCATCTTTTCAATGCCGTAGGCGATTTGCTCATCGGTCATTTCAGGGTTGGCTTCTTTGATTAGCTCATTCCCTGGAGCGGGATCGTCAAAGTAGCTGTACCAGCCCTTAATCGATGCATCAACAAATCGCTGCACCAGGTCTGGATCGGATTCAACCAATTCCCGTCGGGTTTCAATCGTGGTGGAGTAGGGGTTATAGCCATAGTCTGCCAGCAGGAAGACAACGGGGGTAAAGCCACCTTCTTTTTCGATCGCCAGCGGTTCAGAACTCAGATAGCCCTGCTGGGCCGACTGTTTATCTGCCAAAAATGGGCCGGGATTAAAGTTGTAGGTGCGCTTCTGGTCTTCAGTAAAGCCATACTGGGCAACCAGGAACGGCCAGTAGGTCGTATTTGCGGCGGCGGAGACAAAAATTGGCTTACCCTTCAGGTCTTCGAGCGACTCGACTCCTGTATCGGGGTGGGCGATCAGGATTTGCGGATCTTTTTGGAACATTGCCGCTACGGTCACTTTTGGGATGCCTTCTTCAATCGCTTTGATTGCATCCGCTGTGTAGCCCATAAAGAAATCGACCGCGCCGCCCATCAACAGTTGCGTGCCGTTTACCTGAGGGCCACCCATTTGAATCGTCACATCCAGACCATGCTCTTCATAAATGCCCGTAGCAACTGCTTGATAGAAGCCGCCATGTTCTGCTTGAGCAAACCAGTTAGTGCCGTAGGTGACAGCCGTTAACTCGCCGCTGGGAGAGGGGCTAGCGGCTGGAGATGCGGTTGAGTCTTCCGATTCGGCGGCAGGCTGATTGCCAGTACAGGAGGCAATAACCCCGGTACCCACTGCCATTGCTCCGTATTGAATGAATTTACGGCGGCTGATCCCATAAATTCCAGGGTATGGATAGCGCAGTCGGCTCATGCAAGTCTCCTTTGAGTTGGAAATGAGATCCCCTAGTTTGAAGCTACTAAAACAGACCAGGGAGAAACTGTATTTTTAGATACGAGCGATCGCAAACCTCACCAACGTCTCAACAAACTGCGACCCCAAGCAGGTTCAAACTGAATGAGTAGCAGGCTGCTGTTCGACCCAGCGAATCACCTGTTCACCCAAACGCACATGATTCAGGCGATCGGCTTCGCGAATCCCGGTTGGGCTGGTGACATTCACCTCGGTCAGGTAGCCCCCAATTACGTCAATTCCTACAAAGATTAAGCCATCTCGCCGCAGTGTAGGGGCTAAGAGGCTACAGATTTGGCGATCGCGTTCCGTAATTTCGGCTGCTGCCACCCGCCCGCCTACTGCCATGTTGCCGCGAAACTCGCTGCCCGTCGGAATCCGATTCACCGCGCCAATCGGTTCACCGTTCAGCAAAATTACGCGCTTGTCGCCGTCTTTGGCTTCGGGTAGAAACGTTTGCACCATAATCGGGTACTGGTTTTGGGTGCTGATTTCGATTAAGGAGTTGAAGTTGCGATCGCCCGGTTCGATCAGCAAAATTCCCTCGCCGCCCTTGCCGCCCAGCGGCTTGATCACCGCTGCTCCCTGCTGCTCGACAAACTGCCGAATGACCCGCTTATCCTGACTCACAATCGTCTTGGGAATCACATCGGCAAACTGAAGGGCATACATCTTCTCGTTTGCTATTCGCAGTCCGGCAGGCGAATTAACCACCAGCGTTTTTGCCGGATTTACATAGTCCAGAATGTAAGTGGCGTAAAGGTAGGGCACATTCACAGGTGGGTCAGTTCGCATGAATATTGCGTCCATTTCCTCCAGGCAGAGGAGGGTGCGATCGCCAAGCTGATACCAGTTCAACTCCGCCACCCAGCGCCCATCGACTAATTGCACCGGAGTCAACTGCACCTGCCGCAATTCTGCCCGGGCTTTGCCCCCCGTGACGCTGAGCAGCCTTGCTTCCGTCGCCCAAACCTCATGTCCAAGCATCTGTGCCGCCTCCATCAGCGCCACACTGGTATCGTGACCAGGATCAAGCTTTTGAATTGGGTCAATAATAAACGCAAATCTCACACGGCTACTCTCCAGCGATGCACTTGGCAACTCTACATTAAACCGCAAAGCAACGATGTCAAGCGCTCAGGACGCTAGCAGATCATCCAGCTTGCCGTGAGAGTTAAGCGCATACAGGTCATCACAGCCGCCAATGTGCTGGTCGTTGATAAAAATCTGCGGCAAAGAGCGTCTACCGTTAGCTCGTTCAGCCATTACTTCCCGCGCATCTTCGTCACCATCAATAGAATATTCAGTAAACTCCACCCCTTTTTTGTTTAATAGCGCCTTAGCCCGAATGCAGAAAGGACAGGAAGACCAGGTGTAAACCTCAACGTTGGCACTCATAAGTTATGTCTCATCACGTGTTTCGATCTTAATAAAGAATTAGGCGCTAGAGGCTGGAAACTGGGAGCCAGGGGCAGAAAGATTCCAGTCCATGCAATTCCTCATTCCCTAGCCCCTTTCATTCCTCACCCACTCACCCGCTCTGAATTTCCCCAAAAATCCTGCACAAAATGAATTGCCGTCACAAGCCAGCTTTTGCCCGATTGCCAGACGATGCGCCCGTTTGAGTCGATGTAGTAATCGACGTTCTCATGGTTGACCCGGGCCAGCCCTCCGTCAAAGTTTTCAGCAAAGCCGTCAAACTGAGGGGCGATCGCAAAATCTCCTGAGCGGTTGATATAGCCCCAGTGCGACTGTCCAGGCTCAAGGCTCACCGCCGCTAGCCCTTCAGAAAAATCCCTCACGTTGGCAAACTGAGGCAAAATCACGAATTCGCCCATTTGATTCATGTAGCCCCACTTGTCACCGACCTGCACCGCCACTAACCCTTCAGAAAAAGGTCTGAAGTTGCTGAACTGTGGCTCAATGATGAATTCTCCGGTCTGGTCGATGTAGCCCCACTTGCCGTTTACCTGCACCGCCATAAACCCCTCAGAGGCGTAGGTATAGTCCTCAAACTGGTCAATCTCAACCTGCGGGGCTGGGATAAAATCCCGTTCTCGTTCTACGTCTTGTTGGGGATTACGAATCTCTACGCCAGAGCGACGATCAACAAAGGTGCTGGGAACTTTCCAGGTAGCACTGCGGCTGCCATCTGCGTAGGAAACCTGTCCAGCAACCTCCGCTACAAGTTGCCCTGACGCATCAATGTAGGTGAACCGCTCGTTCTTTTCAACAAAGGCAATGCCGCCTAAAAAATGCTCTGCGTAATCGTATTGAGGCGGAATGACAAATTCTCCAGTTCGATCGATGTAGCCCCATTTGCCGTTTGTTGCAGCCAGTGAAAGTCCTTCAGAAAAACCACAGGCTTCATCAAATTGAGGCTCAATCACGATATGCCCACTGCGATTGATAAAGCCAACCTGGTTGTTTTGGCGGATGGGGTACAGCCCACTCTCATCCGCTAGGTTGGCTGCCTCGTAGCAGGTTGGACTGGCGATCGGCGGGGGTGTTCCTCCGCATCCGGTGACGATCAGGCTAGCAAAAATCAGGCAAAGCAGAGCCGTTTGCTGCATAGCTTATCTCCCATGTTGCTCTGGCAGGTGAACCTTCTATAACCCCAAAGTCTAACCCTTCAGAGGGATTTCCTCATCGCCCAATCTGGTCAAGTGGAAGGAGGAAAAGGGGGAGGGATGAAGGGGGATTGGGAATGGGAGCGTTTTTGAGGAGTTATTTTTGAAGTTTATCTGGGGGAGAAGTTAAAGCGGTTGGGGGAAGCACAGCCGCTGCTTACGCCGGAGGGACTGCCTGCCGGGACGCGCCAGACGGTTCCAGATTCGTTGCACTGAACCAGGACAATGGCATTGCCTTCTGGCAGAATGAGGTCGCCTGCAAATAGTTCTGTGTCTATGTCAACCAACTGGTAGTTTTCGGCGTTGATTCGTTTACGCGCTACTCGACCATTTTCAACGTCAACGATGCGGGCGATCGCCTGTAATCGAGAGGCACTTGAGGGGGGCGAGGAAGATTGCTGAGCAGTCGCCAGATCATAAGCAATTCCGTAGCCTAACGCCGCCAGTGCTAAGCCCAAAATAATAAAAGTGAAACTTCCACGCTTCATGATCTGAGTTACCTAATTTCCGATGTCGTGTAATTGACTGCCTGCTTCAAAATGCGAAAACGACCCTCGCGTAGTACGGGATCTATCTCCTTCTAATTTAAGCTATGCCACCCTGGTTATACCAACAGGACCTATGCATTCTCTCTATGGAACATGGCGATCGCCTGACTTCACGTTCTACTTGCGTAAGTCCTAAAGCCTGATCCTATAAAAGCGCAATTCTCATGCTCACTGCATCCCTCAGGGTATGTAGATAGCGAAGTAAACGGTCGGGTTCCAGCATTACTCACGAGAGGCAGGGTTTTCATTCTGAAAGACCGCAGCAGGTGTCGCTTCTCCTAATCGTTCTCTTGCCATTCCATACCACTTATCCTCATCGGGGTCTGTTTGTCTAGCCCGCGAGAGGCAGCTTTCCCAGGCGGCGATCGCCGTTTGAGGTTGCTCCAATTCCTCCAGCACTTGTGCCAGCAGGCAGTGTGCGGGTGCCATTGCATCGTCGATTTTAACGGCTTCCTGTAAATATACTTCCGCTTCGTCATAGCGCTCTTGTCCTAGCCTGGCCCAGCCTAAATTTTTGAGAATGGAATAGCGCAGATGTTCGGCTTCGGGGCTGACCTGATCTCGTGCTTGCAGCAGCAACGGAACCGCTTCGTCATAGTCCTCCACCAAAATGTACAGACGTGCCAGGTTGTTTAGCCCCTCTAGATTTAGTGCGTCGGGGTCCGTTTTACGGCTGCTGCTGACAATGCGATATTCGCGGCTTGCGGCTTCTGATTCACCCAAATCTTCTAGCGCCAGGGCCAGCTTAAATCGAGCTTCTAGGTTGTCTGGGTTGAGGTTGATTGCCCGCTGGTAGTTAAGCTGAGCTTCAACCAGCCGCCCTGCTTCATAATCTTTTGCGCCAGTAGAAGTGTAGGTATTGGAGATTAGCGGAAAAGACAGCCGAAAGCCAATTAGAAACGCCAGAAGCAGCGTCACGAGAATTAGCCGACCTTCCTGCTTAAAGTGAATCGGAACTTTTAGCGTGGTCAAGACGCGATCGATCGTCATGTGACCGTCTCTAGTCACGACTCCACCAATGACTAAACCCGTGAGCGCAGTTTGCAGGGCCACGACGACCGAGCCGAGGGTGTCGCGATCGCTACTCAAAAATCGGGTAGAAATGCTGTACAGCGCAAACAGGCAGAGCAGCGACAGGAAAATTGCTAGCGCATTCCACAGGCGATCGAAGCGATCCCACCAGTAAACGGGGACGGGAGCTTCAAAAAACCACCACCAGGCTGCGGCTGCGGGGTGAAAGCTGGTTCGCAGGTCGGACAGGTCCGCGACCTGGGTGATTTTCTCAGATTGCTTCCTCAAACGGCGATCGAGGGAAGTGAGCACCGCTGGACGACGAATCACATCTCTGGTGCGATCGCACAGCAACGCATGGACTACATCCCGTGCCGTCAAAACATCCAAAACCTGCTCGACTGTCGGCAGCGGATCAGCCGTTTCTAATTCAAATAACCTATCTTCATAATTTTCCAGCGAATGCTCTAGTAAAGACATAGGTTCGAGACACGGGTAGCTTATAGGGCAGCTATGGAGGTGTAGCTGTGGGGTTAGTTTTTGGCTTCTGGGGCTTCCGGTTCCTCTGGCTCTACGGGGGATGAGGTGACGTTATCGACCGTCAGTTCAAGCTGGTAGTCAATCGGTTCTGAGGCAGTTGAGACAACCACGACTTCATAAAAGCCCGATTGGGGCAGCTTGCCTGACCAGGTGGTGTCTGTAGAGTCTTCTAGCAAAGCGGGCAGATCAGACGTGGGGCGAGGCAGGTAAACCGAAAGCTGGGTAGCGTCCGAGGGCGCGTCTAGACTCAAGCGCAGAATCTGCCCTTCTGAGAGGTTGGCGGTGTAGACTCGACCTTCTCCAGGCTCTAGCTGTCCTTCTAGCTGTTTGTCGTAGGTGCCCGTGTCAAACTGCACCTGCTCTAACATTGAGCCGTCTTGTAAGGCTTTCAGGCGGTCAAATACAATTCCCTGCCAGACCTGACCAATTGGCTGGTCGATGAAGTCTTTGGCTTGTGGAAACAGGCGGAAAAATTCTGCATCTGCCAGGTCGTAGAGCGATCGACTGCCGACATAAAGCTGGTTTGCCTGTTGTTTCCACTGTTCGCGATCGCCCTCGTCATAGCTGCCCAACTGTCTGCGGGACTCTGGGCTAAGGTTGGCTTCTAAAAGGTCTAGCCATTCCGCCGCGATCGCATCCCAGCGCGATCGCCATTCTTCATCTTCCGCTCCATCGGTGAGGGTGCGATCGCGCTGGTCTGGGTAGCGCTCGTAAAAGGTTGCATTGGCCAGGTTGATGTAGAACTGGTAAGGAATGCCCAATTCCTCCCGCCGTGCCTGGAGTTCTGCTTTGCGGGCTTGCTCTGCTTCAGAAAAGCGGGGAGACTCATCGGAACCGGGTTCAACAGCTTCTTCCAGGGGCGGTTCGGCTGCCTGTTCGGGCATTAGCCAGTTTGTGGTTGCCCACCAGCCCGCTCCAGCGGAACCTGAAATCAGAACCAGCAGCAGCAGCAGTTTGCCAAAGCCAAAGCTGCGCTGAGGGGGGCATAAGGGGGGGAAGCGTGAGAGGTGGGATGTGGGGCGGCGATCGCCACTGTTCCCTGAGTTTCAGGATCAGAGAGACGAGGGGGAATGTAGCTTGGGGGCGGCTGGGTTTGAACATAGCCCAGGTCAATGGGAACTATTCCAAGCGCCTGCATGACTTCTTCGGCAGACGGGTAGCGATCGGTGGGGCGAGGCGATCGCATCCGCTCTAGCACAGCACTCAGCGTCGGGCTGAGGTTTAGCTCCTCTCCCCAGTTGCGGCGCGGCGACCTGCCCAAAAATTCCTGTGGTTCCTTGCCCGTTAACAGCACTAAAGCGGTCACTGCCAGCGCATACAAATCACTGTGAGGATAGGCTCTGCCAAGCTGCATTTGTTCTTCGGGGGCGTAGCCGATTTTGCCCAGTCGGGTTTCGGGGGCGGCAATCGGTTGTTCTTGTGCTTGCCCGTTCTCCTGTACGTACTGCGAAACCGCTGCTGCCACCTGCTTTACGCCGCCAAAATCAATCAGCACAGGCAACTGATCGCCGTAGCGCAAAATCAAGTTGTCGGGTGAAATATCTCGGTGAATTACGCCTGCACGGTGGATATACTGCAACACAGGCAAAAGCTGAATCAGAAACTGCATTACTTCTGGCTCAGCAAAGCTCATGCCCTGAAGCTTACGCGCCTCTAAAAGCTGCCGATAGGTTTGCCCTTCAACGTAATCCTGAACCAGGAACAGGTGCGCCTGTTTCTCAAAATCTGCCCGAAACAATTCCCGAAAGCGCGGAATCTGCGGATGCTGAAGTTTGTAAAGTACGCCTGCTTCCCGTTCAAATAATTCCTCTGCTTTTTGCAAGGCATAGGTTCCATGAACCTGAGGGGCAAATTCCTTCAGCACGCAGGGTTCATTAAATCGATTCAGGTCTTCTGCTAGATAAGTCCGACCAAAGCCACCATGACCTAATTGCCGCTTAATTCGATAGCGCAAACCAACTGTGGTGTCTGTTGCTTCTGCCAGTCCGGGGTAAAGTCCCTGGGTGTTGACCGCAAGCTTCTCGCCACACAGTCGGCAAAACCGACTGCCCGGTGGGTTCTCATGACTTTGACTACAGTAGATTGACATGGAACTCAAATCACACCAAAGCGATGAGGACGAGGACAGTTTTTGACAGAGTTTTTGACCGTAGGCTTATCTCAAGATTATGCGGGCGATCGCCCCACTGCTAACTGACGGTTGCCAATTTTGAAATTGGTAATACCAATCCTTTGTGAAGCTGACCTTAACAAGGGGCTTAAGCCCCTTGTTCTACAAGGGTTTATTTTGCTCAGGTTCAAATTAAATCGGTATAATTCTTGAAGCAAGCACCCAAATCACCAGGTCATCTCAAAAAGTCATCCCAGAGATCACCCTCAAAGATGCTTCTTGATCTACGGATTGAGTTAGCTAAATTCCTGAAAATTGTCTAAAAATCAGCCTCCCTAGTCCTAGAGGATGAATGTCGCAATTTGCCAGGGAGAAATTTGAAAGGTTTGGGTTGCCTCATTTGAGGAGAGGTTATCGGATCGCTGCTCTAGTAGATTGGTGGGCTTTGCATTCAGGCTGAGGCATTCAGACAGCAAATTTTCTGTGCCAGAAAGCGTTAGCTCTGCCGATCGCCCCTCACATTCATAAACCCTCAAGATCCACCGATCGCCCTGTTCTGCTTGCTTCAGGGCAGTGAGAATCAGGTTTGGTGAATTCAAATGCAGGAACTGTCCGGTTGGCGGTAGGGCTGCTGGTTTTGCGTTGAGATGACCGCCTTTCAGGGGGAACGGCTTCGCCTCGCTCCCTTCCAGATTTCTCACGACTAGCAGCGGTTGATTTAGCTCATAGCCCCGATGCACTGTCTCGGCTGACTGCCAATTGCCCCTGTGAGGATAGAGCGCATAGCAAAACGAGTGAATGCCGCGATCGGCTGCGGCATGGGGCCATTCTGGGCTACGCAGCAGCGTTAACCGCAACTGAGACGGCTGGCTGTCATAGCCATGCTTACAGTCGTTGAGCAAACTTACGCCGGAATTTATGTTTTCGTCAGACTGGCTCAAATCTGCCCACTGCAAAGCCGGAACTTCCCACTTTGCCCGAACTGCATCAGGCAGCGGAGCATTGATTGGGTCGGCAGGAGGAAGCGTGGGACGGGCGATCGCCCGCAGGGAATTTCATAGGTAGCAAAGTCGGCGGTCAAATTTAGCGGGAAAGCAGCTTTAACTAACACCTGACTTTCCTGCCAGTTCACAACGGTGGCGATTTTGAGGACGGACGATGCGGAGCAGTTCCCCCTATGGGGTAATCGCGTCTGCAAAATATAATCCTGCTGAAATTCCGATTGCCCAAACTGGCGCACGACTCTAAGCCGCTGCTGAATTTCGCCCCGCTCTAGCCAGCGAATTTCCTTTAACACGGGTGCAGGTAAGGGATGCTGAGCATAGTCCGGGTCGATATTCCAGGCATCCCAATATTGACCGCCATCCTTAAAGAACTGAAGCTGATTACCCGCATCGCTCAACACCTGCCGCTGCTGCACTTTGTCAAACACGCTGCTCAGGTTGCCCGTTTGAGAATCGACGCTGACCCGCAAAGTTTCGTTTTCCAATACCCAGCAATCTGAAGGGGCAGGCGGTTCGGTCAAAGTTGAGGAGGAGCGATGCGAAGCCGTTTCTCCTGTGGGGAAGTCAGACCATAGCCAGTACGCCTGATAGCCCAACCCAGGAATATTTTCGGCATCAAACAGTAAGTGAGCCGAACCATCATCTCGCTGAATTTGACAGGAAATTTCACAGCCTGACAAATCAAAAACTCGCCATTCTAAATCGGCATCAGAGATGGGAACTGCAACCACTTCTGATCGCGCCCAGTTGAATGAATTAAAGACAAAGACGGGTTGGCTGTTAGGCTGCGGTGGGGTAGGGAGTTGAATTTGGCTGGCGATCGCCTCCAGTGCCTTTGCTAAAAGCTGTTCTCCGGTTTGTTCTGCCTCCATCCAGGCTTGGTTAGCATCCACAAAAACTTCTGCAGTTGAAGAACCGGGCAGAATGTCGTGAAACTGATTAAAAAGCACCTGTTTCCAGGCAGTTTCGATTTCCCCTTTGGGATAGCTCGCACCTGCTAGCAGGGTCGCAACTGAGCTAAACAATTCTGCCTGATAGAGCAACCGTTCACAGCGACGATTCCACCGCTTTTGGTCGGCGTGAGATGTATAGCAGCCGCGATGAAATTCGAGGTAGAGTTCGGAGCTTCCACGTGGGGAGCTAGGGCGTAGGGGCTGGGGGCTGG
>JAAUTN010000599.1 GCA_012031415.1 Leptolyngbyaceae cyanobacterium SM1_4_3 | reverse complement strand
CCCCTAGCCCCTAGCCCCATCAGCCATAATTGAACAAGCCGATTTCAAAAAACTGCTATGGCTGAATATCGCAAAATCGAGTATCGCATTGGCAAAGACGGCAAAGTGATCGAAACCGTACTCAATGCTTCGGGTGCAGGCTGCACTGAGACGACTTCAGCGATAGAGCAAGCTTTGGGTGAAGTGGAGTCTCAGGAGTTGCTGCCGCAGTACTACGAGGCTGAAAACGATCTTGAAACGGATGAAAGTCAATCTCTAACTCAGCTGTAGGTTGGGTGAAGCGCAGCGGAACCCAACACTTGCAAAAACCTGCAAGCTGAATTGATATCAAACCTGGTTATATAAAGAGATGAAATTCTTGTAGGGTGCATTAGAGGATGTTTGAGAAGTCCAATTTGTTTGTAACCCAAAAGTCCGTAGGGGCGCAGCATTCGGGCAAAGATTTTGGGTTATTCCAGAATTTACCTGCCGAATGCTACGCCCTAACAGGGGACATCAGCTCTTCAAATATCCTCTTAGCGATCGCGTAACGCACTGAGAGCATTAGCAATAGCGCGTTACGGCGCTATCTAATACACCCGACGCAATCCTAAATTATTGGCTCAACTTGAAACACTTTATGGGAGACGATTCCAGCCTTTTAGGGTTTGGCTATGTTTTAACGCTGGGCAGCATTGCGTTAATTCTTGGCTTTGTCGGGTCAAGGGAACGACCCGCAAAGGACAATTCTCAGAGTCAGGAATCGGTTGCTGTCTCTTCCCCTCCTGCTGTCTCTGGTGAGGCAACGGCAAGCGAAATCGTTGCCTTGCAGCAGCAATGTTCACAGTTGCGAGAACAGCTTCAGCAGCAGAAAACTCAGCTCACAGAAGACTTTCAGGAGGCGACGTTTGAGCAGATTCAAACGCTGCTAACGAACTACCCCAGCGCTCAAAAAATGGCGCAAGCAAAGCCCGATCTGCCTGCCAAAAACTTGATTGCGCTGTTCACACCGCTGGAGAACCTGCTGCAAAGTTGGGGGGTGGAATCAATTGGTTGTGCCTGGGAGCAGATTGCCTTTGATCCTCAGCTTCACCAGCCAGATGAGGATGACATTACCGTTGGGGAAAGGGTTTACGTTCGATTTGTGGGCTATCGGCAGGGCGATCGCATTCTCTGTCCTGCGAAAGTCAGCCGCACGTTGCCAGGAGGGGCGCAGTGATTGCGATCGCGGTTGATTTTGGCACCAGCAATACAGTTGTCAGCATCTTAGAGCCAGATACACAAACGCCCAAATCCCTTAGATTTAGTGCGATTTCTCGTCTGTTTCGCTTAAGAACGTCTAAGGGAGATCAAGAAATTCCGGTAGTGCCAACGCTGGTATTCGTCAAATCCCAGGAGCAGTACTTGATTGGCGAACAGGTGCGCTCGCAACGCCTCGGACTCACCCAACCCGATCGCCTGTTCAAAGCCTTTAAGCGAGACCTTGCCGCTGACTTTCAGCCGCCGTCCCGCCAGATTGATGCAGCCAGCTATTCTGCCGCCGCAGTATCCGAGCAGTTTTTGCAGCAGATCTGGCAGCAAGTGTTGCTCCAAATTCAGCCTGAGCAGGTCATTTTCACCGTTCCGGTGGGAGCTTTTGAGCGATATCTGGACTGGTTTCGCGAAGTCGGGTCACGTCTGGGCGTGGCTGAAGTGCATCTGGTAGATGAATCAACTGCCGCTGCATTGGGCTATGCGGTGCAGCGTCCCGGTTCGCTGGTGCTGGTGATTGACTTTGGCGGCGGCACACTCGATTTGAGTTTAGTTCGCACGGTAGCAGCCCAGGGAAATGCGATCGCAGGCAAAAAACAGGCTGCAATTCGGGCAGAGGTGCTGGCAAAAGCGGATGCCTATGTCGGTGGCGAAGATATTGATCAGTGGATTGTAGAAGATTATCTGCGTCAAATTGGCTCGTCGCGTCAGGCAGTCGGGGCAGTTGGCTGGCAGAATTTGCTGGCGATCGCCGAACGCTTAAAAATTCGCCTGTCTGGAGCCGAAGCTGCCAAAGAAGGCTGGCTGGACGAGGAAAGCTTTACCTCCTACGAAATTCAGCTTAGCCGTAGCCAGCTAGAGGAAATTTTAGAAGCCTGTCAGCTTCTAGAACAGTTGCGGCAGGCGATCGATGAAACGCTGGCGATCGCCCTCAGCAAAGGCATTGCCAAGTCAGACATTGAGCAAGTGCTGCTGGTCGGCGGCAGTTGCTTGATTCCGGCTGTGCAGCAGCTTATCGTTTCCTACTTTGGGCGGCAGCGGGTCAGAATGGACAAACCCTTTGAAGCGGTGGCGCATGGGGCACTGGCGCTGAGCCAACTGTCTAGCATCGCAGACTATCTGCATCACAGCTACGCCATTCGCCTCTGGGAGCCTTACAGCAAAACCTATTCCTACTTCCCTTTGTTTGCTCAGGGGGCAAAATATCCCTGTCAGTGTCCAGAATCCCTGACGCTTCAGGTTGCCACCGATGGACAGCGAGAAATTCGTCTTGACATTGGGGAAGTCGCCGAGGTTGCTCAGGCAGAGGTTGCCTATGATGCTCAAGGCAGAATGACCAGTGCCCCCCTCCGCAAACAGGAAACTTACCGATCGCTCGACACTCAGCACGACCCGATTTGCGTTGCTTGCCTCAACCCACCCGGACAGGTGGGCATCGATCGCATCTCTGTTCAATTTGAGGTGAATGAACAGCGGATGCTGGTCGCAACGGTGGAAGATTTGTTGACGGGGCAGGTGTTAGTTGAGAAAGGGGCGATCGCCAAATTGCAGTAGGGGTCATCAGTCGTCGATGCAATGTGCAACTTTTTCTAGCCGCTTGTGGGATGGGCATCTTGCCCGTCCCAATCAAGCAGCAACGCCCTAGAAGCTTCTGGCGCGTTACGGCTTCGCCTAACACGCCCTACTTTATCAAATTCGCCATTCTAAGAGCGGCTACTCACAAGTCTTCTAGTCAGTTTCAACTGACTTAAGCTTTTAACCCGACCTTTAGTTCAGGGCAAAGGCAGCCGCTTAAGCCAGCGCCATTCGACCTAAGCTCCAGTTGACATGGCGATCGCCTGACTCACCTTCCGCTTCCATAAATTCTAAGCTTTAGGTAACTGTAGGATGGGCAAAGGACATTGTCCGTGCCCATCTGTTCAAGAATTGCATTTGGATGGGCACGCTCTGCTTTGCCCATCCTACGAGTAACTATAACTTTGCAGTGATTTGCGGCGATTTGCGGTAATCATATAGTGCTGCTCAATGATCCCGCAGTGCTTCTGGGGAATGGAAATTAAATAAACTGCACATTTTGTGGGATGGGCATCTTGCCCGTCCGGGCGGGTGAGACACCCGCCCCACAGGTTATTTAATCCGCAATCCTGAGCGATCCCACAGTGCTGCTCAATCATTCCGCCATGCTCCTGAGCGATCCCGCCATGCTCCTGAGCGATCCCGCAGTGCTA
>JAAUTN010000598.1 GCA_012031415.1 Leptolyngbyaceae cyanobacterium SM1_4_3 | reverse complement strand
GAGTGGACTTTCGTTAAAAAAGTAGCACCACAGAACCGCTCAAAGTCCTCCAGTACGAGAATTTCTAAGCATCTGGAGGACTAGTGAGCATATAAACATAGATAGAATCTTGTGTATAGGCGATAACAACTAGCAGCGATTAGAGGGGGAATTTTGCTGGAATATGACCCAGATTGGCTGCATAGACTTTAAGATCCAAGTGGCGTCTGTTGTCTAGGACTGGAAGATGGAATTTGTTTCTGATCCGCCAATTGCAGTCAAAATCCAAAAAATGAAACATCGGGTGCGATGGCAACATCCCCTGATTACGCAACGCCAAATTGACCAAACCGAATTAGTTCTAGACGATAGAGACGTAGATAATCCAACGTTTTCCTTTTTGGTGATTGGAGACAGCGGTTCAGGTTCGCACCGTAAACACAATCCTCAACGCAAAATTGCCGAAATGATGCTGCAACATGGAGAAGACAGCAAATTTGTTCTCCATACTGGCGATGTGGTTTATCTAGTTGGCTCCCGCGAATATTACTTGCGAAACTTCATTGATCCTTACCGCGAGCTTTTGGTTGGGGGCGATCAACCGAAACAAATTAAGCACAACCGTATGGTGTTTAATCGTCCTTTTCTACCCGTGCCCGGCAATCATGACTACTACGATCTGCCGCTAATTTACGGCATTTTGGCTCAAACCGCCGTCCCGCTGCGCTATTTGCTGCGTTCGCGGGTTGATTTAGATGTCGGCTGGCAAGGTTCGCATCAAGGAAAAATATACGCTCAAGCATTCCTAGATTATCTACTCGCCATTGATAATGACGCCGCCCTAGCCCAACACCTCGATCAGCACTACACCGCCAAAGGCTCAGCGGGTTACTGCCTACGCTATCAGCCGAACCAATTTACCCGCTTGCCCAATCGCTATTATCAGTTTCGCTATGGCGGCATCGACTTTTTGCGCTCGATTCTAACACCTTCAATGCGCCAATTCCCTTATCCGAAGATGCCGAAGGAGCCGCTCAACGACGCCTATTAGAGCAACAGCGTTTAGATGTGCAGCGCCAACAGCAAGAATTGATGCAAGACTCTATGCGGCTGAACCCAGACAATCCAGATCAGGCAGAACAGCTTGACGATTGCCGAACTAAGCTTGAACAGCTCGAAGAAGTTGAAAAAGACATTAACAAACAGCTTAAAGTTTCCAAGTCGCAGGTGGTTGATGTTGAACAATTAGACTGGCTGAAAACAGCGGTTAATTGAATCCTGGCACACCCATGCTGTACGCGGGCGGGTCATTTTCTTTCATCATCCGCCTTACGTTACAGAAGCCACCAAATGGTATCAAGGACAAACGCTGGCAGTGCGGCAACGGCTCCGGTTTGTGCTGGATCAAGTCGCTGAAACGCTAGGAGAGAAAACTCAAGGGCGTCCGTTAATCGATTTAGTGCTGAATGGCCATGCTCACTGTCTAGAGCACTTGCATACCGAAGACACGGGCCATGGCGACGCCCACATCAACTGGCTCGTTTGCGGCGGCAGCGGTTACAGCCTACGACGACAGCGCCAAGAAGGCCCAGTTCTCTACGAACAGGCTCGCAATGCCAAAAGTTCGCGCTTAGTTGCCAACTCACTGCTATTTGTAGGCCGCAACGGGCAAGGCTCCCATCGTCGTCGCCCCTACTCATTTCTGCGAATTGACGTTCAAGCCGGAACCCCACCTAAATTTGTTGTTCGTCCCTACGTTGCAGAACGCTATCAGCGTGAATGGTACGAACACAGCCTAGAGTCCTTCGAGATTTGAACTCAAGACCTGCGATGTCAGACTCAGAGATATGGCGTTACGCATTGAGCTTATGACATAGGGGGTGTGGGGGCGTAGGCCCCAGCTAGGGGTAGAACCCCTACACCCTGTCCTAGCCTTAGGCAGTACTGCTATATTTGCAAGATTTGCAGAGAGTGTTCTCGCTAGCTCCAACTTCCTGAATCGTTACCCTCAATATCATGGCTGCTCCAATATCATGCCTGCTCCAACCGCTATGAAACAGCGCCATCGCTTCTACCCGCCCAAGCTGAATCCAACGCTGGTGCGTTTGCTGCAAAAAACTTGCCTTGGCTCGTGCGCTGGCAGTCACAGCTAGAGTTGACGATTAGCACTGAGGCGCAAGTTCAACTCTCAACCCTGCGGCAACAGCCCTGCCTGTTTTTGTGCAACCACCCGACGTTTAACGATCCGCTGGTGATGTTTTTGTTTTCGGGCGTCGTTGGGCAACCGTTCCATTATTTGGCGGCGTATGAGCGGTTTCGCGGTCTAGAAGGCTGGCTGCTTCAGCGCATCGGGGCTTACTCAATCCGACGCGGACAGCCCGACCGAGACAGCGTCGCTCAAACCCTGAAGCTATTGGCCCAACCCAACTGTAAGCTAACGATTTTTCCAGAGGGCGGCTGTTCTTTCCAAAACGATACGGTGATGCCTTTCCGACCGGGAGCCGTGCAAATGGCGCTGCAAGCCCTATCGAAGCTGGAAAAACAGGGCGGTTCTGCTCATTTGTGTGTTGTGCCAATTAGCCTCAAATACTACTACACCGGACAAATGCAGCCGATGATTGAGCAAACGCTGCAACGGTTAGAGCGAGCGTTGGAAGTGACCAGTCAGGGAGATTTTTATCTGCGGCTGCGGATCGTGGCGGCGGCGGTGATGGGCCGTTTCGAGCAGGAATATGGCTTGCCCGATGCCGACCTGGACTGGAATCAGCGGATTGCGTCCCTCAAAGCCAGTGTGTTAGAGCAGTGCAGAACGGCAGCTACAGCTAACCCCTGCACCGAACGAGCCGAACCGCGAGCGGGTTTACCGGATTCAGCATGTTTTAGAGAAAACCTATACCGCCGCCGTCGAAGCAGGCAGCAACGGCATCTACCTTGAGGCAGCCGATAGCTGGGAAGTGATGCGAAAGTCGCTGTCGCGGGTGCTCAATCTTCGACGCGATTTATGACGGCTATGTACAGAAAAAGCCAACCCCAGAGCGGTTTCTTCGGATAACCCTAACTCGACTAGAGCGCGAAGTATTCAACATCGATCAGCCGCCTGCCAAAAGGACGCCGACAGGCATTTCTGCGCGTCGGGAAACCCATTCACCTCCAAGATTACTTACCTGACTACGGACGCGATCGAGCGGCAACCGTAACGCAACTCACCCAACGGCTTCAGCAAACGGTACAAAGCAACCTGGATGTGCTTTCTGAGGCTACCGCAAGAGATATTTCATGGTGATAGTAATCATGGGGTAGCGATCGGAAAACTCAACTTCAGCGCGTTGAAAGGGCGGCACGCCTTTCCAGATGCGAGGATTCCCCGAAAAACCGATCCCTTCTTTCGGGATGCCCAAGGCATTGCAGTTTAGCTCGCCGTCCATGTTTTCGTCATGGTGGACGCTGGCGGCATAGAAGCCATAGGGCAGGTCAGGAAATTCTAGCAGGCAA
>JAAUTN010000597.1 GCA_012031415.1 Leptolyngbyaceae cyanobacterium SM1_4_3 | reverse complement strand
TCGCGACATGTCAAGCCCTGGTAAGGTTCTTCGCGTTGCATCGAATTAAACCACATACTCCACCGCTTGTGCGGGCCCCCGTCAATTCCTTTGAGTTTCACTCTTGCGAGCGTACTCCCCAGGCGGGGTACTTAACGCGTTAGCTCCGGCACTGACCGGGTCGATACGGTCAACGCCTAGTACCCATCGTTTACGGCTAGGACTACAGGGGTATCTAATCCCTTTCGCTCCCCTAGCTTTCGTCCCTCAGTGTCAGTCGTGACCCAGCAGAGCGCCTTCGCCACCGGTGTTCTTCCTAATCTCTACGCATTTCACCGCTACACTAGGAATTCCCTCTGCCCCTATCACACTCAAGTTCATCAGTTTCCACTGCCCTTACGAAGTTGAGCTTCGCGCTTTGACAGCAGACTTGATGAACCACCTGCGGACGCTTTACGCCCAATAAATCCGGATAACGCTTGCCTCCTCCGTATTACCGCGGCTGCTGGCACGGAGTTAGCCGAGGCTGATTCGACTGGTACCGTCATTGTGTTCTTCCCAGTCAAAAGGGGTTTACAATCCACAGACCTTCCTCCCCCACGCGGTCTTGCTCCGTCAGGCTTTCGCCCATTGCGGAAAATTCCCCACTGCTGCCTCCCGTAGGAGTCTGGGCCGTGTCTCAGTCCCAGTGTGGCTGGTCATCCTCTCAGACCAGCTACGGATCGTCGCCTTGGTGAGCTTTTATCTCACCAACTAGCTAATCCGACGCGAGCTCATCCTTTGGCTATAAATACTTTTACCTCTCGGCTCATGCGGTGTTAGCGACCGTTTCCAGTCGTTGTCCCACTCCAAAGGGCAGATTCTCACGCGTTACTCACCCGTCCGCCACTAAATGCTCGAAAGCATTCCGTTCGACTTGCATGTGTTAAGCAGACCGCCAGCGTTCATCCTGAGCCAGGATCAAACTCTCCATGTTGTTGACATATCCCTCTCAACCTAATCAATATCTACACAACTTAATGCGTAAATACTCATCAAGCGATGAATACGCCACTCGAAGGTTCATCCAGGACATCATCCCGGAATCAAACTAATCTATGAATTCAACGGGTATTGATTCGATGTAAAGCTTGGCTTTCAAACATATATCGTTGTCTAGGTTCGGTTGGTCTTTGAGTTCTACCTCCAGCTTGGCGCTGCTTTCGCTTGGCTTGCCTTGGCTTCTCTCTCGACCGCTTGACCAATATAACAAGGAAAAACAAAACGTGTCAACCCCCTGAGCAAAATATTTTCCTGGAAAGTTCGGGAAACGCTGAAAGCTGCACAGTGACATCATTGAGGCGATCGCAACCGTTCACCTCCCTGATTATCTGGTCTTTTCGGCAAAATCTGATGCTCTAATTATTTTGTGAGCTTTGCTCAGTAGGGCAACCGCAGCCTAAAAATGGCTTAAGGGAATTCCAGTAGGATGCAGGTGAGACCTTGTCACCCCCGTAATGCAGCAGACCTGTTTTATCTTCGTTGGAAAATATTTCCCGTTCGATCGCTGCGCTCATTTGATCTAAAACGCTTGCAGCCAGCGAGTGCAGCAATCACAGTTCTAATTTTTCTTCGCTGGCTTTGAAACAAGTCTGATTTCTCTGAGAGAGCAGGATTGAGGTGGGGCAGTATCTTGATTCCGAATAAGCGAGCGCTCCAGCCAATCGCAAAGATACTTTAACTAAATGTCGATCGAGTGCCTGATCGTCGCTATCCTGAGTCAAGATACTGCTTCTTGTGGTCTTGAATGCTCGATTTATCCTACCTCACTGACTTTTCGCGGACGCACTGCATCGCCATTTGTGCCTTTTTGGTTCCCGCCAATCTGCTGGCAACCTCGCAGACCTTGTGGATGGTGTGGCAGCAGCGATCGCTCCGCCAACTTTCCCTGATGGCCGCTGTTGCCTCGCTGTACGCAATCGTGATGGTGCTGCATGTTATGACTTGGCTGTGGATTGGCGTGGTCATGCTGCCGACGTTTGTGCTGCTCGGTTTGGGGAGTACCTGCTTGATCAGCAATGCTCTGCGATCGCCTACGTGCGCTATCGTCGATCTCAGCTTTCGCAAAGGTCGCATCCCCGGTAAGATCTTGCTAGCCGCCATCTGGCTTCATTCCACTTTGAAGACGACATTGGAGAAAGATTCATGCAGTTGAAATATTTTACGACCTACCTTTCGACCGCTCCCGTTTTGGCGACGATTACGCTCGTGGCGATCGCCGTTCTGCTCAGCTACTTCGTGTACTTTGTGCCCGATCGCTTGTTCTTCCCTGCCTAATCGTAAATAACCGGAAGTGCTGTCTGACTGCTCCGGTTACATTTCTAATAAACTAACTTTGAAGGGCGATGTTCGATCGCCCTTCGTTAATTTTTGGGAAAAGAGAAATGTCTTCAGACCTAATGAACGAAAATACGATCAATCTAGTCATTGGTGGACTGGCAATCGTGATTGGCATCGGCGCATTTTTAATGATGTTCACCACCATTTTCACCACGAAAAAATAATAAAATCCCCGTTTGAAGAATTATGCTACTCCACCTTTCCACCTGGCCGGAAGTTGAAGATTATTTGACGCGATCGCAAGCCCTCATCCTACCGATTGGCTCCACCGAACAGCATGGCCCTACTGGCTTAATTGGCACAGATGCGATTTGTGCGGAAGCGATCGCCAAAGGCGTTGGTGAAGCAACTCAGGCGATCGTTGCGCCCACTATCAACGTTGGCATGGCACTACACCACACTGCTTTCCCGGCAGCATCAGCTCCGTCCCAGCACTTTAATTCTCGTCATCCGCGATTATCTGGTCAGCCTGACCCGCACCGGCTTCACCAAATTCTTTTTTTATTAATGGACATGGCGGCAACATGGCAACGCTCAAAGCCGCCTTTTCCGAAACCTATGAAGTGCTGACGGATTTGAATTTGCCCAGTAGCGATCGCGTCCAGTGCTGCCTCGCCAACTGGTTCATGTGTGGTTCAGTCTACCAGCTTGCTAAGGAACTTTATGGCAATCAGGAAGGCTCTCATGCCACGCCCAGCGAAGTTGCCCTAACGCAATACGTTTATCCAGAAGCAATTAAGCAAGCTCCTTTGTCAGAAGAAGTAGCTTCAGGTCATTCAATCTATAGCGCGATCGATTTTCGCCGCTCCTATCCCGATGGCCGTATGGGTTCAAATCCCGCTCTCGCAACCCCGGAACACGGTCGCCAATTCTATGAAGCGGCAGTGAAAGAACTCAGCAATCGCTATCTAGAATTCGCTAATTCTTAAAGGGGCAACCACTCAACTGCTGCGGCGATCGCTTCCTCAAATTCACTTGAAAACGATCGCGTACCAGAGTGATGGATGTATTTGGCACAGCAGATAATTGAGGTACATGACGGTGCAATCTGGGCAGAAAACCGTGTTCAACACGCAGCCGTCTTTGCGTTTTTGCCCGCCTGCGATCATTCATTC
>JAAUTN010000596.1 GCA_012031415.1 Leptolyngbyaceae cyanobacterium SM1_4_3 | reverse complement strand
TTGGAGATTATACTTGCGATCCAATGATTTCTAAAACACTAGCAATTGCTCCCAGTACATTAACTGAGCTAGTGGAAGAATCCGAAGCTAAAACATCTGTTAATAGATGCGCTACTACTAGCACTACTCCCTGATGGTCTTTCTCTCGATAATTCGAAGTCTGTATTTTGATATGGATTGATGAACTTATCTGTGTTCTGGTTTTTTGGCGATACGTCTGACATGATTCCTCTTCCTTGAAGATAAAGCTTTTACAATCGAATTTGGTCCTCAGATGACCACAGTTTTAACGCAAGCGCTAAATTTGTTACTAAACCAGGAGACCAAATAATGCTTCCAGTTGCTGACAAGTAGTTCATGCCTAAGTCACTTACGGTCTGTTTAGCAACTTGTAAAAGGCTCTGCCTTTTATGCTTAAGCAGGTACTCATTCTTAGCAATATGTAATGACTTGGCTACTACATGGCAACAGTTACTATTTACCTCGTTAAACGGAGTACTGAATGTGGACCAAAACTTTCTGACTTCTAGATCTGGTAAATTGTCGAGTCTTATGGTGTGTTCTGGTTTTCGACGGATACGTTCGTACACATCATGGTTGTAGTTTTTGGATGCAGAGAAGGGTTTACCGTCTTTTCTGGGCGGGGGGCCACAAGCTTATGTAGCTAGCTCCAGCTTGAAGCGCCACATGCCCAAGACCCCCAGCAGATGAAGTACTGCTTGACAAACTTGCCATCTGTATCCAATTACCATTGAGAAAGTTTGTAGCTATTCGATCTACAGGATTCCAAACGTAAACTGTTAGAGACATATCGTGTTACCTCAAGAGAGCAGCTCTGCTAGTATTTCACACAAACTTTAGTCCTCTGAGGACAAGAGTTTATTTGCAGCCCACCCTATTGCTTCCGTTATCGAAGCAGCGGTTATAGCATTTATAGTGTTGCCAATGCCCGGTATCCATCCAACTATTATCTGTGATGCTGTTCTACCAACCACGCCTGCGGACACAGACGACAGAATAGACAAAGCTGCTGCATCCTCTATATTCTTGTTGTGATATTGACCTATAGCCATGATCATTGCAACTTGAATAGGGGTTATAACTGCATTATCTGAGCCTGGAATTTGCGCCATTCCAGCTCCCACTGCTCCCGCTGCTGTAGCTGCTCCGTGAATAATGTATCCTACTGACATATGACCTCCAAGCTTAAATAAGACAACTTCAAGTAACAACTAACAATGAATTCGACCCAGAACTAACGAAGACCAAACAACTCATTTAGCGCCCTTCTATTCTCTAAAAGAGTCTTCAAGATTTCTCTACATAGAGAGCATGATTTTTCTCGAAATCTTGCTAGCTTTTCGTCTCCCGTTGAAGCTGTGCGAAAAAACGATTCAGAGCCTCTAGATCTTGAATATTTTTCTCAGCCGTAACCATTGAATTCACATCAATCATTGATTCTAATTCTGCAATAGACTTCTGCCAGTCAAACTCAGCCTGTTCAAATAAAGAACGGAAAGAAGATTCAACATTATCCCAAAAATCGTCGATGCCTTTTGCGAGATCTAAAATAATCTGTTTCTCTTCAAACTTTTCGGCAATTTGCTTAGAAAGCCTCTCCTGCCAAGATTGCCGATTAGTGATCCATGCAATCGCAGCTACTGCAAGCCCAACGCCCAATCCGACCGGTCCAAAAGCTGCGCCAACAGCGATAGCAGTTCCGCCAACGAAAGAATCTATGAATAAGCGGCGGAAATTGAATGGTATCTCAATCGCTCCGGGCTTACTTACATTCGGCTCAAAGGTAAGTGAGCTGTAGGCTTTTATAAACTCTTCCAACGCAGGAACGAAAGTTTTATTGTAGTCTTCATTAACCGTTTCTTTGGCCAGTGCTTCTAACTTACTGAAGATAAGTAAAGGAGCATTTTCCTTTTGCTTTTTTTTGATCTGTGTACTCATTCTTGATAACGCTTTCTAAGTTACCAATTTGGAGGCGTCTTTGAGCTTCGAGGCTGAAACTATCCCTATTGCTTAATCTCAAAGTTCTAATGAGAGTAATTAGCTGTATCACTTCTCTATTTACTTCTTTCTTTCTCTGAGGTTCATAATCTTTAATAGTCTGATATTTTATTCGGGCACCCTCTACGTCGTCACGCACTTTTTGATAGTACCCAATTGCTCTAGATATGCTCTCCGTAGCTCTGAGCTTGAATTCATTAACGTCATTTTCAAAGTTGTACATATACGTATTTGGTAGAACTCTGCCAAGATAGTTGGATAGACTTTCTAAAAGCCTTGCGCAGCGGTTCTTTTCTTGTGCCCAGAACGAGTAGAATCTTTCATCTAAGTCTGGTTCTGGAATAGAGTATGTTCTTCCTGTTTTTGACTCTAGTTCTCTTAGGATAGACGACTCTTTAATCTGAGCACTCAGTCGATCTGCACCTGACTCCAATACACTTCTAAGGCTTGCGTCGCTGATAAGGTCTGGACTAGCTAAAGTACAAACTATAAATACATTTCCTAGACTAGGGTGTTGCGAAAATTTCTCAAATCCCTTATCTGAGTGACTTAGAAGATATTTCAAATACGCTTGATCTCTGCTATCCATAAAGCCGTTTGAACCTGATGTATATATGAGAATATCCATCAAATCTGTTATTGGCTGAAAACGCTCTTTATCTGAATCTTCTATGGTTGAATCTGAAAATCCTGGCGTATCAATAATGTTGCAAGATAGTAACAGAGGGGAGTCGATATAGATAACTGCTGTGTGTACCTCAAGCTGCTTCAGCATTTTCTCTTGCTTTCTTCTTCCATAGAAAAATACACCATGTTCATGCAAAGAAGTAAGCGTTGACTCACGTTTACAATATTCCTGATATCGGCTTTCGTCATTCAAGTTTGACAGCGAGAATTGGTACTCATCTCCGTTTCTCCAGAAATCTTTTTGTAAGAAGCAAACCTCGTCTTTCTGCCATGCTGGTTTTTCTGAAATGTGTCTAATAATGCTGACAAGCCTGGTAGTTGGTTGATGATCAGAAGGAAGGAATTCTCCCCCAAGAAGCTGATTAGCTAGGTAAGACTTGCCAGTATCGTAGTGACCGACTAGAACAATATTTGGTTTGTGTTCGTAGCTTCCGATCAATTCTAGAAAATCATCTATGTTGGGAATGTCTGCACCCATAGATTTTGTTCTATCAGAAACTGCTCTAGCTTCTGCATTAGAGAGAATAAGCTTTTTGAGAGCACGTACCTGCTCTTTTTGCTTTCTGTATGGGTCTCCAGAATCTATTGTTAGATAGACGTTGTTGTTCTTGCTCTCTCTTGGCAGATAAAGATCTCTATATCGTGAAAATTATTGAAGACAGACCTACTTTGAGGGAGGGGGGGCTTTGACTAATATCTTGTCAATATTTCAGTGCCACAAATTGGTACAAACGGCCGCCCTGCGCTCGGAATGCAAAGAGGGGCCAA
>JAAUTN010000595.1 GCA_012031415.1 Leptolyngbyaceae cyanobacterium SM1_4_3 | reverse complement strand
TCAGGGAAAGGGAACTATTATTTACAACGAAAAAGAGGCGATTTACATCCGAACTGGAAGTGGGGGCTTAAAACCCTGGAACCTGATCACATTGAAAACTGGGATTGCAAGAGTTTTGGCTGAGGATGAATCGCCAAGAAGAATTGTTCGGAACCTCGTCACGCGATAGAAACCCGTTCGGTGGTTAAGTTGCTAGTCGTGACAGGAGAAACAAAGATTGGGCAGCACTCTGACTCTCTATACACCGAGGTCGGTGATCAGCGAGTTCTGTTGCTCCGCAGACGTTCAAGTATTTATGTACTCAAGGAGGAGCAACTGATACCATTTATCAAGGCTTGGATAACCCCAACAGGGCAATAAGCCCTAAACGCCAAAAACCTCAGTGTCCCGAAGTGTGACAGATGAGGTTTTAGCAAGTTCAGTTCAGGAATTGGGCAAGGTTTAGCCGCCAGAAGCCAATTCCGTCATCAAGTGAACGCATTCCATATACATGATACTCAATCATAGCGATGAATCAAGAGCCGATCGAGTAGGGGTGATCCAAATCCCCCTCTTGATCGGCTTTGCGTTTGATGCCGGGATCTAGGCGATAGCAGCACCGAAAACCTCCCAATTCCTCCACCCATACACTTTTGGAGGAATCATGCAATCTACAACTTTGCCCACATTTGACATTCGGAATTTCATCGATCAACTTACCCCGGCAAAAAACGGAAAAGACTTCGATTGCCCAGGCTGCAATGGCAACAACCTGACCATTAACCTTGAGACAGGCGCTTACAACTGCTGGAACGATGAATCAGACCAACATCGGGCAGAAATCCGAGAAGCACTTTCACCGTGGGCTGAAGTGGTTCAGAACAGAGGTAACATTGCTCAAACTTTTACCAGTAGACCGTGCAAACCAGCAGTAGCACCTGTTCAACTCCCTCAGTCGATCACCCTAGCTCGACTGCCTGAGCCTGCTACGGACGCTCCACAGCCCCAAGAACGTACCGACAAAAACCGGGGAACAGTTCAGGTCACAACCTACCACTACAGCGAGACTCAATGGGTAGAGCGGGTGCAGTGGGATAACCCAGAGAAACCAAAGAGTCATTCAAAAAATTTCTTTCCCTGGCATCTACGAGCAGACGGAAAACCAGTCTGTAAGAAAGGTTCAGATGATTGGCAACCCTACCGACTTGAAGAAGCGATCGCGGCTACAAAAGCCAGTGGAGCTAATGCTCTAATGGTTTGTGAAGGGGAAGGTTGTACCGAGGCTTACCGTGCGCTTGGTTTTGCGGCGATTACCTTTCAAGGATCTAAATGGAATGAAACAGCTTTGAGGGAATTTGCTCAACTTCTGAAGCCGCATGGACTGACTTTAGTGTTTCACCCTGACAACGATACAACCGGGAAAGAAAAAGCTGTCAGGCTCAGTAAAGCGTGTTCCCAAGTCGGAATCCCCTGCCTTTTGCTCAACCCGCTTAATTTGTGCCCCGACCTGCCAGAATCAGGGGATATTGTCGATTGCCTCAAAATCATGGGTACATCCAAATACATTGAACGGCTGGAAGCTGAAATTTCATGCAACAGTTCGCAGAGCGACAGCAACAAGAGTTTCACAGCAATCGGCAACAACCCAACAAGCAGGCACAACGAGGACAAACCCCCACAGAAATCGCGGCTGAAATTGTCGAAAACTACCGTGAAAAGCTTGCCTGGAATGATGAAGCTGGACTGTGGTATCGCTACGAGGCTGAATTTCCTGGCGTATGGTCGTCAGAGTCCGATACTGCAATCGGTACGGTGGTGGTAGCTGAGTTCGAGTCTCGCATGGGCTTAGACTACAAAGCCTCATGGGTCGAACAGTGTATCAAGATTCTCAAGTGGAAGTTGATTGTGAAAAAGTGGGAACAGCCTAAAGACCTGCTTCCGTTCCTCAACGGGGTTCTCAACACCCAAACTGGAAACTTTTCGGCACACGCCCCTGGTTATCGCTTCACCTGGTCATTGCCCCGCAATCACAATCCCCTTGCCGCGAATTGGAACACCATTGAAGCCTGGATGGATGAAGCCGTTGGTGGCAGCGCCAAAATCAAAAATATTTTGCTGTGTTGGTTAAACGCTTGCCTTAAACGACGCTCAGACCTGCAACGCTTCCTACACCTAACTGGAGCCGGGGGAACTGCAAAGGTACATTCATTCGATTAGCGATCGCCCTAGTTGGAGCGCAAAACAATCAACTCTTCTAGCTCTCCGATTGGTGTGGGAATCGCTTCGAGACAGCTAACGCCTACGGAAAATGCTTGCTTACCTTTGCCGATGAAGACAAATATACCGGGGGGCTTGCCAACTTTAAAAAAGTAACAGGCGGTGATGCGATTCGGTGTGAAATCAAGAAGAAGCAGGCATTTGATTTCTTGTTTCTAGGCATGGTTATGTTGGCATCCAACTACCCCATCTTCTCAGGCGATACCAGCAGTGGCATCTATCGACGTTTGCTCATGGTTCCATTCAACATCATTATTCCTCCCCACAAACGGCGAGACCTAGAGAAAGAGTTTGAGCCAGAGCTAGACGCACTCACCAATTACGTTTTGACGATTCCCGATGAAATCGTGACTCAAACACTACGACAGTCTGTTGACCAAGCTCCAGAAGTTATCGATCGCACTTGGGATTGGCGGATGCGCCAAGACTCCGTTGCAGCTTGGCTCAACGAATGCGTAATTCATGATCCAAATGCTTGTGAACGAGTTGGTAACGACAAAGACGATGTTGAAACCTTATTCGGCTCCTACTACCGCTACTGCGACCAAACTGGGTCACGGGCAAAAGGCAGTCGTGAGTTTTCCCCGGCGCTGCTGGAACTCGTCAACAACGATCCTGCCCTGAACTGGGGAATCGAGAAAAAGCGAGTCACTGGGGGCTTCATGATTCGGGGACTACGCTTACGCCGTGCCGGGGATGAGAATCAGCCCTACTGCCTTGAGGCATTAGCCAATGCAGGGTCAAATGCCAATGTAGAGTCAGTACCCGATGTAGGGTCGAATGTAGGGTCGAATGTAGGGTCAGAATCCTTGCCAGAAGCAGGTTATGTAGGGTATGTAGGGTTAGAGGATCTTACTGAAAAAAATGCAAGCCAAAACAATGCGATTGAATTGATTGAACCCATTTCAGAAAAAATTCCAGAGAACAATCGCTCATCCTACATACCCTGCATAAACGAATCAGAGCAAGCGATTCAGCCCTACACGTCTACTCTACATATGCAGGATAACGATCCTACACAACTGCCTGATCATGTGGTTCAGATGGCGGTAGACCGGATGGCAGCAATTGATTCAATCGAATCCTTCCAAGAGTTTCACGATCGCTATCAGCGTTGTTCTGATCCGCAGCAAAAAAAAGTGATAGAGGCTTTCACACTTCAGGTTGACGATGAACAGCAGGCTCGGTTCTACAAGTTCTGGGAGGCGTTTTGGGTGTATTTGTTGAGCAA
>JAAUTN010000594.1 GCA_012031415.1 Leptolyngbyaceae cyanobacterium SM1_4_3 | reverse complement strand
TTAGCATTTACGCTAAACCGCACCGACTTAAGTTGCAGCCTTGAACTAAAGTTTGGGCTAAAAGCTCCAAGCCCGTCAAAACAGACTATGGAACAAAGGACTTAAGCCAAACTGAAACAAGTAAAAATGCAGTGTTCAGATCTGCGACTTCTTCGACTCGACTTTAGCCATTCAGAAGGAAGAGGAGAGCAGATGGAGTAACTGTTCGCGTTCTGCTTGAGGGAATAAAGCCAGAGCAGGTTGAAGAGCAGGTCGTGAAAAAAACCAAGAGTGCCAGAGGGAGGCACGGACGGCATGGAGTAGGTCGGCAAAAGAGAGTTCGGTTTTGGTATACCAAGCGGTGGTGCGAGGGGAGATAGGAGCGGCGGCATGAAGGCGATAGGCAATCAAACAGGTGAAGGAAAAAAGGGCGAGCAGAACAGGAGTGGTGCGGGTGGTAGCAGCTTTAGACCACTGCCGTTGGGATTGAACGCCAAGATGGGTACGGGCTTCTTGGAAGGTGACTTCCAGACTCCAGCGCGAGACAAAGACCTCGACGATGGTTTGAGCGGGGAGCATCAGGTTGGTGGAGAAGAGGGCGGTGGGAGGCTGTTGCCCAGTGGGGTCAATGACCAACACCCAGCGCACGGGTAAGGGAGGATAGCCACTCACATTCCAGAGGGCTGTACCTGTGACCAATTGCCGCAGGGCATGAGTGCCGCCATACCAGCGCAGAATGTGAAACTTTCCCGACTCGAAACCGAGACTATCGAGGTGCTGTTGCATCGAGGGCAGGCGAGCACCTTTGGTGCGCGGTCGTCCTCGGTAGCGACGCGGCAGACTGGGCATAAAGTCATACAGGTTGGCTTTCCAGGGCAAGCGGGCGACCAAACTGGTGCCATGCCGACGGCAAGCCCAGCCAAACTTGGCATTGCCAAAGCTGCCATCGCCCACACAAATCCAATGGCGCTTCAGCCAACGGCTCACCTGAGTGACCATCTGAGCCGCCCAGTCCAAACTCGTTTTGTAGGCGCGATTGCCCACTCTAGGTGTGGCTTGAGACGGCATCAGCACACTGAAAAACGGCAGTCCCCACACTCTTTGACTCCAGGGCAAGGACACTAGCACCTGCATCACCTGCCAGCGCACACCGCTACTTTTGACCTTGTGCTTGTGGCTCGATTTGACCGGATCTCGATAGATGCCCATCCCCCATATCCGTTTGCCCCAGCGTCGCTCCAGGGTGTCATCAATCCCAATCACGACCGGTTGCCTCACCAGCAGCAGCGACACAATCAACCCCAAAAGGATACGCGCCCCCATTAACCCACTCCACCCCACCCGACTCAACAGTCGGTAGTAGTTGCCATAGTGTTGCTCCTGCGCTAACCCCATCACGCTCAACACTCGACTCACGGTTCGCTTGCCCTGACACAACAGCGCTCCCACCAGTAACGCTTGCCCCTTCTGCCAACTGCGCTGCTGCACAAATAAGACTTGAAACGGAGATAGAACTTCCGATACTGCCTCTGGTAAGCTCAACATAATTAACATAAAAAACAATGGAGTAGAGCTTACTGCTAACCGCATGGCTCTACTCCATTTCCTTTACATTTTGATTGAAATTGCCCTTCAAATGGCTAAAGTCGAGTTTGAGAAGTCGCAGATCTTGCCTCCCTAGTACACCATTCCGCAGAGTAAAAATGCAGCGCTCAGATCTGACTTCTCAAAGGAAGTCGCAGGTCTTGCCTCCCTAAATCAGCCTATTCGGGCAGAGAGCTTACCACAGCGGCGTGTGCTTCAGAATATTGGGCGAGGCGTTGAGAAACCTCTGGGTTATAGAGGCGCAAATAGTTCCAGTAGTTTTCAAATACAGACTCCACGTAGCCCTTAGTTTCGGGGAAGGGAATCTGCTCGACAAACACATCGGGATCACTGAAGCCGAAGCGATCGATCCAGTCGGCGACGCTGCCCGGGCCCGCATTGTAGCTAGCAACCGCAAACAGCGAGTTGTTGTCATATTCTCGATGGGTGTAGTCCAGATACCAGGTGCCGAGGGTGATATTGTCTTCCGGGTCGCTCATGGTGTATTGCTCCAAACCAATTTGCGATGCAACCCAATCTGCCGTGTCTGGCATCACCTGCATTAGCCCAACCGCGCCTGCCACCGACTCAATTTGCGGCTCAAAGCGCGACTCTTGACGAATTAGAGCCGTCACCAGCATCGGGTTTAATCGTCGCTGCTGGGACCAGGCGTTGATCGGCTCCAGGAATGGAAAGGGATAAAGCGCTTGCCAATAGCCCGTCTGCCGTTTGAGTGCCTGATATTCGAGCTTTTCTTCGGGCTTTTCACGCCACTCCAGGCTAGAAATCATGAAAATGCCGTTCAGGTTGTCTCCCACACCCAAACGCATTAGCCCATCGGTAAACTGCTGGGCGATGGTAGGCTGCATTGGGTTGTCAAATTCAACCTGCCAGGTTGCCCACGCATCCCGGTACTGCCCCAAACGGTAAAGCTCTTGCAGAGCGGCCGATCCGGTTGGCGGAACGGGCTGACCAATCGGCTTGACCACCTGTGGAATTTGCCCTCGTACCGTGGTGAAGTCGCCTACATCCCAGCCCAATGTAGAAGCCGATCGCCACGCATAGTAAGACTCCGGATAGTGGGTCAAGACATATTCAAAAGCTTTGTTTGCCTCATCCTGTTGCCCCATCTGGACTGCCCATTTGCCGACCCAATAGGCCGCTTCGGGGGCCAACTCACTATCGCCATTCTCCGTGACGATTTGCCGCGCCCATTCCCAAGCGGTGCGGGCATCACCAGCGGCGGCGGCTCGTTCCGCTTGCTTCCAGCGCAGTTCTGCGGCGGCTTCGGAGTCGCTGTACTGAGTCAAAACAGACTGACGCGCCTGACTTACAGACTCTGGGCTTTGCATGGCTTCGAGAACATCTGCCCTAGCTAGCAGCGCTTCGGCGGCGCGATCGGGAAAGCGTTCAATTACAGTGTCGAGATAGGCTAGAGCGTCCTGCGGCTGGGTGGTGATCTCTGCCATTCTCAGTAGAGCGGTTGCAGTTTCCTCCGCATCAGGAAATTCTTGCGTCACCTGGTAGTAGGCGCTGAGTGCATCAGAGTAGCGTTCACCTAGCTGGGCACCGCGTCCGGTGCGGTAGGCATTCAGGGCAGTGCGGGGTGCTTTAGCGTAGGCTGATCCGGCGCTGCCGTAGTAGCCATTTTCCCAATAGGCAAAGGCGATCGCTCCCAATCTTCGGGCTGAAGCTGGCTACCGTATTCGTTAACAATCCGATCTAAAGTAGAAGTGATTTCAGGCAGATGATGTCCATGCCTGGCCAAAACCAGCAGCATCGGAAGCTGGTTAGGATCTTGGCTCAGACGAGTTTTGGCGATCTCAAGGCTACGCGGATGGGCGGGAAACTGGGCGATCGCCTGATCCCAGTACTGCGGGTTACTCTGCCCCAGCGCAAACAGCGCCTCTGCCACAGTTGGGTCATTCGGAT
>JAAUTN010000593.1 GCA_012031415.1 Leptolyngbyaceae cyanobacterium SM1_4_3 | reverse complement strand
ATGGCGTCAGTTTTGAAGAAGCCAAAACCGTTTTTGATAATGGGCTAGCAGCTATTTTTGATGACGAAACTCATTCAGAAGGTGAGAGGCGAGAAATTATCATCGGACATTCTCGAAACAATCGCCTACTGCTCATTTCTTTTACCGAGCGTCCTCATGCCATTCGCATTATCAGTGCCCGTTTAGCTACCCGAAGGGAGCGTGAAGATTATGAGCGAAATACCTTTCGAGCAGACAGACCCCTCAGATGATGAACTTTTAGCTGAGTACCACTTTGACTACAAAAAAGCAAAACCCAATCGCTTTGCGGCTCATGGTGGAAAACAACTAAAAGTTGTGGTTTTAGATGAAGATGTTGCTCAAGTTTTTACAACCCCAGAGTCGGTTAATCAAGTGCTGCGGGCATTGATTGAAACGATGCCACAAGCTTCTCAGTCCACAGATAACAGAACCGTTTGATGTCTTTTATGAAAAAGCCCCTGCGAGAGAGGGCTTTGAACTGGAGACTGTGAGATCAAAATTAATCCAGTCTCGACCGCAACCACAGCCACCAGCGCGAGTTGTTTGTCCATATTGCGGGAGAGTGATTTTTGAACAAGATCAGGTTAATCATCCATCAGTAGACGTTGTACCAAAGTTGGTGAAACCCAGAAACCAACGTCCTGTAACTGCTTAAACGTCATTTCTAAGTCGAGCAAGCCGGATCTCGCAGCATCTTTCACAACGCCTAGAAGCCCAATAATTTTCAATCCACGCTCTACAGCAATTCGCCTTGCAGACTTGTCATCCATGATCACTAAATTGGCTTTCAGTTGTTCTGCAAGTAAGATTGCATCTCGCTCACCAGGATCAAGCTTTCCAAGCTCAATACTTTGAGGTAGTTCAGCAGGCTGTATTTGAAGCCAAATGGGAGGTTGAGCAATCCAGCGTTTTACTATAGGTGGTGACTCAGATGCTCCCAATTCATCTGCAACAGTTTTAGGAATCACAATAACTTTGTAGAGAATCTGTAACACGTCGATCTGATTAATCAGCAGTAGATAGCAAATTGGAGAAGTGTCAGAGACAACAATCATTGCGCTCTGAACTCCTTGAGAGTCCGAAGATCCTGGTTTAGTTCGGTTTCATCGTAGTTTAAGTAAGTGCCCATCCGTTTCAAAAATGCATGAGTCGCAAGACGAGTGGGTAACTGGAGGATTTGGCCCACTTCAGCGGTGTTGATCTTGCCACAGCGGTAAGCATCAGCAACGATGAGTTCTAAGATCGATGAGAAAGGTTTCCTTCAGCCTGATCGAATCGTTGGGCGATTTCATCTGGAATTTCAATGGTGATTGCATATCAGAATCGTTATATCTAGCTCCAACCGTAGCTCTAATGGTAGGTGATTGCCGCATAACAAGCTTATTAAGGAAAGCAAGGAAAGCCGATGAAGCCACAAAAAAAGCCCCCTGCTGAGAGAGGGCTTTGAACTGGAGACTGTAAGATCAGACATTAATCCAGTCTCTACCATAACCACAGCCACCAGCGCGAGTTGTTTGTGCATATCGCAGGAGAGTGATGGATTGTTAGCATTACAAAAGCGCAACAAATTCATCAACGCTCAAACCAACTTGCCGAATAATTGCCCGTAAAAGTTCCTCGATCGAGTTCTTTGTGATCCGGTACAACAATGGTGGTTTTGGGAGTTTCGCGTACTAGAATCACATGACTTCCACGCTGACGATCGACCAAAAGCCGACTTGTTCAAGTGCTTTGACACATTCTGCACCTGAAATAACAGGCAGTTTGCTCATACCAGGACGACCTCGACCTGATCATCTGGAACTGTTTCACCTCGGTCTTGCAAAACTTCAATGTAAAGAGCAATCGCCTCTTCAACATTGATCAACACTTCTTCACGAGTTTTCCCCTGAGTAATGCATCCCGGCAAACTGGGCACTTCAGCAACTAAGTAACCATCCTCACCCGGATAGAGCAACACTTTGCGTTTAGAATCAGTTCGAGACTCTGCCTGAATCATGGCTCTGCATCTGTTTGGTCTTACACTCCAGATGCTAGCACCCTATCAGATGAGCATTTTAGCTTCAGAAAAGGAAACTCTACCATGCTTGTGCAGTCTGTCAATGCTCGCTCGAAGAACCTATTGGGGCAATTTAAAGGCACTTTAGGGCAAAGCAACCGTAGTGGGAGTTACAGCTTGAATGTCTCTCGTCGAGGTCGCTTTTCTGCATCCTTAACTGGTCTACGGGCAGATGCTGCGCTTCAGCTTACGACGCAAACTGGACGGGTTGTGGCTCGCTCAGATCGATCGGGGAAGCGATCCGAATCGATTCAAAAAACGCTCAAGCCAGGAGTTTATCTGCTGCGAGTGTTGCAGCGGCAAGGCAAAACCAACTACACTCTGTCGATTCGAGGTCAGCCAAACACCGGGCAAGTCAACCCGCCTGCAATTAACTTATTTCAAAATCTTTGGGGTGAGTATCGCGGAGTTAGTGTCACAACAACGGGTTTAGTTGATAGAGTAACAGGGCAATTTACGGACGGGCCAAGGTCTTTTCAAACGAACATTACAGCACGGGTCAAGGCTCCGCTCACAGTGGGCAACCAGGTAGAGACCAATCCCTTTAATTTGTCAATTTCCTCTTCTGGGCTTGATTTAGGTCGGGGTACACCGGGCGCAATTGCGGTTTACTCTGCGCTGACCAATTCCCAAAATTTGCTGGGGCAATCCTGGCAGCTTCAGTACAGCGGCAACCAGATCCAGGGTACGTTAGCTAATGCGAATAATGATTTGACGCCTCCATTTAATGCTTCTGCACCCAATTATCTTTTCGCAGGCCCAGTAATGTTGGGAAGTGCGCCCTTGTTCCTCGCTTCAGATATGAATGCTGGAACAACGCTACAAGGAACCCTCACGTCTAAAGAGCTTCGCCTGCGTCTGCAAGGACGTTCAGGCAATGTGCGTGTGTTTGTGATTGATATTGTGGCGCAACGAAGCTAGAACTTTTGCCACAAAAAAGCCCCCCTGCTGAGAGAGGGCTTGAATCAAAGGAGAAATGACTTGAAGTTAGAAATTAGCCCAGCAATGCCTTCGCTTTTGCCAGCACGTTGTCTACGGTGAAGCCAAACTTCTCCATGCAGACGCCGCCCGGAGCCGATGCGCCAAATCGATCGATGCTGACGGAATCGCCTTCGGTGCCGAGATACTTGCTCCAGCCAAAGCTGGTTCCGGCTTCTACGGCAACCCGCTTGGTGACGGCTTTGGGCAGCACGGATTCTTTGTAGGCGGCATCTTGCGCTTCAAATAGCTCCCAAGACGGCATCGAAACGACCCGCACTTTTTTGCCTTCTGCGGTCAGTTTAGAAGCAGCTTCCACGCATAGGCTGACTTCTGAACCCGTGCCGATCAGAATCAAGTCGGGCGTGCCGTCGCTGTCTACAATTGCATAAGCGCCCTTCGCTACACCTTCCATCGATGTGCCTGCCAGGTTAGGCAGATTTTGCCGG
>JAAUTN010000592.1 GCA_012031415.1 Leptolyngbyaceae cyanobacterium SM1_4_3 | reverse complement strand
GCTGCCAGTCGGCAGCGCTGGCATTCCGCCCACCCTGCTGATGCAGGATATGCGACATTACCTACCTGACTACCTGCACGACCTTTATATGCAGGGCTTGCGCGGTGAGGATGATTTGCGAGTCAAAATCAGCATTAGCTTCCAAAAATCGATGTTTTGCGTCACCACTGCCGCCATCTTAGGGCTGATGCCACACCCGCTCAACACAGACGATCCAACTCAGCGCCAGGAAAATCGAACCTACCTGGAAGGCTGGATGGATCGCCTCTCAGACTCTCGACTGGCTGATGTCCAGGACGAGTGAGTGAAACTAGTTGCTGCCTGGTCTACGGCTATTTATTGAGTAGAATGCGCCGATATGACCTCTGACGATGATTCTAATTGCTCTGGTTGCGCTGAGGTTGCTTTGTCAGAAAACGCCCCCGATGATTTGACCGTTGGTACGGGTATATGCTTCATTTCCCAGGCTTTCAGCAAAATCAGATATTCGTAGAAAGCTTGGAGAGTACACCAGGCGAGTCCAGAGCGTCCGTCCAGGAAGCCGCCCAAAAAAATGTACATATATACAAAGCGAACTAGCGGTCGGAACGGGACACGCAAAGACAGATCTTTTAATGCTCGACGACGCTCAACTTCTGAAGCCCCAAACAGCAGTTTTTGCCAGTTGACTTTGCCCTGCTCAAGTTGATGGAGCGTCTCAATTGCTTCATCTGTGGAATAGCGGTTGTGTTTGTCAAGCCAGCGGCTTAAACCTTTGCTGCACGTGTAGTGAGGATAAGTTTCTCGCAGGAAGCCCGTAGAGCCGTGACAGACCTCACGCTCAGTATGCCCATAGTCGCTGAACCAGACTTTGCCGTGTCGCAGTAGCCGAAGCTGATAGCGCGGATATTGAGTACTGCGGCGAATCCACTGTCCCAGGAAGATGACCCGTTCAGCCACGTAGTAGCCCACGTGCTGCTCACTTTGGATTGCCTGCAAACACTCTTGAAACAGAGCGGGAGTCATTCGCTCATCAGCTTCCAGGATGTATACCCAGTTATGCTTAGGAGGAATCGATTCCAGCATCCAGGTTCGCTGTTTGCCGTGACTCTCAAAGGTATGTTGCACGACTCGCACAGGATAACGACTGGCAATTTCGACGGTGCGATCGCCACTAAAGCAGTCAACAACGATTACGTCATCCGACAGCAACGCTGACTCAATGCAATCCGCAATATCAATTTCTTCGTTGTGAGTGAGGATGTAGATCGTAAACATAGTGTCCAACGGTTCATGTTGAAAACGGCAGGCAAAACACACCCCACTGACAAGATTGGGTAAATCGGCAGATGACTCTATTGGCCTGCTCGATTAGGTTGCCCCAATGTCCTTAAACCCGACCATCCGATGATGATGTAGCCGATCGCCAGCAGCAAACTGCTGATGCCAATCCGCAATCCTGATTTGAGAGCTTCGGTTCTAGCGGCGCTGAGGGCTTCTTCTCGGCGAGTGCCAATCTCAGTTTCAAATTGAGTCCGCAATTCACCTACTCGCTGCTCAATGTACTGGTCTAAGGCTGCCGGATCATCCCTGAACTGTTGCAGTAGCCCTGCCTGCTCTTCAGGTACCTGTCCAGAGGAGATTGCCTGATCCAATAGCTCTTCATTTTCTAAAAGCTGAACAATTTGCTGGCGCTGCTGCTGCACCTCGGCATTGAGTCGAGTCCCAAGCTCGGTTTGAGCCTGATTAGCTTCAGCAGTAATTTGCTCAAGCGATCGCTGACTATCAATCCGAACGTTATTCAGGTGTAGTGGAAAGATCAGTAGATAAAGCAAACCCAACACACAAGACAGCACCAGCGCCCAAAACTGTAGCGACTGAACATTTTTCTGCTTTTGAGGGGCATTACCCAGATCACTGGCAATCCAGGAGCCAGCCAAGAGCAGCGCTATACCAATCATGGGAATTATTCCCCGATCTACGACCTGCGTCGTGAAATTTAAGAGCCACTGAGTGCTGCCATCTCCGCTGAAGTTGTAGGGCATTGGCAGAATGATCATGTCTAGCAGGGAAGCCAGAATCATCACTACACCGACCGTTTTTAACGCCAGAGAGACGAGGGGCGAGAGTTGGCGGCGATTGATCGCTTTGGGTGAACTCATAATAAAAGTTTACGTTGCTGTCCGTTTCAAATTTAAGCTGGATAGTACCCAGCTTAGGATACCAACCAAAGGGGTACTATAAATCAGTTGGCATTTGAGAACCGGAAAGGTTAATGCAATATCTTTGAGCAAGGATGGGCAACTCCAGGTAACTCTTAGTAGAGATGTGAAGAGTTTAGATCGGGGGGCAATGCACCGTCTTCAGTCCTTGCGCTGTTTGCCTCATAAAATATGAAAACTGCAATAAACGCAGGTGAATAGTAACGATCCTGGCAAAAAATTGGCATTTTGCAGCACCCCGCTACGGAATATACGGAAAAAATACATTTTTGGATGCGATCGCCCCAATGAAAGAGGCTGCTAAGCATGACCTGGTTTGGGAAGAGGATATCAGCGAGTACCCATTTAGATCTGTAGATAATCTCAAACATTACATCCGTAGCACAATCAGGCTGTGCTAGTTTAGCGGTAATTTCTAGAAAGAGACAAAACTGAGCAAACTCGTAAGCTTAATAGGTTTGCTCAAATCAATGAACTTGGCTGAAGCGTGTTCCAGGAACTGATTGAAAGGGTTGAATTCTGATGACTAGAGTAGAGACTCTACCTGATCGAAGTGCAATTGTGCAGCGATCGCTTGAGCTCGTGCTGGACAATCTGCAAGATGCGCTGGCGGAGCGAGGTCAGTTTACGATCGCCCTGGCTGGGGGCAGTACGCCAAAGCCTCTATACGAGGCGATCGCCCGTCAAGACTTACCCTGGGGCAAGATTCATGTGTTTTGGGGGGACGAGCGCTATGTTCTGCCTGACCATCCCGATAGTAACGAGGGGATGGCTCGTCGTGCCTGGTTAGATCAGGTTGCAATTCCGTCTGCCAATATTCACCCCATCCCGACCGATGAAGCTGATCCTGCGATCGCCGCTCAAAAACATGAACGTCAGCTTCAGCAGTTTTTTCAACTGGGGGCAGGGGAGTTTCCAATGCTGGATGTAGTGCTGTTGGGAATTGGGGATGACGGGCACACCGCTTCTTTGTTTCCCCGTACTGAGGCTTTGACGGTGCGCGATCGCCTGATCACAGTGGGCAACAAGGATGGACAGCCGCGCATCACCTTCACTGCACCCCTGATCAACCGGGCGCGTACCGTAATTTTCTTGGTGACAGGTGCCAGCAAGCAAAATGCGCTAGCACACGTTTTAGCAGAAATTGGAGACGAAACAGCCTACCCCGCTCGTCTAATCCAGCCGCAAGGACAACTTTGGTGGCTGCTAGATCAGGCAGCAGCCGAAAACCTTGATCCATCTTTGCTTGCTTCAAAGTAGAACTTTTGATTTAATCAATAGGTTTTTGCCAAAACGACTCAGAAAACG
>JAAUTN010000591.1 GCA_012031415.1 Leptolyngbyaceae cyanobacterium SM1_4_3 | reverse complement strand
TACCTTGAACGTCACCGAACCTGCGTTCGTGAATTTGATTGCATTACTCAGTAGATTAATCAGTACTTGACGCAGCCGCTTTTCATCTACTTTGATTCCTGTTGGCAAATTCGGGGAAGGAACATAAATGAGATCGATACCTTTATGTTCAGCATGAACGTTGCTAATCTCAACAACTCCCTGCACAAAAGAAGGAAAATGTAAGGGTTTGGGATGCAACTTTTAGCTTTTGAGCTTCAATTTTTGAAAGATCAAGAATGTCATTAATCAACGTTAAAAGGTGTGAACCACTTTGATAGATAACGTTAACCCCATTACGCTCTTTGTCTGTCCACGCTTTCGCTCGACTTAAAATTTGGGCATAACCCAAAATGCCATTCAAGGGAGTCCGAAGTTCATGGCTCATGTTTGCTAAAAATTCACTTTTTGCTCGATTGGCAGTGTCGGCTGCCTCTCGTGCGGCATCAGAAGCTGCCTTAGACTTTTTAAGCTGAGCTTGCTCTGAAGCTTGAACTCGCAGGAGAATAGTAATGAGAGCGATCGCCAGTCCTGCTACAACTGCTGCAATGAGATCAAGTGGTTTGAGTTGAGCTTCAATGTTCTCCCTGGGAATCACCAAAGCAACTGACCAATCTGCTTCTTGGAGCGAAGCAAAGGCAACGTATTGCGGGATACCATCTATCGGCAGTAGTTCAATTCCTTGTTGCTTATTCACCATGCATTGGGCAGTGGCTGCTAAATGCTGATCTGTTGCGTCGAGGAGGCTGGGTGCAGGCTTTTCGATCGTTGACATCAACGCCGAGTTAGGATGAACAATTGCTTCGCCTTTAGAGTTAAGGGCAAAAGTGTAGCTCTTGTCGCCGTACCTCAGACTGCTCGTGATTTCAACGATCTTGTCGATACTGATTACACCATTGATGGCACCAATTACCTCACCTAGTGGTTTTCCAAGTTCAGGCACGCCCGACCAGACCGGAACCGCATAAGCAACTACTCGTGCCCCTTGGGGAATACGGGCAATGAGCGGATCAGACAAACTACCTTTTCCAGCCATCGCTTCTTGGAAATGCTTACGGTCTCTCAGGTTAATCACCCCTTGAGGCTGGTCGGGTAGAGTTGTATACAGAAGCCCATTCGCATCAATCATGCCAAAGTAGCTAAACTCCGGTAGCCTTTGCTCCTCTGATTTCAGGTAAGGGTCTATTTGCGACCAGTCCATTGTGCGGAAGGTAGGACTATTTGCGCTCGCTTCTAGTGCAGCTTTGTGAGTTGAAAGCCAAGTATCAATCTCTCTAACGCTCTGCTCCACTTGCAGAAAAGCGTTTTGCTTTAGATTCTCCAGTAGCAAATTACGCACCGATTGGTAGCAGTAGTACGCCGATACACTAACAGCTAATGTGGTAGCACCAATGACTAACCGCGCAATGAAATTCTGAGGCGTTTTATGCAACGCTTTCTTTAGAGATTGCGTGTTTGTATACCGATTACGCCACCGATAAAAAAGCTTCTGCCGATTTCTTACTTGATGAATCTGCTGAGATTCAGTCATAGCTACAAGGGCTAGTGGGCTGAAAACTGGAGTTCTTTCAGTCAGTATAACTGCATTGCCTGATGAAAATTTCAGAGCAAGCTTTGGTGAAAAAAATCTGTTTAACTAACAGAATACAGCAGTACCTTTGTTGAGCTGCATAGAACCAGTGCTGAACAAGTTTGGTGAGATTGGTCAAGTTCGTAATTCTTAGTAGACAACCGTCCTACTTAATTTCAAGAAGTTGCCTTAGTGACAATTCATCTAATGAAACAGCAGTTTTCTATAGCGTCCGGCCAACCAAACGAATATTCAAAGAATTTGAATATTCTGCTTTGGCAATAAACTCCGTTTAGACAGTGTATGCAAATCTTAATACGCAATAGTCGTAAAATACCCTAAATACAGCTTTTACTGCCTATAATTCTCGTTGTTGTGAGGAGAGAGCGGAATGAAGACACGATTAATTGCTGCTATAGGACTACTTAGCGTCCTAGCCGGAGTCCCTAGTGTTCAAGCCCAGGAAACCCAGCCGACTTCTCCCAATGGAGTAACGACGCTATCGCCAGAAGGAGCAATTACTCCAACAGGCACGTGGAGTTTAGCGACTAGAGCGGGTGATTTTATCTTTGTGGCTGGAATGCGTGGAATTGATCCAGCGACAAATTCTTTGGTTGAAGATCCAGAAGGTAGAATTAGACAGGCATTTAGAAATATGCAGCTTATTGCTGAATCTGAAGGGGCAACGCTGCAAGATGCGGTTCGGATTGTTGTTTATGTAACAGACATGTATCGCTATCGCCCCATCGTCAATCAGATTCAGGAAGAGCTTTGGGAAGGCAATCCCTATCCGCCGCGAACGATTGTTGAAGTCGATCGGCTCAATCAAGATGACATTTTTGAAGTAGAGGGCACTTTCTACGCTCCTCGTGAGTAGTGTTACAACTTACTACAATATACTACAACTGGGGGCTGCTCTGTTTTGGGCTTCGACTAGAGACGGGAGCTTTTCTGGCTGGACTGGCTTAGCAATTCAATTTTGGCTGTAAATTGGCTGTAAAAAAGATCCAACCCGCTGAAAGCCTTGAAAAACGGGAGTATTTTCTAGCCTTCCAAGCTAATGATGGGGTTTCAATTCTCCCAATCGCTTAAGTTGTCCAAGTATAAATTCCTGGCAGGATGGTCAAAGTTATCGAAATTTAGGCTCCATAGAGTTTGTGGGGACTTCCTGCCACAAATTAGGATGATGCGATTGGTTGAAATCCATCAGCAATACTTCACCGAGTTTCGATTAAGCAGTGGAGATGCACGGTAGAAGGAAAAGCTTTGTTAAAGGAGATGTACAAGAGCACATCTGCAAGCATTATGAGACAGGACTCTTACTGCTGGAGAAGGTTGCTGAGCGAAGACAGCCGAGCCTTTGTATGCTTTAACTCTAGTGAGTAAAGCGTTCAATTAACTCGTCACGAGAGAGCGTTAGAAGTAAAGGAGTAAATTCATCAGGCTGCATCTGAACAAGTTGTTCAACGATCTTGCTCAACTCTCCGTCAATTTTACCAAACCTGCTCTTCAAAAGCGTAAAAATCACTGCTTCACGCTCTTCCTGCCGTCCTTGTTGCCTCCCCTCTAAAAGACCTTCCTCTCTGCCAATCCTTTCAATACTAGTTACATATTGCATATTCTTTTCCTCCTCAAACCGTCTCACTTCATCCCGAAACTGAATCTCAAGCTCATTCGGTAATCTCATCATCCAATCAAGCAAGCGGAATAACTCCAGAATATCTTGCTGGCTATAGTTCCGTTCATAAAGGGCGCGGATTAGCTGTAATTTCCATCGTAAACGCCCATTGGGATCTTGAGTAGTTGCTAACGTCCGAAGATGCGCCATGACTACTACTGCAAACGGATTTGTGCTCCTTTCAAGAGCTTCCCACTGAGGCTCGTAATCGAGCAGTTTCACGATTGGAAACTCAAGATTCATTCGAC
>JAAUTN010000590.1 GCA_012031415.1 Leptolyngbyaceae cyanobacterium SM1_4_3 | reverse complement strand
CTGCGTCGCATCATCGACTACCCTAACCTGTGGAATTATCTCAAAGATCTCTATCAGCACCTGAGTTCAAAGCAACGTGCAACCTGGACCATATTAAACGCGGTTATTACAGGAGCATGACTGATATTAATCCCAATCGCATCGTGCCAAAGGGTCCAATCATCGATTTCAACGAACCGCACGATCGCAATTCATTTCATGGAACTCTAAAAGATCGTGTCGGCAATGCTGAAGGTACATTTTGAGTTTGCTGCTAGTGCAGAGTCACCGCTTAATTTAGGGTAATGCTTTGGCTTGTAGTTAGCGCTTCAGCGCTAAAGCACTGACTACCAACCCTAATTTTAGTTGTGACGCAGCACTAGTCATGCAGTCATTACTTTGTGCAGTAGAAGTTGACTAAAAGCATAGCAGCAAAAGCTTAAATAAAACTTATATCAGGTTGAAACCTGAACAATGAAGGCTCAAACCCAAACTGCAAATGCCTAAACCTGAATAAAATAGACTTATAAGCAAATCATCAAAGCTTAAAAGTTACTTATATGTAAACCAGCCTAACTTACTTTAGTCAAAGCACGAGCAACAACAGTTTGAACCTGACTCACTTATGCTTTAACTTAACTTATTGAAGAAGGTAACTGTTTAATTTTGCTTTAATTTTCAATAATTTTTTAAAGAACCTGTGAAAAATTCAACAATTGAGTGTGGCTTTAAGAGAATCAGTATAATTTAAACTGTCGCCATTCTTAAATTAGAAGTTAGATGAAGTTTGTAGTTTTCATTCGATCTGCTCAAGACCGTCGAGTTCTTGGTACTGTGGGAGATCGCTAATGGCATCTAAGGCTGAACTTCAAGATGTTTTGAAGACAAAATTTGGAATTAATAAGAATATTAGTCAATTGTTCAGCAAGGAGGAGTGCGAAGAGTTATTGAACCTTCTCCATCGTGAACCTAGCGCTGCCAAGCTTGTTGATTCTTATGCAGATAAGAACAATAATTTAGGCCGCAATAATGCAACTTATGCTAGGGCACGCAATCAGGCAGAGCGTAAATTTGAAGCTTTGCAAGTAGAGCATCGTCAGTTAGAAAACTCTATTCAAAGCATAGAAGCAGCTAAGGCAACCCTTGAAAGTAAAAAAAGGTTTCTAGAAGAAGAACAGAGAAAGCTTGAGGCTGATATTCAGAATTTATCTTCTAAAAATCAAGCTCTGTCTTCTACGGTTCAATCTTTAACCAATCAAAATGCCGAGTTGACCGAAGCCAATACTCAATTGAAAAAAGAAAACAAAGATTTAAAGAATATTGTGGATCAGATTCGGCTTAGGCTAGCCAGAGACACAAAACTGTTACTGCAATATGAAGATAGTGAGATTCGGAAAGCTTTAATTAGACTATTCCGATGGACGCTGGGCTAGGAGAATACGCCAATGGCAAATCAAAAAAGCCCAAAAAGAACCTTCAAGGGAATGAGCTATCGAGAAGTACAGCGTACTAACTCAGAGAATCGCCGCAAGCTCAAGAAGGAATCCCAGCAAGGGTTAAAGCATAATGGCTTTAAGAACGTTGGATGGGATAAGGTTATCGAGCTTTATCAGAAAATTGAAGAGCTTTTAGCTCAGTCAAAGTTTGAGAATATGAGTCTGGAAGAGTTATTTTTGGAAGCCGATCGAATTGGCAATAAGTACCTTGACTCTGAGGAGCTTAGCGAATCTCAACAGCAGCTTGCTCAGGAAGTGGCTGAAATTGGGGAACTGATTGATCAACAATTTCCGGATACTGAGATTGAGATAATCGATTACAGTCAAAAAACCCAACAGAAGAAACGCAACCAAAAAAACTATCGAACAACAAAACTTTAGCCAATAATATACGTGAGGAACATTGTGGATCTTGAAGGTAAAGAGCTAAACGAATTGTTTAAGTTAGCGGACGAGATAGGCAGAAGACGGTACCACAAATTAACTCGTCAAGACTTGGAAGACTATAAGAAATTTGATCACTGGCGATACATTAATGGGGATAGTGAGTGTGGCACAACTCCAGAAAGCCGTGAGTGGGCAAAGAATCATTCTGACTGGCACTGCCCAATTTGTGGAATCAGGTTTTCTGAGTGTGGCGGAAGGACAATTGATCATAAATTGCCGCGATCGCAATATCCCTGGCTGTCAATGGAATATCAAAACTTTTGGGTAATTTGCCAGCCCTGTAACCAAGAAAAGGGTGAGATGCACTGGTTTGAGTATGAACACTATATGTTCATTCACCATCCCGATCGCCTGGATGATGTACAGCTTGCGCGTCCTACCCAGCTACTCAAGTCTTTGAAGACATAAAGCGCTAAGGTCTGCGACTTCTTTGAGAAGTCGCAGACCTGAATCCCCTTTCGGTGCCATTAAACTTGAACTTGCGTATTATAGAGTCCCAGTTGGCTGCTTTTGAGGAAGTTGATCGTAGTCAATCGCTTTACTTCTATCGGTTTTGGGATCGGCTAAGACGTTAAGTCCGCGTAGGAGGCATAAAAGATGCAATGTAGACCTTAAGTTAGATGAAGATTTGCAGGTTTCAGCCCAGCATGAAAAGCATTGTTTTTCCATATGAATACCATGAGAACTGAAGAACCCGCTAATCCTAACAATCCTGCTAATGTGACGAACGAGTCCGTTCAAAACAACAAGCAAGACCCAAATCCAAAATCTTCTCAAGTGCTGGTTATCAGCACGATTATAGGTATCCTCACCGTTATCATTTTGTCGATCAGCTATTACTACGGCATCGTTCGTTTCTAATGTGAGAATCCTACAAAGGTAAAGGGCGATCGCTATCATTTCCCGGTAGAAGCAACCATTTTTCGTTTGCATCAGGCGATCGCTTACTCAAAATGGAGAAGATGACAATCAACCCATAACCGATGACTCGGAGCAAAGAACTTCTCCGACGATTACCATTCGCACCGCTGTAACGGATGCAGCATGGTTAGAAGTGGCGATCGCTGACAACGGAACCGGAATTCCTAAAGCGGTGCAGCTCCGTATCTTCAATCCCTTTTTTACCACCAAACCGCCTGGAAAAGGAACGGGGATGGGTATGTCGATCAGCTATCAAATCATTACTGAGAAACATGGCGGCAAATTGACCTGTTTCTCAACTCCTGGGAAAGGCACTGAATTTATCATTCAGATTCCACTCCAACAGTAGAAATATTCTGTCAAGCTCTCATGTCTTAGTAGGCAGAACTTGCTAACCTGTTGTCTTGAGCCAAGAATTTGTTGTTGACAAGATCTTGATATGTTCCCACGTCGTCCTGCCAATTCTCAATTGTTTCAGATAATTCCTGAACTCGTTCCGCTTCAGGGATTTTAGACAGATCACGGTGAAAGTTGGCAGCAAACAGAAGTACCGGAGCCTGTTCTGTTTCTGAAAGCTGTAGCTCTGTATTTCGCACTGTGAGAGTCATTACTCCTCTATTAATCTTGTAGATAAAGTTGGCGATCGCCTGCACTAGATTTGCGTCAGAAGGGT
>JAAUTN010000589.1 GCA_012031415.1 Leptolyngbyaceae cyanobacterium SM1_4_3 | reverse complement strand
AGTACCGGAGCCTGTTCTGTTTCTGAAAGCTGTAGCTCTGTATTTCGCACTGTGAGAGTCATTACTCCTCTATTAATCTTGTAGATAAAGTTGGCGATCGCCTGCACTAGATTTGCGTCAGAAGGGTGGGGCGATCGCCACTAGAAAGTATCTCCTGAAGATAACTTTTTGCTGCATCTTGACTGTCGAGTAGAGTATGTCCTTCCAGGTTCAGCCCTACTGCCTGATAGTTTTCCTGGGGCAACTTTTCAACATACCTGTAAACTACTTCAGGGACTTCTAACTCATCAAGGCTTTTTGCTCTAATATCCTCGAAGAAGGCGATCGCATTGCCTCGGTGAGCAACATACACTCCGTTTTGAAAAACCGTTAAAGCAACACCGTCTGTATAAGTTGGAGGCTGCGCTAACTCCCAGTGATAAGGAATGATTCCTTTAACTTTCAGGAATTCAGGATTTAGAAGGATTGGATTGTGTTTCTCTACAACTAAAACAAGCTCAAATCGCCGCATATCAACTGTTCTGTTCATGAGTTTCACCTATGTGTAACGTTTGCAAAAAATGTTTAACTACCCATTCACTTTTTTGACCAATCTAGAAAAGACCGCCTAAGAATCCGCCTGCTTCCTCGCCAGCCATTCCTCCTACGGCTCCGCCAATCAGTCCACCTACAACGGTGCCAACACCAGGGAATATCGCAGTACCAATCGCAGCCCCTGCTGCTGCACCGGCCCAACCTCCCGCTGCTCCTCCTACAACACCACCTGCGGTTTCTTGGAAGTTATCTCCCATTCTTCCGCCATCAGACTCATAAGCTTCATAGAGGCTGTAAGCATCAAGCAAGTATGCCGCAGGACCCAAAGCTCTACTCGCTCCTCCTGAAGGAATAGCATTTTTGACTACATTTGCAGTTTCTGATGAAACTCCGTTATGTCCTAGAATCTGTTCGGCAGCCTCCCTAGAATGCCTATCTAATTCTTCTGGACTTAAATCAAGTGGCATCTGATAAACACCGCCCCCGCCCCCGCCCCTAAGTGAGCCGTCAGCATTGGGAATAAGTTCACCAGGATAAAAAATACTTACCATTCCTGGAATTGTTCTCCCATTTGCTCTGGCAATCCCCTCGTCCGTTGCAAAGGTAAAAATGCTCCTTTCATTGTCTGCAACAGTTTCAATGTACTGTTCACAACCACCAATGGCACAAAATGGGCGAGATACCCCAAATGCTCTGCTATCTAAATCCCTTGCAAGCACTTGCGGCTCTGCATGGGCAAAATCTTGAGGTGGGTTATTCAATGCAGATTGTGGTAGGTACACATCACCTCTTCCCATAACTCGATCCATTGCTCGTTGGATTGCTTCTGGATCTTGTCCATTGGTTCTAAATACGTCACGCTCACTAAGTACACCTGCACCATTTGCAGGAATTTGAGATCGGTAATGGGCATTTAAGTTTTGCAGAGATTGTTGGGCTGACTGAACCATATTCCTAATTTCGCTAGCCAATTCTGGTAGCAGATCACTAGCAACTGCCCGATTCCGGCTCCTTGCTTCATCAATAATCGCCATTAAATGATCAGCTCCGCTCATGATTCATACCTCACTAACTGATCAAGCCATCATTCCTTCGATGATGTCGTTTGCAGAGACTAGTCTGAATTATTCACGAGGATTTTGGCAGACTCTGAAACCTTCTCCCGATGTGCGCTCCAGACTTCGTATATAAAAACACACTGTCAAAAGCGCGAAATCGCTGAAATCTATTTGGAGCTTGGGTTTCCTCGTTCCCAGGTTTTACCTGGAAATGCCTTTTGAGTGGCTCTGCTACTTAATTTTCAGGAAGTCTGCATTCTAAGGCAGAGCCTCGGAACGAGTTTAGAACGAGTTTGGATGTTTAGGAGGTTAGATTGCCTCCAGAGCATCTCTGGATTCTGTTAGCACTTCTACTGCTTTTTGGCAGCTCTGATTACTGAGTTCGATACCCTCTACTAAAGCTTCTGTGGCATCTACAACACTGGTTTTTGCCGTTTCAATAGCTCCTTCCAACTGGATCATCATCTCGTCAAGTTTGAGAGCAGTACCATCAAGCTCGGTCAATAACTCACTTTGTGATGTGCTGACCTCTTCCATCAATCCTTGAATAGACTCCTCCATACCGTCTGAAGCCGTTTGAATGGAAGTGCTGAAGTGTTCAATCACACCATCAAAGTGTTCCGAAAGAGATTGCGCTCCGCCTTCAATAGTGGGTACAACCTGATCGGTGATCGTGGATTCCAGTCCATCGACCTGCGCTTCTAACCCTGACTCAAAAGCAGTCAGTTCCCCGCTCAAGCCGCTCAATTCTTCGATCGCCTGGTTAATCGCCTCTTCAACTTCGGTGCCAATCTCTTTTTCACCAAGACTGTTCAGGGCTGATTCAGCTTCGGTGATGTCACTTTCCATATCTAGTTCAGCCAGTCTGTCATCGATTGCGGCGATCGCCCCCTTCGTTGCCTCCAATTCCTGAGTCAACTCATTTTGAGTCGTATCAATGGTTTGCTTTAGCTGAGTGATTACCTGAGTGACAGACTCTACTTCAGCCGCAAGTTCTGTTTTGCCTTCGTTGACTTGTTCAATGAGGGATTGGGCGCGATCGCTTAAGGTTTCCCAGGATTCATCAACCGCCTGCCGAATCCGCGTGAGTTCAGTTTTGACATCGGTGAGTTTAGTCTGAGTTGTTTCTGTCGCATCTGCCAGTGTTGAAAGCTTGTTAACGGTTTCACCAGCAAGGGTTTGTAAGTCGCTCATGAGTTTTCTCCTTAGTTAGGGTAATTGACACGATGTACTGTTTTAAGCAATGAATTTTGTAGGGGCAGTTTGCACGTCCCTTATCCCCAGGGGATACCTAGCTTATCCGCTGCATCCTGGGCACTGGTGACACCCTGCCGCAGCGGTTCGATTAACTCTCGTAGCTGATCGACTAACCCGCTCAACTCTTCTCGCTCAGTGGAGATATTGCCTTCAGTGCCAGACAATTCTGAACCCGCTTCTTGGACAGCACTAGTGACCTTTTCCAGGGCATCTTCAATGTTGGTTCCCAGGGTATCAACTGATTCTCTGGCTGTCTCCAGTAAGGAATTGATTTCAGTTTGAACTGTGCTGTCTTCTAGGGTGGTCAACTCATTACTTAACTCATCTAAGTTAGAAAGTTCGTCTACCACTTCCTGTACTTCGGTATCGATTTCTCCATTGGCTTCCTCTAAAGCATCGGTCACTTGAGAAATATCTTCGGCGATCGCACTCGTTGCCGTCCCAATTGCCTGCTGTGCTGTATCTACACTTTCCTCAACCGCATCTACCACCTGATCAAGCTGCTGCTGACCACCCTGAATTTTGCCCTGCCCCTCATTCAACGTATTGAGAGCCGTTTCACCCGCCGTTGAGAGGGATGACAAGCCTTCCTCTAAACTGGTGTTGAGTTCGGTGAGCTTAGTCTGGGCTTCTTGTAGCTCGGTTTCAAGTTCGGTGCGATCGCTCA
>JAAUTN010000588.1 GCA_012031415.1 Leptolyngbyaceae cyanobacterium SM1_4_3 | reverse complement strand
TTTCAGTTTAGGGCATTTTAAGTAAAATATTTGAACAATATCTTTTATACGACTAAAATACGACTAGCTTCAGAGAGGTTAGGGTATACTGAATGAAAATCCTTGCACTGCGGGAGTTTCACGGATGCTGTCGCCCTTCCCTGGCATGAATCCCTACCTCGAACATCCAGCCTTCTGGTCGTCGTTTCATACTCGGCTGATGGTGGCGATCGCCGATACGGTAGCGCCCCAACTGCGCCCCAACTATTACATTGAGGTTGAGACTCGCACCTACCAGGATCAGGAAGAGCCAGAAGAAATTCTCGAGGGTATTCCAAATGCTGCTGTCTTAGCGGCTCGGTCAATCGATCAATTGGAGCCGCTGCGAGTTGAATCGGGTGCAACGTTGACTCAGAAGCAACCCCGCTCCATTTTCTTACCCCAGCCAACCACCATTAAAGAGCGCTATCTCGAAGTTCGCGAAGTCGGCACAGACACGGTTATTACAGTGATTGAGGTGCTGTCGCCCAAAAATAAGCAGAAGGGAAAAGGCAGAACGGCTTATGAAAACAAGCGCAGGCGAATTTTGGGCAGTCTCTCCAATCTGGTTGAAATTGACCTGATTCAGGCTGGCATCCCAATGATGATGATAGGAGAGGTGCAGCCGAGTGACTATCGCCTCATTGTCAGCCGTAGTTCACAACGTCCTCAAGCTGACCTGTATGACTTTGACTTGCGTGAACCCATTCCCAGTGTGCCGCTGCCGCTAAGACCCGAAGATGAGGAGCTGCTGATAGAATTACAAGCAATTGTGCAGGGCGTGTGCGATCGGGCGGGATATAACGAACGCATCGACTATCGTCAGCCTGTACCACCGCCCAAGCTATCGGAGACTGATCATCTGTGGGTAGATGAGTTATTGGCTCCCTTGCGAGGTGCGTAATGGCACGTCCCGATCAGGAAAAATGTCGGCTTTGCTCGAAGCTAGATGCTCAGGAAGCCCAACAGCGTCATGGATCAGATGGGGACGGATGCTGGAATCCAAAGGTTTGCCATAATCGCCGTTCCTACTATCGCCACCGGGGGGTGCGGAACCATGTCCGTAAACAACGACGACGGGGGCAGCAAACTGAATCTTTATCATTAGAACCGGGCGTTTCTGGAACCGGGCGAGTAGCGACACTAGAGGTATTGGCTCCAGCCGTTCCTGCCGCAGTCGTTCACTGGTATCGCATAACCAAAGATTCACCCCTTCATGCCCTGGGTGCAGAACTCTGGGTGGGTAACGATCGAGTCGCCAAAGTTGAACCCGTTCACTGTTTGGGATTGACCGAATTGCAGGTTAAAACCCTGCTGGTTCGGATTTTAGATGTTTTCTCACAGCATAGTGGGATCAAGGTAGAGCGCTTCCGCTCCTCGGTTGAACTGCATCCCCAGAATTGCCCAATTCGACCCTGCCCCCTCTATCCGGAGGTCAAGCTATAATGGAGATCCAACAGTTAGAGCTTGACCTCTGGCAATCTTTGGAGGCGGCATCTCGGTTTCCGGAAACAGCGGATCTGCGATCGCTCTGTGACATGTTAGAGCAGACCCTATCCGATCAATCTTTAACAGAACAGTTGACCGTCGCAGGGGATGTATTGGTGCAGCTCTCAGAGGTCCATGCTGCACGGGCAAATCTCTTGATTTCCGGGTGGGAGCGTCGGCATAACCCGGTTGAGCCAGTGGTAAATCTAGAGGACTGTGTCGATCTGTTCGTCCAATCTTTGACGCTGGATGTATCAGAGCTGTTTGAAGAATCAGAGCCGATTCAGTACCCTGCTAACCGCAAGCAGAAATCATCCATTCAGGAAGAGGGTTCGATCGTCGGGGAAGTCGAGAAGAATGCGTTGTTGAATTGGGTCGATCAAGTGGCAGCAGATCAAGCACTCAATCAAGCTCAGATGGCCGAGCAAATTCGAGATCTGGCGCATGGGGAAAATGTGGAGGAATGGTCGAGGGCGATCGCCCGCTATTTTTCTACTTATATCAATCAGCGATCCTGTCACAGCGACATTACTATTTCCCTCCCTGAGCTATGTAACAAAATGCAGAAACCCTTTGTAGAAGTTTGGTTGGGACTGTTATTGGGGAATCGTTCCTATCAGATTTATCAAACCAGTGAAAACTTCTATGACACGACAGGAATTGAGATTAGGATAGAATCTCTTCGTTAGACACTCCACGAATAGGAATCGCGGGTTGATCTTCCTGGGAAAGCCGTCCCAGTTCTGAGAGCACTTCTAATGGAATCCCAACTGAGTGGGCTGCCTCCGAAACTGTCATATTTTCAGTTCGCATCAGTTCCAGAAGCTGGCGGACTTTGACAACAACGGGATCATCGATCGACGTGTAGCCTTGCATGATGGCAATGCTTAACCCAGTTCGGATATTGTCGAGCGTTAAGTTGAGATTACCAACAGCGGGATCAGCTTGTGAACGGACGATCGCAGGCAAAATCTGAACACCGACATAACGCGGATTGCTGCTATGAACAATATCAAACGTGTAGAGCCAATTCTGCCCTCTAGCATCTACCGTTTGCACCATCAGGTTGGTTACAGGCGTAGTGGTCGCTCCTGGAAAGCGTAGTGGTTGAATCACTCTCAAGAAAATAGTCTTTGCCCGCCCAGTCTCTAATTCAGTATCAGTGCTGTAGACTACCCGCGAGGCATCTGCCAGCAGAATATAGGCGATCGTTTCATCGGTCTGGCTAAAACTAATCGAAGTTGCCCGTCCAGGAGCCACTTGAACTTGAACCGCACTGGTAGTCGCTCTGGTGCGATCAACGACCTGGTAAGCTGACGTTTGTGCCTGAACGGGCAACACGGGAGATACTAAACCAATCAATAATGCTGTGCTGACTAAGGTCAGAGCAGGCAATCGTCTCATCGGTCTACCCTCAAAAAACTATTTACCACCACAGAAACTTCGGTTCCTTCAGGAACAAACTGCACATTGGGTCGTTGCAAGAGTTCTTGCATCGTTTGATCAGAGCGGCGAGCTATCCGTTCAGCAATGGGATTGAAGAAACCTTCCAATGCAGCCGCCCAAATCTGAGGTTCAGCACTTGAAGTGATCACGCTCTGATTAAAGTTACCTCCCGATGTGATGGTGCTGGACTGGGTGCGAGGTTGATTGATAATCGTTCCCACCCGACCCAGGCTGCTGAGTAATCCTGTCAACAGGTCTTGGCGAACGATATCGGGTCCCACATCATTGAGCTTTTGGGCAATCAGCGGGCGGTTGTCTTGACCTCGAATCTGAAGGCTATCGGGAGGTAAGGTTTGCTGGCGAATTTGTCCGCTGCGATCGCGATACAAAATGGCGATCGCACTTGCCGACACTAAATTATTACCTCGCCCTACAGCACTAGTAGTCAGTCAAGGTTGAAATGAGGGGTAAAGCCGTTTGAGTTTAACCCGTGCATCTTCAGTGGTAAATCGCCAGTCTATGGTTCGCAGTTGAGTATTTCTGTGCTGCTCCCACGCCAGTGTTT
>JAAUTN010000587.1 GCA_012031415.1 Leptolyngbyaceae cyanobacterium SM1_4_3 | reverse complement strand
GCTACTCAACGTTCATCATCAACGTAACAATTCAACGGTAACAGGCAACATGGCTCACCAAACGCTGTAATTCTGAGTGGCAGGATGGGAAACGTTCTTTTTACCCAGTGACCCAGTGAGGTTGGTAGGTTAAGGGCAGCCGAAACTCACAACCACAGCCAGCTTATTTTTGGCACTTACCTGAAAGGCGAGTTTGTAAAGAACGCCATTCTCATTTTTTGGATGATGCTCTATTATTTTTTCAACAGAGTTTTCTGTTGTCAGCAAAACAGGTGAATTATCAGGTGAACGAGGAATTAATCTCATGGCAAGACGCAGAGCAACTGGTTTTTTAAGAGACTTCCAGGAATTTATCAAGCGTGGCAACGTGGTTGATCTAGCAGTTGCAGTCGTGCTTGGAGGTGCATTTGGGCAAATTGTTGATGCAATTGTCACGCTAGTGATGGATGCCGTCTTAACTCCAGTCTTAAGCAACTTTGGGGATTGACAGGGTCAAAGAATGGCCAGCAGGCAACTTACTGATTGCCATCATTAACTTTTAATCATTGCCTTTGTCGTCTTCCTAATTATTAAAGCGCTAGAGCGATTTAAGCGCGAAGAAGAAACTGTTGCCCCTCCTGATTCACAGCAGCAACTAGCCGATGCAGCCAATCGTCTTGCCGCCGCACTGGAATCTCGTCAGCTTTAGGGAGAGAAGGCAGAGGGCAAAGGGGCTGAAGGCTGAAGAAGTTCCATGACCTCAAGTTTTTGCCAAGTCTATCTGAAAATTTGTCTCAATTTAGCTTCGTGACTTCCTCCCGACGCTGATTGCAAGCAATACAGCGCGGGCTTCCCACCTCACGGATAGAAATTAATCTACCCCGGCATCTTGGGAGGTTCCTGTCTCTCCGGGTGCTAGCTAGATAGTCTGATTACTCGTTCTATCCCCGCCGCATCCCCTCTACAGGCAATTTGTTTTACGTCAACGACTCGTCCAGCCGCAGACAGAAAATATTGAGTTTTGAGGTTACAGAATGCATTTCTTATCCGCCGCACTGTTCACCAGCCTTTACAGGTCTGTCCGTTTGTGTCGGGACAAAAGGTTGCCACCAGTCTTTTCTGCTTTGCACGATTATAGCCTGAAATCCAGTCCATCGTTGCTTTTGAGGCGTGTCTTCATGCATAAATCATGCATTTGTTCGGCTTCGCCTCACGCGCCTCTCATCCCGACGCTGACCTTTCAGGTACAGCGCGGGGCTTCCCGTCTAATAGCTAAACCTGCCCTTACAGATAGGCGTAGAGTTAGGACAGGTTACTGTGACGGATGGATTTGTCTCAGGTTGCGGGTTAACGGCTCAACGAACCAAGAATCCCACGCGCTTTAACCGTGAGAGTATCAACAAATGAATCTGTCGAGGCGTTGTTTGAAAATGACGTTATTTGACCAGCACCGCCAGCACCTCAACGAAACGGCAGCGCCTTTGGCAGCCCGAATGCGTCCTCGTTCGCTTGATGAATTTATCGGACAGGATCACATCATTGGGCCAGGGCGACTGTTGCGACGCGCCATTCAAGCCGACCAACTCTCTTCGCTGATTTTTTACGGCCCGCCCGGAACCGGAAAAACCACCCTCGCGCGGATTATTGCCAACACGACTCATGCCCATTTTATTTCGATCAATGCCGTGCTGTCGGGTGTGAAGGAAATTCGAGAAGCGATTGCAACGGCACAAGAGCAGCGCGGCATGTATAGCCAGAAAACGATTTTGTTTGTGGATGAAGTGCATCGGTTCAACAAAGCTCAGCAGGATGCCTTGCTGCCGTGGGTGGAAAACGGAACGGTAATTTTAATTGGAGCAACGACTGAAAACCCTTACTTTGAAGTCAATAAGGCTTTGGTGAGCCGATCGCGAATTTTTCAGCTAAAGCTTTTAGAAGAGTCTGATCTACGTCAAGTCATTGTACAAACGCTACGCGATAACGAACGCGGCTACGGTCAACGAAAGATTGAAATTGATTCTGATGCGATTGATCATCTCGTGAATGTAGCAAATGGAGATGCACGAGCGCTGTTGAATGCCTTAGAACTGGCGGTTGAAACAACTCCGATCACAGAATCAGGAATCACTCATATTACGTTAGCCGTTGCAGAAGAATCGATTCAGCGTCGAGCCGTCCTTTACGATAAAGAAGGCGACGTGCATTTTGATACGATCAGCGCTTTTATCAAAAGTGTGCGAGGCTCAGATCCAGATGCAGCCCTGTATTGGCTGGCTCGTATGGTGTATGCCGGAGAAGATCCGCGCTTCATTTTTCGCCGCCTGGTAATTTTGGCCAGTGAAGATGTGGGCTTAGCTGATCCCAATGCGGTTGTGGTCGTGAATGCCTGCGCTGAGTCGTTTGAGCGGGTCGGGATGCCAGAAGGACGCTACCCGCTGGCCCAAGCCACCCTTTACTTATCGACGGCTTCCAAATCGAACAGCGTTATGGGCTTTTTTGATGCGCTCGCTGCCGTTGAACAGGAACGAGAAGCAGACGTGCCGACTCACCTTCAGGATGCCAACCGTGATAAGCATAGCTTTGGGCATGGCGCAGGCTATTTGTATCCCCACTCTTACCGAGAACATTGGGTGGCACAGCAATATTTGCCGAGCAGTTTGCAGGGGCAGGTGTTTTACCAGCCTTCCGATCGCGGTTATGAACACACCGTTCAGCAGCAGGTTGCCCGACAACGAGAAGCCCAGCTAGCTGCAATGGTGGAAGGCTTTGGCGTAGCGCTGCCAGAAGTGCTGACGTTTAGCCCCACCGATGCCGCCCTCGACCGCTGGCTGCAACGAACCCTCAGTCAGGCTGGAGAACGGCTAGGACTGTTACGCGACCGAGTGTTTACCCTAGCGAATCCCCAGCGGCATGATCTGATTTTGGATGTGAACGCTGGCAGCGGGCTGTTAACCTGGGAAGCGATCCGGCGAGTTCCAGAAGGAGGAGTATATGCCTGTGTGCATCGCGCTACTGATGCCGCAGCCCTGCAAGAGCAAGCGTCCCTCCTACCAGAGTTAGCCCGTCCTGTGATTCTCCAAACGTCGCTGCAAAATCTGCCTGATCAGTTGGCCAAGCACGCCCCTGGAGTCAAATTTGCTCGGTTGATTGGGGCGCAATGCGTTGCTGTCTGAGCCGGACAAAGCAGCGGTGTTGCAGCAGTGGATGACGTTATTGCAGCCTAACGGAGCGATTGTTTTAGCAGAAACCGTGCCACGTCATACTCAGCGATTGTATCGTTTGATCGATCCGACTCTCTTTACTACCAAACTATATAAACGATTGGTCAAAGCAGAGGAAATGATTTATGCAAACCAAATTGATGCTTTTGTGAACTGGGATGAACAAGATTTAGCTGCGATTTTTAGAACCGTTGGTCTTATCAATGAGATGCAAGTTGAACAGATGCAAACCGAAATTCGGATAACGCCAACCGTCCTAGAACGCTGGTTTAATCCTGGTAAAGCACGACCGAGCTATGGCGAACAGCTAGCCCAGCT
>JAAUTN010000016.1 GCA_012031415.1 Leptolyngbyaceae cyanobacterium SM1_4_3 | reverse complement strand
CGGTTCGATTCCCCCCCACCCGCTTAAATCTCTGAAAACCTTGAGGTCTAGATGCTTCAAGGTTTTTTGGTTTGTTCGCAGAACTCTAAGACAGTATAGAAGATACCGTAATGACAGAAAATTACTGGCAGAGTTTAAGCTCCTGATAGACCTGTTGGCAAGGCATCTAGTACAGAGTGACGGAAGTTTGGATACCATAGTGCGGGCATCTTGCCCGCGTGAGCGAGACGGCTCACACTCTAAACGGTTGGTAAATTTAAGCCGAAATTTACTAGTGGAACTAGACTTGTTGTAATCTAAAAATTTATTAATTTTTTTGAAAGTGCCTCAGGCAAAAACTCTAGCGATCGACTTCACTCAGGAAGAATCTGTTTTGCAGATCTACCCACAGGTTCCGCTGCTGTCGAGCAAAGATTTATCTTGGCAGGGAATTCACCTGAGCTATTATCGGCAGCCTCCTCACGAGACATTAGAGTATGCGCCAAAACAATACTTGATTAGCATTCACCTGGGTCAGCCTGTAACATTGCAGCAGCATTGGCAAGAGGGCAATTCTACCAAAGAGATTCAAATGTATGGAGATGTCAGTATTTATCCAACTGCGCGATCGCTGAAAGAAACTTGGGATGCTGATTCAGAATTCCTGGAAATTTATTTAATGCCTACCCTGTTTTCACAAGCTGCTGGTGAATTCGTTGATGTAGATCGCTTAGAAATTTTGCCACAGCCCAGTATTCGAGATCCCCTGATTCAGCAGCTTGGCTTGTCGCTTAAGGCAGAACTGGAAAGTGCAGTCAGTGAATCATCGGGCAGGGTTGGCAATCGTCTGTTTGCAGAATCGGCATCGACGATGCTAGCAGTCCATCTGATCAGGCAATATTCTTCACAAGAGTCAATTATTCAAGACGATCCCAACAAACTGCCTAAGTATAAGTTGCAAGTTGCAATCGAATACATTCAGGCACATTTGAGCGAGGATATTTCTCTGGAAGCATTGGCTCAGGAAGTTGGCATGAGTATGTATCACTTCTCTCGCCTCTTCAAGCGATCGTTGGGATATTCTCCTTATCAATATGTTCTTAAATGTCGCGTTGAGCAGGCAAAGATACTGTTATTGCAGCGTCAATTAAACATTGCAGACGTAGCATTTACAGTCGGGTTTTCCAGTCAAAGCCATTTCACCCAGCACTTTAAGCGATTTGTTGGCGCTACGCCCAAGCAATTTTTGAACCAGTAGCAAGAACCTGATAAAAACCGCGAGAAGCTGATATATCTATCCCTTCAAGCTTTCTATCCTGAAGTTATTCAATAGAGCTTGAAGGACAACTGTTGTACATCAACAACGTTATTTCTCCATACTTACTAACGCAAAGTTCCAATATATCTAAAAGGTATTTTGTCATGGCTTCTATCTCAGTTCGCCCTAATATTCAAACAGAAATTCGTGAGTTTCTCAAGCTGGCGGTTCCACTTGCGAGTGCCCAGGTTGCTCAAGCCGCTACCGGATTCGTCGATACGGTGATGATGGGCTGGCTCGGTCAGGGAGTACTTGCCGCAGGTGGATTAGCTGCAATGGTTTTTATGGCATTCATGATGACTGGGGTTGGCATTGTTTCTGGCGTGAGTCCACTGGTGGCGGAAGCCTACGGAGCAAAGCAGCATCGACGAGTTGGGCAAGTGACTCGCCAGGGCTTATGGATTGCTCTCCTGTTAGCAATTCCGGGAATGCAAGTCATTGCGAATCTTGATCCACTGATGCACCAGTTTGGACAAGCTGCAACTACTGTTAATCTCGCTGATACTTATCTCAGTATCATGGCATGGGGATTATTTCCAGCGATCGGCTTTGCTGTACTTAGAGGCTGCATTGTCTCTCTTTCAGAAGCTCGCCCAATTATGATTATTGTGATTACAGCAACCTTATTGAATGCAATTGGTAATTATGTTTTGGCATTTGGGAAATTAGGGTTTCCAGAAATGGGGATTGCAGGTTTAGCGGTTGCCAGTATTGCCGCTCATTGGCTTATGTTTCTATCTTTACTGGGCTATATGCTTTGGTACAAACCGTTACGCGAGTATTCACTTTTTCAAACTTTGCATCGTCTAGAACCCAAAATTTTGCAGCAATTGTTCTGGGTGGGTGTACCGATTGGGATCACGGCTGTATTGGAGTATGGACTTTGTACAACGATCACTTTTCTGATGGGTGCATTGGGAACACCTGTGTTAGCGGCTCATCAAGTGGTGCTGCAAACCATCATGGTAATTTTTATGGTTCCTCTAGCCATGTCTTATGCTGCAACGGTTCGGGTGGGGCAGTGGTTTGGACAGCGAAATTGGTCACAGGTTCGGCAAGCTGCATTCGTGAGTGTTGGACTCGCCGTTGCGTTTATGTTGGTTACAGCGATCGCCCTTTTCACTCTCCCACGCCAAATTATCGGACTCTACCTCAATCTCGATGATCCAGTTAATGCCGAGGTAGTGACTGTTGCTGTTTCCATCATGAGCGTTGCAGCGTTTGGTCAAATTTTAGACGGCGTACAACGAACGGCAATGGTATTCTTCAAGGGTTACAAGATACTCATATTCCAATGCTGCTGGGGACTGTATCTTATTGGGGGGTCGGATTAACCACGAGCTACTTATTAGGATTTCATACGAGTTTGGCTAGTGTGGGAGTGTGGGTTGGTTCTTATACTGGTTTAGCAGTAGCAGCGATCGCGTTTGTTTGGCGCTTTTGGAGAATTATGTTAAAGAAGAAATATGCTCGTGTTGCTTGATCGCCACTCTAATATGCTTAGGATTGGCGAAAAGCTTTTGGACAACCGCTCCTCCACGCTCCTCCACTGTTTCAGGTCCTTCAGGGTGCCAACGGCTTTAGAGACGGAACGAAAGAATTTGTGCTTCTTAACTTAATGGAGCTGACGGGAGTCGAACCCGTGTCCGCTCTGGGTATTAATACTTCGCTCATTCACAGGTTTAGCTTCTCTAGCCCTTGAAGCGGGGATTATCCATTATCCCGGATAACAGGATGCTCTGGTAAAGTCTTAGCCAGTAGGCAACCAGAGGTGCCTAGCTGGAGCATCCGTTGGGGTTTGGTCTACAGTCCTTAACGGAGTCAAACCGTAGACGCTCGAACCTATGAGAGGTTTTTAGGCAACAGCTAGCGCTGGCTTACGAGCAAAAGAAACGATGTTGTTCGCATCTACTTGTTTTTGAGCCTTGATTCACGAGAGTGGACTCCCTCTCGACCTGGATCACAAAGTAGCGTTCGCCAAAACGTCGAAACCGTTACAGCCCCCTACTAATCTCTCTAGTATAGCCCAGCGATTCACTCATGAAGCATCTCGTCAAGCTGTTAGCCAAGCCGTTAGTGTAAAAATCACTGAATTTTGCATTTTGCTTGCGTATCTCTACAGCGACTCCGGTTCCTGACCAGCAGCAACGGGGGCGATCGCGTTCAACTTCAACTCCGGGTGTTCTCCTTCGACCTGCTGACAATTCCACTCGTTGCGGAACAGCAGCACAGGGCGACCCCAACTGTCTTTGACCGTCACTGTATTAAACAGGCGACCGACTTTCTGTAGTGCCTCCCAGCCACCATCGACCCAACGGGCAACGCTATAGGGCAGCAGTTCCAGGGTGGTTTCTACCCCGTATTCATTCAGCAAGCGGAATTGCACCACTTCAAATTGGAGTTGTCCGACTGCCGCCAAGATTGGGTCGCGCTTTGCCTCGTCTGCTGAATACATGATTTGCACGGCACCTTCCTCACGCAGTTCTACCACACCTTTACGAAACTGCTTGAACTTGGAAGGGTTGGGGTTTCGCAAGTAGGCAAATAGCTCTGGCGAAAAGCAGGGAATGCCTTCATATTCCAGCTTTTGACCATTGTAGATGGTGTCGCCAATGGCAAATACGCCGGGGTTATTTAGACCAATTACATCGCCAGGAAAAGCTTCGATCATTGACTCACGCCCCTGACCAAACAGCTTTTGCGGGTGCGAGAGGCGAACGGTTTTGCCGGAACGGGCGTGGCTCACCACCATGTCTTTCTCAAACTTGCCAGAGCAGACGCGAACAAAGGCAACGCGATCGCGATGCTTCGGGTCCATATTTGCCTGAAGCTTAAACACAAAGCCAGAAAATTCTGGATGGGTAGGGTCGATATCGCCCTGGGTGCTGCGTCGTGCCCCTGGCTTCAGCGCATAGTCTAGGAAAGCATCCAGAAATAGCTCTACGCCAAAGTTAGTCATGGCGCTGCCAAAGAATACTGGGGTCATTTTGCCCTGATGTACCAGATCCAGATCTAGCTCAGTGCCAACGCCCTCTAGCAGTTCTAGATCTTCCTTAAGCTGATAGTACAAATCCTGATCGAGCAGGTCTTCAATGCGTCGATCGCCCAATTCTACAACAGTATCGGTCGCCTCCCGGCTGCCGTGAGCGGCGCGTTCAAACAGATGAATTTGCCGATGGCGGCGATCAAACACTCCTTTGAAGCGATCGCCCATACCAATTGGCCAGTTCACCGGATAGGTTTGCAAGCCTAACTCCTGCTCGATTTCGTCTAGCAGTTCCAGCGGGTCGCGCCCTGGTCGGTCAAGCTTGTTAAAGAAGGTAAAGATCGGAATGCCTCGCATCCGGCATACCTCAAACAGCTTGCGGGTTTGTGGCTCCAGACCTTTCGCTGCGTCTTCCAACATCACCGCATTGTCTGCGGCTGCCAGAGTACGGTAGGTATCTTCACTAAAATCCTGGTGTCCTGGCGTGTCAAGCAGGTTAATCCAATAGTTTTCATACTCAAATTGCAGCACCGTCGAGGTAATCGAAATGCCCCGCTGTTGCTCCATTGCCATCCAGTCAGAAGTTGCGTGGCGTTGCGCTCGTCGTGCCTTCACTGCCCCTGCCTCGTGAATTGCGCCTCCGTACAGCAACAGCTTTTCAGTTAGCGTCGTTTTACCCGCGTCTGGGTGCGAAATAATCGCAAAATTTCGTCGCCTCTCAACTGCTGATTGCAATTCTGCTTCGATTTCTGTGGACATACGAGGGTTTGGTGAATAGGCTCAAGATCTATGGTAATGGGTAATGGGGGGTTAGGGGCTAGAGGCTAGGGGTTGGGGGGTTTAAGCTAATGCGATTACTGATTATTACTGATTACTCTACCTATGCCTCAAATTCCTGGTGTTTATTCCTTGCTTGAGTTGGTAGAGGCGATCGCCCTTCAGCCTGACCATTGGCGACCGCTGGTGTTGACCAATGGCTGCTTTGACTTGATTCATTCAGGTCATGTGCGCTATCTGCGGACGGCGAAACGGCTGGGGCGATCGCTCATAGTTGGGTTGAACAGCGATCAGTCGGTTAGAGCCATCAAACCTCAGACATTGGGAAAGCCAGCCCGTCCAATCGTGCCAGAAATGCAGCGGGCAGAAGTGCTGGCTGCGCTAAAGCCAGTCGATGGCGTGGTGATTTTTTCAGAGACAAATGCTTGCCGCCTAATTCAAGTGCTTCAGCCAGACCTCTACGTTAAAGGCGGCGACTACGACCTAGAAATGCTACCCGAAGTGCCAGAAGTTTTGGCTTGTGGAGGGCAAGTCGAACTCGTTACCGTCGAGATTTCAAGCTCCACAACCGCCATTATTCAAAGCATTTTGCAATCTGTCCAGGAGTAGAATAGTCTTGATAAATCTCACCACTTCATCAGAATCCCATCCATCTACCGCCATCTACCGTTAGAGTGAGAATAAAGCGAGAATCGATGGATGAATTGCAGTTGCCAACATGAGTCGCTCAACCACTAATCCTACCTCTGCTCCATCATCCAGTTCAGACTTCGTGATCGATCTGCATCGTCTCAACGCTGAGCCTGAAAAGACTCAGCTGCAACTGATTCAACAATTCGCTGACTCTGGCGATCCTGGCTTAGAAACCCTGATGGAATTCTTGCTAGAACGACGAACCCAACGTCCCTCTGCGGCAGTTGGCAAAGCCTATCGATTGCTGCGAAAAGCCGATACTGCCCGTACTCAAGACTTTTGTCAGACTCACTTTCCTCAGGGCGTTGTGCCGCTGCAATCAGCGCAGGGGGTGGACTACTTCAATCTTCAGGAATTGTTGATTGAGCAGGACTTTCAGGCGGCCGATCGCCTGACTTTGGAGAAACTGTGCGAACTGGCAAGCGACGCAGCGATGCAAAGAAAGTGGATTTATTTCACCGAGGTCGAAAGTTTTCCTACGGTTGATCTGCAAACGATTAATCTGCTTTGGCTAGTCTATTCTGAGGGTAAGTTTGGGTATTCGGTGCAGCGAGAACTCTGGCTAGGCATGGGCAAAAATTGGGAAAAGCTATGGACTGTAATTGGCTGGAAATTAGGAAATAACTGGACGCGCTACCCGCAAGGATTTACCTGGGATTTATCTGCTCCTAGAGGTCATCTACCGCTGTCCAATCAACTGCGAGGGGTGCGGGTGATTGCTTCTCTGCTGATGCATCCAGCCTGGACAGAAAAGTAGAGTGCGACTTCTTCCTGGGCTAATCAATTCAATCAGTTTATCTATCCAGGTAGACAGATTTTACATCTTTTAATCATGTTTAAGATTAGCTTACGTATATTCATTCCGACTGGAGTTCGTTAATGCAAGCGTATGATGTCGTGATCATTGGTGCCGGACACAATGGTCTGGTCTGTGCCGCCTACTTGCTTAAGGCAGGGTATAGCGTGTTGCTGCTAGAAAAGCGATCGGTGCCCGGTGGAGCGGCAACGACCGAGGAAATCATGCCCAAAGAGGCTCCTGGGTTTAAATTTAATCTTTGTGCGATTGACCACGAATTTATTCACTTGGGGCCAGTTGTTGAGGAACTGGAGTTAGGTAAATACGGGCTGGAATATCTTTACTGTGACCCAGTGGTGTTTTGCCCGCATCCAGACGGCAAGTACTTTTTGGCACACCGTTCCGTTGAAAAAACCTGTGCTGAAATCGCTCGATATAGCGATCGCGATGCTAAAAAATACGCTGAATTCACTGAGTTTTGGCAGCGTCTCACGAACGCGATCACCCCAATTTTTAACGCTCCCCCAAATCCATTCCCGACATTGCGGGCAATTACAACATCAAAAGTTTGCAAGATCTATTCTCTGTGTTGGGTGGAATGGATCAGAGCCTGGATATGCTGCACATGATGCTGACCAGTCCAGAAGACCACATAAACGAGTGGTTTGACTCTGAATTTCTCAAAGCACCGTTGGCCAGACTCGCCTCAGAATTGGGTGCGCCGCCTTCACAAAAGACGATCGCTATCGGTGGCATGATGATGTCCATGCGCCACAATCCAGGCATGGCAAGACCCAGAGGCGGCACCGGGGCACTAACCCAGGCATTGCTCAATCTAGTCAAGCATGAGGGTGGGGTCGTGCTAACCGATCAGCACGTCAGTCAAGTTTTGGTTGACGATGGACGGGCTGTTGGAGTGCGCGTAGCAAATGGCACCGAATACCGAGCAAAGCAGGCTGTAGTCTCTAACATTGACGCAAAGCGGCTGTTTTTGCAGTGCATGAATGCAGCCGATGTAGATGCAGCCGATCCAAAATTGCGCGATCGCCTCGAACGCCGCATTATCAACAACAACGAAACGATTCTCAAAATCGACTGTGCCCTTTCAGAAATTCCCCGGTTTGAGCATCATCATCATCAGGACAGCAACCTGATTGGCTCTGTGCTGATTGCCGACTCTGTGCGCCATGTAGAAATTGCCCACAGTCACCCCACCGCAGGTGATATCCCAGATTCTGATCCATCCATGTATGCCGTTGTACCTACCGTGCTTGATCCCACAATGGCACCCGACGGCAAACATACCCTGTGGATTGAGTTCTTCGCGCCCTACCAGATTGCTGGAGCCGAAGGAACTGGACTAAACGGCACGGGCTGGACAGACGACTTGAAAACAAAGTTGCCGATCGCGTCATTGACAAACTGGCAGACTACGCCCCGAACTTGAAAAGCTCAATCATCGCTCGTCACGTCGAGAGTCCGGCAGAGCTAGGCGAACGTTTGGGAGCCTACAAAGGCAACTACTACCACATTGACATGACGCTCGACCAGATGATCTTTATGCGACCGTTACCAGAACTGGCAAACTACAAAACGCCGATTCAAGGGCTTTACCTGACTGGAGCAGGCACTCACCCAGGTGGCTCGATTTCAGGAATGCCGGGTCGCAACTGCGCTCGTGTTTTTCTTAGTTCCCAGCGACCCATTGCTCAAGCAGTGAACAAGTTTAAAGATTCTTTTGCGGCAGTGACCCGATCTATGCTGGGTATTGTCTAGCGATTTTCGAGGATCTGCTTTCGTACAGTGGAGGCAGATCCTTCAAGACTTTTTACTAAGCTTGAACTGAGGGGTGCGATCGCAGCCAAACCATCAGGTCTTCCAGCGTTGAGAAATCCAGCAAAGCCTCTCCCAATTCCTCTAGCTGGCTCAAGGATAATGCTTGAATTTGAGCCTTTGACTCAACAGGAATTTCTCCCACTCGACGGCTTAACTGTCGCAAAGCCAGAGACAATTTCCCCTGTTGAAGACCTTGTTGCAAGCCTTCCTGGAGACCTTGTTGAAGTCCGCGCTGCCTACCTTCCTGTAAACCTTCTTTCAGAATTTCCTGGTAAATTACAGACTCCCGCATAGATTCTCCTCTAAAGAAGCTACGAATAAACTCCTTGTCAAACCTCAGTCCAGCCAGCACTTGAGTACACGTTGCGATTTCTTGCCGCCTTTCGCTTAGTTCTATTTTACTGACTTCCTCGGCGATTCGAGACATCAGTTGCTGTGGCTGGTTTGTTGCTGCCAGTGTTGCTAAGGGCAAAAGAGCTGGATCTCGCAAGAAAATCTCTGGATCTTGTTCCCACATTCGCACCACCCGATAGTCATGACGGGTTGTTTCGACCTGAAAGCGAGTTTCAATGACGGTGCCGCTGGACGGAGGGCGGAGCAACACAAGCACCTGGGTAATAGGCAAACGATAGCGGCGGTAGAGGCGTACCCAGTAGTCCAGCATCCTTAAGGGTAAGGGCGGCTCGGCTGAATTATCATGACAGGGCGATCGCCCCATCTAAATCTTTTCTGACTCAAGCTCAGACTTTCTCTCACCTTTTCTAACCGACAATCCTAAGAGTATTCTCTATTCTGAGAATAAGTAACAACAACTCATGCTTCTCTGAAACGATTGGTGAATTGGGCCACTCATTTTCAGGAATGAACATGAACTGTTTAACCAAATTTACTGAACGGAGTGACTCTGATGATTCGCCATATCTCAATCGATGCTCAAGATCCATTGCAGGTTGCCAGTGTGCTTGCAGAAATTTGGAATGGTAAAGCCTATCCATTCTTCTATCCCAACAGTTACCACGTAATGCCCCATGATAGCTATGGCACTGGTGTTGTGGTGTTTCCTAAAGGAACCGTATGGGTTCCGGGGGCTGAAACTCAGTCGGCTCAATTACTTTCAGCTACATCTACAGATCTAGTCGCTATCCATGCTGCGATCTCAGTTCCCATCACTCAACAACAGATTGAGCAGATTGGGCAACGGGAAGGGTGGCGCGTTTTAAGTCGTGAGCCGGGAGATGGTCCCTTCCGGTTGATCGAGTTTTGGGTAGAGAATCGTATCCTGTTTGAGCTTTTGCCGCCTGGGTTTGAAACCCAGTATCTACAAATAATGCAACCAGGGGTAATTGAGCAAATTTTAGGTCAGCCGATTCAGCCTGTAACTACAAAGGGCTTCTCTCATGAGTGAAATTCAACTTTACAGCACTGTTTTATGCCGATTTGCCCATCGAACGCGCTTGGCTTTAATCGAAAAAGGATTGCCATTTAAGCTGGTTGAAATTGACCTGCATAACAAACCCGAAAATTTTAGAGACATTTCTCCTTACGGCAAGGTGCCTGTCCTCAAGCAGGTCGCAATCGGCAATCATTAGCAGAAGGGTTACAGGAACTCACCAAACACTTGCAGTTTATTGAAGTGGGATTGCAAACATTGGCAGCAGAACCTTACTGGCTTGGGTCAGAAGTGAGTCTGGTTGACTTAACCTACTACCCCTGGTTTGAGCAGTGGACCGTGCTATCTCATTACCGAGGATTTCAGTTTCCTAACGGACTCGATCGATTGAAGCATTGATGGGAAGCTGTTGCAATGCGGGATTCGGTGCGGGCTATCGCCCAGCCGCAAAGCTTCTACATTGACCATTATGCTCAGTTTGAAGCCACAAAAGTCTGATCTTTAAATTTCTAATTTTCAGCAACTTCAGCGAACTTATGCTCTGAGTGGTCACATTTTGCTATCCTACTCTCAAGATACTTCAACAGTTACTCATCACAATTACTCACCACAGCTACTCATCATTGCTTACACAAAAATCTCAAGTTATTGTTGTTGGGGCTGGACCAGCGGGTGTAACCCTGGCATTACTTTTGGCGAAACAGGGCATCACAGTCAAACTGGTTGAAGCCTCGCGTACCTTTCGCCGCACCTTTCGCGGTGAGGGACTGATGCCTAGTGGACTAAATGCGCTAGAGCAAATGAACTTTTCACCCATCCTCGATCGCATTCCTCACCGTCCGCTGGATGCCTGGAAATTCTTGATTAATGGTCGCTTACTCTTTCAGGTCAAGGAACCGATTGAACCAGGAGGAAAGCCCTGTACGTTAGTCTCTCAGCCTGCGCTGCTAGAAGCACTGGTGAAAGAGGCGATCGCCCTTCCCAATTTTGAACTACTTCAGGGAACTCCCGTCCAGGAGTTAGTGTGGGAAGGCGAGAGAGTGAGTGGTGTAAGAGTGGGAGGCGATCGCAGACTCACTGCTGATTTAGTCATTGGAACAGATGGGCGAAACTCACTTTTGCGCCAAAAAGCCAACCTACCCTTAGAACAACAGAGCAAAAACTTTGATATTCTCTGGTTTAAGCTGGCAGACAGCCCACAGTTTGAGGCTGAAAACGTCTTCTACTCCGTCGTTCAAGGGCAACACGCTTTTGGGCTGTTTCGCAGTTCTGAAGGGAATCTTCAGGTAGGCTGGGCGCTACGAGACAAAACAAGTGACTGGAAACAGGTGAATTGGGCTGAGCAGTTAGCATCTGCTTCACCACTCTGGTTGGCAAATCATTTCCGCACTCACGCTGACACCCTAGAGCATCCGGTATTGCTATCTGTTGTAGTGGGACATTGCCCTCGCTGGTCAGTTCCGGGGCTACTGCTGCTGGGCGATGCGGCGCATCCGATGTCTCCGATTCGCGCTCAGGGAATCAATATGGCATTGCGAGATGTGATTGTTGCGGCAAATCATCTCATTTCTCCACTACGGCAGAGAGAACAAGCGGCAATTGATGGGGCGATCGCTCAGGTACAGGAGGAGCGATCGCCCGAAATCCTCCGGGTTCAGCAGCTTCAGGCAGAAGAAGCGACTCAGGCAGATAAGTTAGGCAACAGTGCCTTGCTGCGCTGGGGAGTGAGCCATACACCGCTGTTAAAGTACCCTGTGCGCTGGTCGTGGCTCAAGCGGCAGCGCCAGTTGCGTCAGGGAATCGCACCCATCCAGCTAGACAACGTAAAATGAAACTAGTTTAAGATCTACGACTTCTTTGAGAAGTCGTAGATCTTATAACCCCTAAGTCAGCAACACTGAGCTTAAGGTATTTGCTCACTCCTCCAACATCATGACCTACACAAAACCTCGATTTCTCAGTTTTGAAGAGTATCTGTCCTACGACGATGGCACAGATAACCTGTACGAACTATTTAATGGAGAGCTAATTGAAGTGCCACCAGAGTCAGGTCTTAACGTAGAAATTGCCAATTTCATATTTTCATCTCTTTTCTCAATCGTTGGACATCGCAGGTTGAGAGGACATGGCTTGGAAATTGAAGTGAGAGGAGAACCCAAAAATCGCTATCCTGACCTGACCATTCTTCAGCCAGAACACGTCCAGCTACTCAGACAGCGGAATACAATTCGGCTCAGTATGGTTCCTCCCTTGCTGGTGGTTGAGGTTGTTAGCCCCGGAGAATTGCAGCGAGACCGAGACTACATTGCTAAGCGAATGCAGTATCAAGACCGGGGTATTCCTGAATACTGGATTATCGACCCGCAGCAGGAAACCATATTGGTTTTAGCACTCACTGATGCAACTTACGTGGAAGCTAATACATTTAAGGGTGATGAGCGAGTGCGATCGCCTCAACTCGGTGAACTCACTATCACAGCAACACAAATCGTTGCAGCAGGCTAAACGTTGCTACAGATGAGTTGTGGTCACTCGATTGCTCCCATGCTAGAGAAGCAAGTACATCACGGCGACGGAGATAACGATACCAGCAGCAGGCACAAAAGTACCATCACAGTGAGTCAGAGTTTTGCTGCTTATCAAAAAATACGAAGTATAAACATCGGTGAGCGCTTGTAGGCAATGGCAATCATCTTCTCTTGAGCAACAGGTTTTTTCAAGATTGCTACCGCCAGAATTTATTTCCTTCCATACAAAGAACACCGTGCCAATTTCTTATAAATTTCACCAGTGAAGATTAGTGAACTTACAGACAAAGTTAAGGTGCTGTATCTTCATAGAAATCTCATACCAACTGTTAACCCGCGTTTTGGGGTTCATCTAAATAATTTGTGTCAATCACACATGAGCCTGGAATTAGTTGTATCCGAATCAAATCTTAAGGGGTTTCTAGTTGGCTCGATAGCATATCAGCAATATATTAATGGAAGTTTATTTCAACGTTAATTGCACGATATGCAATGTTAACTGAACTCTATGTAAACCCCTGCCTGTTTTTTAAGCTGCTTGCAGTTGCGGGGTGAAACCCCACAAACACAATCACAAATAGATAGAACTGCTATAGCAATTTGTTGGACATAGCAAACAATAGTTGAATTATAGATCTATTTAATTAATTTCTTAAGGTTTGTCTGTTTTTTATTTTAGATTGGCGATCGCCTACTTCAGGTTTTCTTTATCTTTCCCGCTAACTTTCCTTATAACTTTTTGAATCTTCACTGGTCAAAATCTGGTCTTTCTAAAAAACTAGATGCGAGAGAGATACGAGACAAGCAACTGAACGAAACCAAAAAGCTGGACTTGCTCAATCTGAACTCTCCAGTCAACTACTGCTGAACCTCTAAAAATTACCAGCTAGGCACGGTGGTAAGTTCTTGTTACTACAAATGCAGTAGAAGTTTAGTGAGGCGTTGTGATGCGGTTTTTAAGAAGGCTTTAAATAGTTTTAATAAGTTCATGGAGTTTTGTATAGGTTGTTGAGCAATGGTAAAAAGTCTTGGTTGATGGCTCATTAGACAAATTTGCTACAAGCAAGTTAACTGTAGAACTCTTGTCAGAGCTTTTACAAAGCCAGGAATTTTGAGAGTTTCAAGGAAGGGACAGGTCTTACACGTTTAGCTCAAAGTCGCACCGCATTCGCAGATGTTGTCGGAACATCTGTTGGACATTTATTGTGATGTTTTCTTAGTTCAGTCTGCTTCCTCAATTTGTTAAGGAAGCAGTTGAGAGATGCTTCCTATTTTCCAATCTACTGCAATTACTTTGCAAATTGGAGCAAGGCTCTCTGCTCAAATCTAAATTGGTTTATGGGTCGCAATCGGGTATCGACGTTCTTTTACTGCTAAGGAAATATGGACCATGGTTGAAATACTGGAAAAGCCCGCACAGGAACAACAAAACTTGCGTGAAAAACTGGAGAATGTGTTCAGGAATATGTTTGAAGACGGTTGTCAGGCCGTTGAACAACTGGATGATCAGAAATTTACTGAACACACCTGGACTCGTGAAAACGGAGTTTGGATAAATGGTCAAAGTAGCGATAACACGCTCTATATTGACCGGGCTTTACATCAAGGAAGTGTATTTGAGAAGGTCGGCGTTAACTATGTTGCCATTGAGGGTTTATTGCCGCCTGGAATGACTTTTCAGGAATCTGGCGCTCTTGGAACATCAGAAGCCGACCAAATGATTGATAAAAAAGGGACTCCTTTTTTCGCTACAGGCTCTAGCTTTGTGATTCATCCTAGAAATCCGATGGCACCTACTGCCCATGCTAACTATCGCTACTTTCAGATTGGCGACGGCACTCAGCCTGAGTACTGGTGGTTTGGGGGAGGAGCCGATCTCACGCCTGCATATCTTTTTGAGGAAGATGCAGTGCATTTTCATCAGATCCACAAGGAGGTCTGTGACAAATACGATCAGTCTTATTACCCGCGTTTCAAAAAGAATTGTGACCAATATTTTCACATTGCTCATCGCGGGGAGAGCCGAGGTGTCGGCGGAATTTTCTTCGATCATCTCAAAGGAAGCAACTTAGAAGAACTGCTTGCTTTTGTAACAGATTGCACCAAAGCACTTGTTCCTGCTTACATCCCGCTCGTAGAAAAACGCAAGGATATGCCTTTTACAGAACACAACAAGCAGTGGCAGCGTGTTGTGCGTGGGCGTTATGTCGAGTTCATTTTGACCTCTGACCGAGGACTGCGTTTCGGATTAGCGAGCGGCATGGTTACACCGAAAAGTGTTTTTAACTGTATGCCCGCTCATGCAGGCTGGGAATATGATGATCAACCTGCTCCCAATAGTGCAGAAGCAATGCTTAGAGAGGTGTTAAAAACCCCTCGAGAATGGGTGTAGTTTCAAATACCAGTCATTTTTCTGGTGTTAACGATCCCATAGTTAGCACCAGAAAAACAGAAAGCTGAACCTTGAAAACAACTCAAACGTTAGCGACATGAGAGCAGTACAGCAGTTGAAGATGAAGCGATCGAAACCTAGAAGTAAGTTTAGAAGACGCTTGAAAACCTCTAGAAATCCATTGCAGAGGATAGGAAACAACTTCTTTTTTAGGAGGAATAGGCGATATCAGCCTATATCAGATGAGCTTAAAACTGACGTTGCCTTTGTATGTTGTATTGTTCTCAGGTATTTTTGCGTTGGGCTTGTTTTAATCTGCTTCTTTTCAAGTAGATAAGCTGTAAAGGTCTTGTAGGAAAGCAAGGAAATTGAGATGGAAGACAAATTAGGTAATGGTGATCTCCAAGTAGCAGACATTCTAAACCTGAATGAATCGAAGACGACAAATATGTTTAAAAACAGGTTTGTCAAGTACAAGAAATTGGTCGAAGAAATCGGGGACGAAGCTGCTTTTGAAAAAATGATGGAGAAATATCCTGAACAACAAAGGTTGTTGATGGGCGCTTTCATCGATAACACGACTCTGGCTAAAGGGTTTCAGAAAACAATTCCGTTATTGCGTCCTGCTGGCTTCATCACAGAAATTGTAGATGTTGCCCAGGATGGGGTTGACTCTGCACTGGAAATTCAAAGAGTATGCCCAGCCTTGTCTCTAGCTAAGGAGTATGGATTTGAAACTCCGTGTCGGGTTCTTTGTGAGATGGAGCAGGAAGCAGCTAGACGAGCCTATCCTGATATGAAAGCTTCTATCATGAGCAAAATTGCAGAGGGCGATTGTGTTTGCGTGTTTAAGTATGAGCGCCCCGCTCAAATGGATATAGAGTCAACTCAAAAGCAACCCAGCGGTTTCTCTCAAATGGTGGAGTTGATTCAGTTGATTCCTACCCTGATTCAAATTGGCATCAAGATGCTCAAGGTGCGTGTCTCAGGTTAGGTGGCGATCGCTCCACTAACTCTGCAACAAACAATTCTGAACCAAACAACTACGTTAGGAGTTTCCTAATGCCCAACAATCTCGCCTCTAAGAACAGTATTCTTTCAGATTTAGAACACCTGGTTGAGGGTGAAGTTAGCACCACAGAAGAAGATTTGGCAGCAGTTTCAAAAGACTTTGGCGGAATGATTCAAAAACGACCGCAGGTGGTTGTTCGTCCTCAAAGTTCTCTGGATGTTGCTAATGCTGTTAAGTATGCCGCCGCTCAAGGACTCATCATTTCTTCAAAAGCTGCTGGACATTCGTGCAGTGGACAGTCACTTAACCAAGACGGAATCCTCCTGGACATGAGGACGCTCAACCAGATTCATGAATTCTGTCTTGATGATTTGTGGTTTAAAGTCGATTCTGGTACAACCTGGAGAAAAATTGTTGATGCCTCCCTCCCTCAAGGTGTTGTTCCTCCAGTACTCACTAACAACTTTGACGTAACTATCGGAGGAACTCACTCTGCCGGCGGTTTAGGACAGAACTCTTTTCTCTATGGCTCTCAAGCAGATAATTGCTTGGGTCTGGAGGTTGTCACTGCAACAGGGGAGTTGGTATGGTGTACGCCAGAGGAAAATAGTGAGCTATTTAACCACGTTCTTTGCGGTTATGGTCAATTTGGGATCATGACTAAGATTCAGCATCGACTTAAGCGATACCGTCCATTCACCCGCACCTATTTCCTTCGATATGATGACTTAGATGCTTTATTGCAGGATGAGCGGCTACTTGTTTCGGAAAAGCGGGCAGATGGTTTACTAACGCTATTTTCCCCCTGTGTATTAGGAGCGTCAAGAGCAGGAGGAAATGGGTTTAAACCTCTGATTCAGTGGTTTTATAGAATGCAACTGACGGTAGAGACTGATTCACCTGATGATGTGAACGAGGAAAAACTACTTTCTGATTTGAAGTTTGCTCGTCACGTTCACACTGAAGACTTGAATTTTGATAAGTTTGTCCAGCCGATCGCTGAGGTTCCTCATCCGGTAGGGGAGGCAAATCCCTGGTTAGATGTGTTTTTACCAGCATCAGTAGCTCAGGAATTCATCGAAATTGCGCTTGAGCGAATCCCGACGTTTGTTGATTTTAGAAGCACACCTGTAGGTGGCTTTTGTCTGGCTTCCAACAGCATCAAAATGCCTATGTTTCCCATGCCCAGTGAAGAGTTTGTGATTGGGTTTGGAATGTATCCAACCGTTCCCAAACCTCGGCTTCAGCCTGTTGCAGAACAGCTCAACCGATTGACAGAACTTGCTTTTGAAATGGGTGCCAAACGGTATATGGGAAGTTGGTTAGAACTCGATCTTCCGGGTTGGAGACACCAGTTTGGAGAGTACTGGGGACAGGTTAATGAAATGAAACAAAAATATGACCCTCAAGGCATTCTAAGTCCTGGTTTCTTCCAGTATGAAGAGGCTGCACTTTCAAGACAGCAAGCTCAACCGCTTGGAGAGGCGGTAGCTGAACCCCAGACAACGGTTGCTTAATTGAGCGATCGCACACACTACTCACTATTGTTACCGCCCTCGTTACGTCTAGTGCCTCGCCAAGCAACAAGACCAATCCTAGTGGAGAACCTAATGAATATTGCGGTTGTCGGTCTCAGTCACAAGACAGCTCCAGTCGAAGTTCGAGAAAAACTGAGCATTCCTGAAGCTCAAATCGAGTCTGCGATCGCCCGTTTGTGTCGTTATCCTCACATTGAAGAGGCGGCAATTCTTAGCACCTGCAATCGCCTGGAAATTTACGTGGTTGTGACTCAAGCAGAACAGGCCGAGCAGGAAGTTACTCAGTTTTTAGCTGAACATAGCCAGTTGCCCCTCGATGCCCTTCACCAACACCTGTTTACCCTGATGCACTGGGGCGCAGCAAAACACTTAATGTGGGTCGCCTCTGGGCTAGACAGTTTGGTTATCGGAGAAGGACAAATTCTGGCACAGGTCAAGCACGCTTACAAAGTTGGACAGCAGCATGGTGGCATCAGACGAATACTCAACCAGTTGTTTAAGCAAGCTGTGACAGCGGGGAAGCGGGTTAGATCTGAAACTTCGATTGGCAAAGGTGCGGTTTCAGTAAGCTCTGCGGCGGTAGAACTGGCTGAAACGAAAGTGCAGAGTTTGGCAGGCTGTCGTGTCGCAATCGTCGGAGCAGGTCAAATGGCTCGACGGTTGGTTCAACATCTTCTGGCAAAGGGTGTAACTCAAATCGCAATCATCAACCGTTCGTTTGAACGAGCCAAAGAATTAATGGATCAATTCGGGCTGGTTCAATTGCAGTACTATCCATTGCCTGAAATGCTTCCTGTTGTTGCAGTTTCAGATTTAGTCTTTACTTGTACCGCTGCTACAGAACCGTTGTTAAATCGAGCTAATCTGCAAACGATTTTAGAACCCAATCAGCCATTGATGCTGTTTGATATCTCAGTTCCCCGCAATGTGGATGCAGAGGTCAATCAGCTAGATCAGGTTCATGTATTTAACGTGGATGATCTAAAAGTGGTGGTTGCTCAAAACCAGGAAACTCGCCGACTGGTAGCAATGGAAGCCCAGGCACTAATTGAAGAGGAATTGAAAACCTTTTATAACTGGTGTCGGTCGCAAGCAGCAGTTTCTACCATTAACTGTTTACGGGAAAAGGTAGAGACGATTCGTGAGCAAGAGTTCAGAAAAACATTATCCCGTTTGGGAGCAGAATTTCCCAAGAAACACCACGATGCGGTCGAAGCTTTGACTCGGGGGATTGTCAACAAAATCCTGCATGAACCGATGGTGCAGCTTCGTACCCAGCAGGATGTAGAAACTTTACGTCTGGCTATTCGGACTGTGCAAACATTGTTCAACTTGGAAAAGGAAGAGGAGTATAGCCTGACCACCGAGGATCAATTCAATTGGATTAAAGAAGTTGCGTTGCAGGCTGTAGAAGAGCAATATAGCCTGGCAAAAGAAGCAACAACCTCAAAAAGGCAGTGAGTGTAACCTTAAAAACGAAACACTCAACGGGCAACTTGCAGAAACTTACGCAGTCAGAAAGTGGAAGTTAAGGATGTTAAAGAATTTTTGGTACGCTTGCGAGCTTAGCTCAACAGTCACGCATCAGCCCCAACAAATCAAGATGTTAAATCAACGATTTGTGCTTTATCGCAACCCGCAGGGGCAGGTTGTTGCGCTTAAAGATCAGTGCCCTCATCGGGGGGCTGCCCTCTCTTTGGGCTGGGTAGAAGATGGCTGCATTCGCTGTCCTTATCATGGCTGGAAGTTTCAGTCAGATGGGCAATGTGCTGATATTCCAGCCAATGCATCTGAAACGCCAACGCCAAAAAAGGCTCGCGTTGAGTCCTATCCAACCCAGGAAAAATATGGGTTTGTATGGCTGTTTTATGGTGATTTGCCAGAAGCTGAACGCCCACCAATTCCTCCGCTTCCAGAATTTGATGACCCGACGCTACACCGTTCTTACCTTGACTTCACGGTACACACTCACTACACGCGAGTTTTAGAAAACTCGATCGACATTTCTCATTTGCCGATTGTTCATGCGAACACGTTTGGTGCAGGGTTTAAAGACAATCCTAGAGTGGAGGAGTATGAAGTTCAAGATGAAGGGTGGGGAATCAGTGCGACCAGCACCTACAGAAATTACACCAAACCCAAAGGGCTATTCACCTTTTTCTTCAGGCAAAAAAGCTCAGATTTAGACTCAAAATTCACCTTCTATTTGCCGAATATCACAAAGGTTGAGAGCCGATCTGAGCAAATCAGGATTGTGAATTACGCGGTACATTTTCCGGTTGATGACAATACCACGATCAGTAAGCGAATCCTTTTCCGCAGCTTTGCGCGTTACTCCTGGTTAGATGATGTCTTTATGAACTACTACACCAAGATTTACGCAGAAGATAGCCGCGTCAGTGAGTCTCAATATCCTAAGATGATACCCACTCAACTCTCTGCTGAAGTTCATATTCCGTCTGATGCGCTACAGCTTGCTTATCGTAAGCTTCGGCAGAAATATTTGGCGATGGGTTGGGGGGTAGAGCCTTATACCAGCGACCCAACCCATGCCAATGGACAATCATCCCTGTCTTCTCATGCTGCGTTAGTGAACTAAACCTATGTTGAAAAATTTTTGGTATGCGTGCGAATTTAGTTCCGAGGTTACGCATCAGCCTAAACAAATTGTGATGTTGAATCAGCGATTTGTGGTCTATCGCAATTCTCAAGGGCAGGTGATAGCGCTCAAGGATCAGTGTCCTCATCGGGGGGCTGCTCTTTCGTTGGGCTGGGTAGAAGGTGACTGCATTCGTTGCCCCTATCATGGCTGGAAGTTTCAGGCAGATGGACGATGCATTGACATTCCTGCGAATGCGCCTGAAGTGCCGATTCCCAAGAAGGCGATCGCCACAAGCTATCCAGTCCGGGAAAGCCAGGGATTTATCTGGTTATTTTACGGAGATTTGCCAGAAGCAGAACGCCATCCTCTGCCCACATTTCCGGCATACCTATCGACCAAAATGCACGCTGCTTACAATGACGAGATAGAGTGTGCAAACTATGCTCGCTTGATGGAAGTGAATCTTGACTTTGCCCATGTCGTTGCAATTCATCGCAAGTCCTTTGGGCAAAGAGTTCCAATGAACAAACAAATCAAATATCGCGTTCAGGAAGATGCCTGGAGTGGAGTTGCCCAATTTTCCTATGATTCATTAGGTGATTCAAAAACCGTGTTGAACCTCTTGTTAGGAGGTCGTCCAGAGTTCACAACAACACTCACGTACTACCTTCCTAATATCACTCTTGCTGAGATTCACGTGGGCGGTAAGGGCAAAAATGCGATCAAGATTGGGATTTTGGTTGCCTACTTACCCATTGATGAAAAAACATCGCGCAGTAAGCGTGTTTTCTACCGCAATTTCTTGACGCTGCCCTGGCTTGATGGTTGGGCTAGAAAGCTTGACTATGCGATGGGTCACGAAGATACCGTTGTGGTTGAAACTTTGGCTGAGCAGCCAATGCCCAGAATTTCGGAAGAACTGCACGTTGCGGCTGATGCGTTGGCGCTTTCATTTCGTAAGCAGCAGCAGAAATACCTGGCGAAGGGATGGGGGTTGGAGTCATCTCGCCATCCGTTAACCTCTGCAACAGAGGATGCAACTCAGCCTGTTACTTCCCTGGTGAACTAGATTCCACTCCTACAGAGGCTTTATGAAGTCATCGATCACCCCTCATAAACTATCATTTCTGCAATTATTCCAGTGGGCCAGGCACCCCTCTGATTTTTTAGATGACCTGACCCAACGTTACGGAGACATTTTTGCAGTACAATTTCCGGGTGATAAACCTGTTCTGATCATCAGCGATCCAAAAGGCATTGAAGAGCTTTTAACCGCCCCATTGGGAACTTTTTCATCTGCTCAGGGCAATGAGATGTTTCGTCCAGTAATGCGCGATCATTCAATGCTGTTGCTGGACGGTAAGCCTCATCAGCGCCAGCGTAAGTTAACGATGCCGCCCTTTCACGGTGAGCGGATGCGGCTTTATGGAATGCGGATTTATGAACTCACCGAACAGATGATGAAGTCCTGGCAGGTTGGGGCTTCGGTCGATCTTCCAGTTTGCATGAAGGAAATTACCCTGAATGCCCTGTTAGATATTGTTTTTGGATTAACGGAAGGACGGTATGCAGAGCAACTGCGGCAAAAGTTGCTGGCGCTGATTGGGGTGGTGACTTCGCCCCTAATTGCCCTGCATTTGTTCCTTCCGGCTTTGCAGAAAGACTGGGGAGTTTGGAGTCCCTGGGGACGCTTTCGCCGCCTCCAACGAGAATTTGATCAGCTTCTCTACAAAGAAATTGCTCACCGTCGCGCCTCGCCTGAAGTTGAGCGAACCGATATTTTGAGTATGCTGATGGCGGCTCGTGATGAAGTGGGTGAGCCAATGAGTAATGAAGAATTGCGTGACGGATTGATTACTCTCCTCACGGGCGGTTTTGATACAACTTCAACGGCGCTGGTGTGGACGCTGTATTGGATTTACCAAACGCCCGGTGTCCATCAGCGGTTGATCAGCGAGATTGATAGTGTAAATGACCTGTTGGATATGAAGGCGATCGCCAAACTGCCCTATCTCTCTGCAACCTGTCAAGAAGCGCTGCGGATTTCGCCGCCAATTGTGCTGACCTTTATCCGCGTCGCTCAAGCTCCTTTCCAAATCATGGGACATGAGTTACCCGTTGGCTCTCGGATTTGGGGAGATATCTATTCCGTTCACCGCCGTCCTGATTTATATCCCGACCCTGACCAGTTCCGTCCAGAGCGGTTTTTAGAGCGGCAATATTCTCCCCATGAGTTTCTACCGTTTGGTGGGGGCGATCGCCTCTGCATTGGGTATGCCTTTGCCCTCTACTTAATGAAACTGGTGATATTTACCGTTTTGTCTCGGTATGAGTTGGCGCTTAAAGATTCTCGTCCGGTTCGGGCAATTCGTCGGGGCCCAGGATTAGAGCCATCTAGACCCGTACAGATAGAGATTGTTGGACACCACTATCGCTCCTCAAAAGTAGCCGTTGAAACACGGTACTAATCACACTCCTTCTAACCACAGTTTTAACCATAAAGAGAACACTTCAAATACCGGGGAAGACGCATGAAAAATGATAGATTGCTGCGAGCAGCACGAGGTGAAGTTCTTGATCGTCCTCCCGTATGGATGATGCGTCAGGCGGGTCGCTACATGAAAGTTTATCGAGAACTCCGCCAGAAATATCCCTCTTTTCGGGAACGTTCGGAGAACCCAGATCTCGCTGTAGAAATCTCGCTACAGCCCTTCCATGCATTCAAGCCTGATGGCGTAATCATGTTTTCAGATATTCTTACGCCACTGCCAGGTCTGGGAATTTCATTCGACATTCTTGAAAGCAAAGGCCCAATCTTTGAGCAGCCCATTCGTCAGCAAGCTCAAATTGATGCACTCACGCCGCTTGATCCTGAAGCAGCTTTGCCCTTCGTGCGCCAGATTTTGACAACCCTGTCTCGCGAGGTCAATGGAGAGGCGACGATTTTAGGATTTGTTGGGCCCCTGGACCCTCGCAGCTTACGCGATTGAGGGAAAAAGCTCAAAGGATTACGCTCTGATTAAAAGCATGGCGTATTTACAGCCCGCGATGCTGCATCAGTTTTTAGGAAAGCTGGCTGAGGCGATCGCCATCTACGTTCGCTACCAGATTGACGCTGGCGCACAAGTGGTGCAATTGTTTGACTCCTGGGCAGGACAGCTTAGCCCAGAAGACTTTAAAACCTTTGCCCTGCCCTATCAGCAGCAGATCGTGAGTCAGGTGAAGGCAACTCATCCTGATACCCCGCTCATTCTCTACATCAATGGCAGCGCTGGCATTTTAGAGCTAATGGCCCAGTCTGGTGTAGATGTCGTGAGTGTAGATTGGACGGTTGATATGGCAGTCGCACGACAGCGACTCGGAGCCAATGTAGGAGTTCAGGGAAATCTTGATCCCTGTGTCCTGTATGGGTCTCATGCTTTAATTGGCGATCGCCTCTCTGATACGGTTCGCAAGGCTGGAAACCGGGGACACATTCTTAACCTGGGTCATGGGGTGTTGCAACATACTCCTGAAGAAAACGTTGCCTGCTTCTTTGAAACTGCCAAACAACTCCGCTACTTCCCAACCGACCTTGAGCCTGAACTGCAATCCACTCTACAGTCCCCTCTAGTTTTAGGCTCGCGTTAATCGGTTGCAGGGAAGCACGATTGATTCATCATTCCACTTAAATTCCTTTCCAGGAGATGTATGGCAACGCTATTGATCACCGTGCCTCATGTTACGAGTCACATTCTGCCTGCCCTGCCGATCGCAGAATCATTAGTAAAACGGGGGCACCGTGTTCTTATCCACACGGCACCCTGCAATGAAGACAAGGTGCGGGCAGCAGGGGCTGAGTTCGTTTCAATGCCAGAACATTGTGATATTGTCCATCGATTAAAGCAGTCTTCAGCGCCCATGCCCACCTGGCTCCCTTTATTTTTTCGTCAGGTGCTGTACTTCCGTCACGAGATTCTGACGATGATTCCAGGAATGGTGACAGAACTGGAAAACATCATCAAGCGAGAGCAAGTAGACTGCATCATTGGCGACTATCTGGGGTTTGGGGCATCCTACGCGGCGGAAAGAATGGGTATTCCCTATGTGACATTAACCATGTCGTGGCCCGTAGTTCCCAAAGCAGATGGAGTTCCACTATTCATCTCTCCACCCTTGCCGCCTCGCCTGATTCATGGACTGGTGAATTTCATTTTCCCGATCCATCGAGTTCGCAGACAAGTCGGTTTACCTCCACGTCCCAAAAATGCGCCTGCTGAATTTTTTGCCGTTATCGTTTCCAGGCTGCTGAATTTAGTCACCATTCATCAGGAGTTTATTCCTCCCAAGCGGCTCCAGGAAAACCAGGTGTTTATCGGACCAACCGCCTCTCGCATCCCTCGCACTACCGATGCGCCACCTTTTGGAGCCAGTCTGGAGCCGGGTACTGTTTTGGTCAGCACTACGACTTCCTACCAACCAGACACCGGACTGTTTCGCCGGGTGTTGGAAGCGGTTGCCGCAATGGGAATTCCGGTTTTGGCAACCTCTGGCAACCGTAAGGATGTGCCAGAAAACCTGGGAAGAAATGTGCGTCTAGAAACGTTCGTGCCGTTTGATGAAGTGTTGCCCTACGTCAGCGCGATTGTCACCTCTGGCGGGTTTGGCACGGTCGGAAGTGCATTTCGATATGGCACGCCAATGCTGATCATTTCTGACCTCGGAGGAGATGTGTTGGCTACGGCGACTCGCTCAGCCGAACTGGGACTGGCATATTATTTGCTGAAAAACAAAGCAACGCCAAAAGCCATTCAAGACAAGTTGAATGCCTTACTTCGAGATGAGGCGTTGCATCATCGCGTCCAGGCACTCTCTCAACGGTTGCAGTCAATGGACTCACCAGAGCTTGCCGCCGATGCCATTGAACAGATGCTTCAAACCCTGTCCAGAAGAGGATCGACCGCAGAAATGAGTGCGCCTCTTCACTCGTAAAATTGAAGGGATTTCAATGACTATCTATCTCACCAAAAGGACGATTGAACAATGCCAGGTGATTGAGCAATTGCCGACCCTGGATGCTCGCCGCCGTCAGACCGCGCTGGAGCAATGCCAAATCATTGAGAAGTCACCGAAACTGGGCGATCGCCATCATCAAAGTGCATTAGAACAATGTCAGATTATTGAACTTCCCAAGATTACCGATCATCGCGGCAACCTCACCTTCATCGAAAATGATCGGCACATTCCATTCGACATCAAACGAGTTTACTACCTTTATGACGTACCCGGCGGTGCAGAGCGAGCCGGACACGCCCACAAAGCACTTCATCAATTTCTGGTCGCAATGTCAGGCAGCTTTGACGTTGTGATTGATGATGGACATCAGCGAGTCAAATATCATTTGAATCGCGCCTACTACGGCCTTTATATCTGCCCTATGGTATGGCGAGAGATTGACAATTTCTCCTCCGGTTCCGTTTGCATGGCGTTAGCTTCTGACTTCTACGATGAGTCTGACTATTACCGTGATTACAAAGATTTCATCGAAGCAACGGGAGCAAACGCATGAAGATCCCGTTTTTAGATTTGAAGGCACCTTATCTGGAATTACAGCCAGAATTTGATGCAGCCTATCAACGGGTGATGAACTCCGGCTGGTATATTCTTGGGCAAGAATTGGAGGCATTTGAAACAGAATTTGCAGCCTATTGTGACACTCAGTTTTGTGTGGGAGTTGGGAATGGTCTAGAAGCGCTGCATTTGATTTTGCGAGCGATGGAAATTGGGACAGGGGATGAGGTGATCGTACCCGCGAATACTTACATCGCAACCTGGCTAGCCGTCTCCTACAGCGGAGCAACCCCAGTGCCCGTTGAACCTGACCCAAACACCTACAACATTAATCCAGAGCAAATTGAAGCAGCAATTACATTTAAGACGAAGGCAATCCTGGCGGTTCATCTGTATGGACAACCTGCTGACATGGACTCCATTAATAAAATTGCTAAACAGCATCAACTCAAAGTGATTGAAGATGCGGCTCAAGCTCATGGAGCATATTACAAAGAACGACGAGTGGGTGGTTTAGCAGACGCAGCAGGGTTTAGTTTCTACCCTGGCAAAAATTTAGGAGCCTTTGGTGATGGGGGAGCCGTGACAACAGATGATGCTAATTTAGCTGGCAAAATTCGATTGCTTAGAAACTATGGCTCTCAGACAAAGTATTTAAACGAAGTGCAAGGTTTTAATAGCCGTTTGGATGAACTGCAAGCTGCTTTTTTAAGGGTGAAGTTAGCAAAGCTAGATGAGTGGAATGCTCGCCGTATTCAGGTGGCAAATCAGTATCTTGAAAAGCTCTCTAATTTGCCAGGTTTGATGCTTCCCGATGTTCCAAATTGGGCAGAACCCGTGTGGCATTTGTTTGTGGTGCAATGTTCAAACCGTTCTAGTTTAGAAGCCCATTTACGCAGTGCAGGCATTGGAACTTTAATTCATTATCCTATTCCACCTCACCTATCGGGTGCGTACAAAGCAGAGCAGAGTTTGAGCTATTTCCCAATCACAGAGCGGCTTGCCCAAACTGTTCTCAGTCTACCGATCAGTCCTCACATAACCCACGAAGAAGTTATGCACGTCACCCATGTTTTACAGGACAGGTTATCGGCTGACTGCGGCAAGATTCAAGGACTGAATGTGGAGCGGGCGATCGCATCCTCCGTTTAAACCAAAAACTCTACAGTTCATTGGAATACAGCAAATGCAGACATTTTTAGTAACGGGTGGAGTCGGTTTTATTGGCTCTAACTTTATCCTAAAAGCGAGAGAGAAGGGCTGGGCTAATATTATCAATCTGGATAAACTAACCTATGCAAGCAATCCTCAAACTCTGGCGGGACTGCAAGATGACTCCCGGTATCACTTTGTTCATGGAGATATCTGTGACATTGAGTTAGTGCGTGATCTGCTCAACCGCCATCAACCTGATGCCATCATCAATTTTGCGGCCGAAAGCCACGTTGATCGCTCCATCCTTAACCCTCAAGACTTTATTCAAACGAATGTACTGGGAACCTTTCAACTTTTAGAAGCCAGTAAAGCATATTGGGAAACCCTATCACCCTGGCAGCGCAAGCAATTTCGGTTCTTACAGATCTCAACCGACGAAGTGTACGGTTCCCTCGGCCCAACCGATCCTGCCTTTCAAGAAAGCACTCCCTATGCCCCCAACAGCCCCTACGCCGCCTCAAAGGCAAGCTCCGATCATCTCGTCCGGGCTTATTTTCATACCTACGGACTGCCCGCTCTCGTAACCAACTGTTCTAACAACTATGGCCCGCGCCAATTCCCGGAGAAGCTGATTCCCTTGATGGTTCTCAACGCCTTGCAGGGCAAACCTCTACCCATTTATGGAGATGGACAAAATATTCGAGACTGGCTGTATGTGGGGGATCACTGTGAAGCACTTTATCTGATTCTACAAAACGGTCGGGTTGGAGAAACTTATAACATTGGGGGCAATAACGAACGCTCCAACTTAACTGTAGTTGAACAGATTTGTTCAATTTTGGATGAATTATCTCCCAAGTCCAACTTTCGTCACGCTTCGCTCATCACCTTTGTGCAAGACCGCCTGGGACATGACAGGCGATATGCGATCGATTGCAGCAAAGTCAGTTGGGAATTGGGTTGGCAACCTACCGAAAGCTTTGAGAGCGGGTTGTTAAAAACGATTCAATGGTATCAAAATCATCCAATTTGGCTTCAGCAAGTTCAGTCTGGTGCATACCAATCCTGGATCAAACAAAACTACGAAAACAGAGTGATGGCATTACCGCACTAGCACACGTCTTTGATTCAACTCAATTTAACAATTCTGCCCTTTCAACCCAAATGTGACGTTATGCAGGAAAGCAATTCATCAATGTCATCAGTGCCATCAATAGAGCAAACAGATCAGCCCTCTGCGATCGCAAGACAATTTTATTTATTTTCGTGATGATCTGTTTAGACTTGCTGTGTGCCGGAATGGTCATTCCGGTGATTCCAGCGTTAGTTGGGCAGTTCAACCAAAATGCCCTGGCGATCGGGCTTCTGGCTGTAACGTTTTATTCGGCACAGTTTATTGCAACCCCAGCCCTGGGTGTTTTATCCGATCGCCACGGACGGCGGCCCATTTTATTGCTGTGTATTCTAGGCACAGGAGTTGCCTACTTTCTGTTTGGCGCAGCAAATGCTCTGTGGCTGCTTTTTCTTGGACGACTCATTGACGGGGCGACCGGAGGCAATATTTCAGTTGCTTTAGCCTACATTTCAGATGTGAGTTCTCCTGAGACTCGAGCTAAAAACTTTGGGTTGATTGGGGCGGCGTTTGGGATAGGATTTATCATTGGCCCAGCGGTGGGTGGTTTTCTCAGTCTGATTAGCTTACAAACCCCCGCGTTGGCGGCAGGTGTCCTGTCGGTCATCATCACCATCTTTGGGTTCTTCCTCTTACCCGAATCACTAGCTCCAGAGCAACGCCGTAAAAGAATTGCTCTAGCGGAACTAAACCCACTCCGGCAAGTGAGAGATGCCCTCCGTCCCCGCATCCTGCGTCGATTGTTACTGTCAAACTTTGCTCAAAATTTTGCTTTTAGCGGGCTGCAAACTAACTTTGTTCTGTATACCTTTGTTCGCTATGGCTTAGATCCTGCACAAAATGGACTGATTTTTGCCTACATCGGCTTTCTGTCGGGTTTGATGCAGGGAGTAATTACCGGGATTCTAGTCGAGCGATTTCGTGAGAGACGGCTGGCTGCGGCTGGTTTAGCCCTCATGATGTTGGGATATGCGGCTCTGGCTTTAGCGCCAGAAGTTTGGTCAATTTATGGTGCTATGACGTTAATTGCAGTGGGTAGCGGACTGTCTACACCAACCCTGACGAGCATCATTACAAAACAAGTTTCTTCGGAAGAGCAAGGCTCTATCTTAGGGGCATCACAAGCGATTGACAGTATTGCCCTGATGATTGGTCCGGTTTGGGCAGGACTGGCATTTGACTACTTTGGCCCAACTTCTCCTTACTGGACGGGTGCAGTGTGGCTCTTCATTGCTGTGTTGTTTGTCGCCAGTGCCTACAAGAAAAGGAAGTTAGCCAGAAAACCTCTGCTCAAACTGGACTGAGCAACTGATCTGGAGCCAGTCAAACGATATAAAGGTCAAGCTAGGTAAGGAATGAGTGATGAAAGGCATTATTTTGGCGGGTGGTTCTGGTACACGGCTGTATCCTTTGACTCAGGTGGTGAGTAAGCAGTTGATGCCTGTCTACGATAAGCCAATGATTTACTACCCGCTGTCAGTTCTGATGCTGACGGGAATTCGAGATATTCTGATCATCTCTACACCCACTCATCTACCGCTGTTTCAACAGCTTTTGCAGGACGGTAGCCAGTGGGGGCTGAAGTTTAGCTATGTAGAACAGCCAAAGCCTGAAGGGATTGCCCAGGCGTTTATTCTGGCTGAGGAGTTTATCGGCAACGACTCGGTATGTCTCATCTTGGGTGATAACCTGTTTTATGGAAATGGTTTGGTTGAGGTGCTGGCGGAAGCGGCTCAATTACGAGAAGGGGCCCTAATTTTTGGGTATCGGGTTGCTGAGCCGCAGCGCTATGGCGTGGTGGAATTTGATCAAACTGGGCAAGTTCTCAGTCTGGAGGAAAAACCTTGCCATCCCAGATCAAATTATGCTGTGCCTGGTATCTACTTCTACGATTCTCAGGTTTCGGCGATCGCCACTCAGCTCAAGCCTTCAGCACTGAATGAGTTAGAAATCACGGACTTAAATCAGGTTTATCTCCAGCGAGGACAACTGAGAGTTGAACTGTTGGGGCGAGGCTATGCCTGGTTGGATACCGGAACTCATGAATCCCTCCATCAGGCTGCCAGCTTTATTCAAACATTGGAGCAGCGGCAAGGCTTCAAAATTGCCTGTATCGAAGAAGTTGCCTACCGCCAGGGATATATCGACGCAGAGCAACTCTATCAGCTTGCTAAGCCATTAGCTAAAAGTAGCTATGGGCGATATTTGATCGATTTGATTCAAGCAGATCTGTGTTTTGCTCCCGCTCAGCCATTTGCTCGAATGATTCCCTTTCCTGAAATGACTGAAGCCAAAAAAGTCTCCTTGACCACTCCTTCAAGATCTTTGAAATAACCTAAACCGTTGAACAAGTAACCCAAACCTATGACTCTACTTCATTCCGATCTATCGACCGTTGCCAGTTCTACTCAAACCTTTCAGATTGGTTCTCGCAAAAGCCAACTGGCTTTGGTTCAGACACATTGGGTGCAGCAACAGCTTCAGATGAGTTTTCCTGATCTGAGCTTTGAGGTTCACACCATGTCTACTCAAGGTGACAAAATCCTGGATGTCGCACTCGCCAAAATTGGGGATAAGGGACTCTTCACCAAAGAACTGGAGTTGAGTATGTTAAATCGGGAGACTGATTTTGCAGTTCACTCCCTTAAAGATTTGCCCACTCGCCTACCTGAAGGGCTGGTATTGGCAGCCGTTACCGAGCGGGAAAATCCAGCAGATGCGCTTGTGATCCATCAGAAGTATCGCGATCGCCAAATTGATACCCTGCCTGAAGGTGCCATCATTGGTACCTCTTCCCTGCGGCGGCTGGCGCAATTGCGCTATCACTTCCCTCATTTCACATTTAAAGATGTGCGCGGCAACCTCAACACCCGTCTGGCAAAGCTAGATGCTGGGGAGTATGATGCGCTAATTTTGGCCGTTGCAGGGTTAGAACGACTGGGAATGAGCGATCGCATTCACCAAATCCTACCGCCGGAGATTTCCCTGTACGCAGTAGGGCAGGGGGCGTTAGGGATTGAATGTCGGGCTGACGATGTAGAAGTGTTGTCGGTGCTGAAAGCAATTGAACACGTGCCAACCCGCGATCGTGCCCTGGCTGAACGGGCATTTCTACGAGAACTGGAGGGTGGCTGCCAGGTGCCCATTGGTGTTCACACTCAGTTAAACAACGAGATGCTGACCCTCACCGGGCTGGTTGCCAGCGTGGATGGTAAACGGCTAATCAAAGATACGGTGACGGGTGCTGCCAGTGAAGCAGAATATCTCGGCATTCAACTGGCTCAACTCCTGCGTCAGCAAGGCGCACAAGACATTTTGAATGAAATTTTTCAAACCGTTCATCGGAGCTAACTCACTATGCTGTCTCCTATGTTTCCACTGCATCGCCCGCGTCGCCTGAGAAGCCATCCCCAACTGCGGCGGATGGTGTGTGAAACTGTTTTAACGACTAACGACCTGATCTATCCACTGTTTGCAGTACCGGGTGAAGCGATCGCCAACGAAGTCAAATCGATGCCTGGAGTCTATCAGTTATCGGTAGACAAAATTGTTGACGAAGCCAAAGCGGTTTACGACCTGGGCATTCCTGCCATCATCCTGTTTGGCATTCCCGATGATAAAGATTTAGACGCAACAGGCGCATGGCACGACTGCGGAATTGTGCAAAAAGCGGCCGCTGCGGTGAAGCAAGCCGTACCCGACCTGATCGTAATTGCGGATACCTGTTTGTGTGAGTACACTTCTCACGGTCACTGTGGATATTTGGAAACGGGCGATTTATCCGGGCGCGTTTTAAACGACCCTACCCTGGAGTTGCTCAAAAAAACGGCCGTTTCCCAAGCTGAAGCAGGGGTTGATATCATTGCCCCGTCGGGAATGATGGATGGATTTGTGCAGGCAATTCGGCTTGGGCTGGATGAAGCCGGGTTTCAAGATATTCCCATTCTCTCCTATGCGGCTAAATATGCCTCAGCCTACTACGGGCCATTCCGGGATGCGGCGGATTCAGCGCCCCAGTTTGGCGATCGCCGCACTTACCAGATGGACCCTGGCAATACTCGTGAAGCGCTCAAAGAAATTCAACTGGATGTAGCAGAAGGGGCTGATATGTTGATGGTCAAGCCAGCCCTGGCCTACATGGACATTATCTGGCGGGTCAAACAAGCCAGCAACTTGCCTGTCGCGGCCTACAACGTTTCTGGTGAGTATTCCATGATCAAAGCCGCTGCCCTCAACGGCTGGGTGGATGAGGAACGTGTGGTGCTCGAAACGTTGACTGGCTTTAAGCGGGCGGGCGCTGACCTGATTCTCACTTATCACGCGAAAGATGCCGCTCGTTGGCTTGCCCAGTAACTCATTCCAGATTCTACCCAGGAGGTTCCGTTAAAATGACGATGGCTGCTTCAGTTTCCCAAACCACACCCACTCACTTTTTACCTCCCAGCAACGCAAAAGCTAGAGTGAGTCAATTCATGCAACAGTTGCAGGACGAAATCTGTCAGGGGTTACAACAGTTAGATGGAGGTGGCAGATTCCAGGAAGATTCATGGAAACGACCCGAAGGCGGCGGTGGGCGATCGCGCATCATGCGAGACGGCACTGTGTTTGAACAAGCAGGAGTCAACTTCTCTGAAGTGTGGGGTGATCATCTGCCCACCTCCATTCTGGCGCAGCGCCCAGAGGCAGAAGGACATCGCTTCTATGCAACGGGTACGTCAATGGTGCTGCATCCTCATAATCCTTACGTGCCAACAGTGCATTTGAATTATCGCTACTTTGAAGCCGGTCCGGTCTGGTGGTTTGGTGGCGGTGCTGACCTGACTCCCTACTATCCATTTGCTGAAGATGCGGCTCACTTTCATTCCACCTTTAAGCAGGCTTGTGATGCTCATCACCCGGAGTACTATGCTGTGTTTAAGCGCTGGTGCGATGAGTATTTTTATCTCAAGCACCGACAAGAAACACGAGGCGTGGGAGGACTCTTTTTTGACTATCAAGATGGTCAGGGTCAACTCTATCGCGGGACACATCCAGCAGGACCTGCGGCTGTTCACAGCAACCAGGTGGGTGCGCTGGCACCGCGCACCTGGGAACAGTTGTTTGCCTTTGTCAATGATTGCGGCAGCGCATTCCTACCGGCCTATGGGCCCATTGTGGAGCGGCGGCAATCTATGAACTATGGCGATCGCCAGCGGAACTTTCAGTTGTATCGCAGAGGTCGCTATGTAGAGTTCAACCTGGTTTATGATCGGGGCACCATCTTCGGTTTGCAGACGAACGGGCGCACCGAATCTATTCTTATGTCGCTACCGCCCCTTGTGCGTTGGGAATATAGCTATACCCCAGAACCCAATACTCCTGAAGCAGAGCTATATGAGACGTTCCTGAAACCTCAAGACTGGGCTAGTGCAGCGTCATAGCTTAGTTTGAGGGTAAATCCCTACGGGATTTACCCTCAAACTAAAAGTTGACAAACCGCTAGCTGGGTAGATCCGGTTAAGTAGTCAGCCTCACGTTAATTTCACTTATGACTGATTATGAATTTCCAATCTCTCTCAAAGCCTGCAAATCAACGGATACTTGCTCTAGTTGCCGCTGGCACTGCGCTTTCGGTTGCCATAACGGTTTATGGGATGTCTCAAGTCAACCAACCGCAACCCTCAACGGGTGAAGTGGTAGAAACTAACGTTCCAACGGTTCGACAAGTCACCGCTTTAGGACGACTAGAACCCGCAACGGAAGTGATTAGAGTTTCGGTTCCGGCGATCTTAAGTAATGATCGCGTTGCTCAACTCCTCGTGCGGCGAGGCGATCGCGTCGAAGCCGATCAGGTGATTGCCATCATGGGGTCGTCCAATCGGCTGGAAGATGCCCTCCTGCAAGCACAGGCCCAGGTCAAAATCGCACAAGCAGAACTGGCACGGGTGAGAGCGGGCGCAAAATCTGGAGAGATCATCGCCCAGGAAGCTGAGATCACTCGGCTTGAGAAAGAGTTAGAGAGTGAAATTATCGCTCAACAAGCCACTATTGTTCGCTGGCAGTCAGAAGTCAATGTGGCTGAGGCTGAATACAACCGCTATGCATCGCTTTACCGCGATGGGGCCACCTCCGCCTCTGAGTTAGACCAGCGGCGACTTGTGCTAGAAACCACTCAGGCGCAGTTAAACGAGGCTGAAGCGGGGCAAAGCCAGCGGTTAGAAACGCTAAGGGAGCAAATTCGACAAGCCAGGGCAAATCTAGACAGAATTGCTGAAGTTCGCCCGGTTGATGTGCAGGCAGCGCAGGCTGAAGTGGAGCGGGCGATCGCCGCCGCCAACGAAGCTGAAACCAACCTGGACGAGGCATCAATCCGCGCTCCGGTGACGGGTCAAATTCTCGACATCGTGACCAATCCTGGAGAAGTGGTCGGGGAAGATGGCATCCTGGATTTAGGGCAAACCGAGCAAATGCAGGTTGTCGCCGAGGTTTACCAAACCGATATTGGTAAAGTTCGTCCAGGACAAGAGGCAATCATTACCAGCGAATCCTTTCCAGAGCAACTGCAAGGAACGGTTGAGCTAGTTGGGCTACAGGTTCTTCAGCAGAGCGTCACGAGTGGTCAAGCTGGAGAAAATTTGGATCGTCGGGTAGTCGAAGTCAGAATTCGACTCAACTCAGAAGACAGTCAACAGGTCGCTCATTTAACCAATCTGCAAGTGCAGGTGGCAATTCCAACCGATTGAATCAACCCTTAATCATCCTGGCACATTTAAATCATGTTCCGTAGACTTTTCCGCAAAACGCCCCTCGCATGGCTGCAAATCAGTCGCCAGAAGGCCCGTCTGCTCGTTGCAACAGCCGGAATTGCCTTTGCCGATTTACTCATGTTTGTGCAGCTTGGGATGCAAGATGCCCTGTTTGATTCGCAGGTTCGCCCCTATGCCACCCTGGATGGAGATTTATTTCTGGTCAACAAGCTATCTGACAACCTGGCATCGGTCAGAAGTTTTTCCAGAGATAACCTCTATCAAGCCTCAGGAATTGAAGGAGTGGCTTCAATTAATTCGCTGTACATCAGCGGTCAATCGGACTGGCGAAATCCTGAAAACCTGGCAAACCGCCGCATCTTTATTTACGGAATCGATCCGGAGTATCCAGCCTTTAACTTGCCAGAAGTGAATCAACATTTAGATGAGCTTAAGTTGTTAAACCGAGCTTTATTTGATAGAGCAGGAGGATTACCTCAGCTTGGAAATATCCCGGCTCTGCTGGAAGAACAAAGTCCGCTTGCTGTTCAAGTCAATGATCTGGAAATTCAAATTGTTGGACTATTTGTACTCGGCTCTTCCTTTTCGGCTGAGGGCAATCTCATCACCAGTGATTCTACTTTTTTGCGGCTGTTTCCACAGCGCCAAGCCAATGATATTGATGTAGGGATTATTCAAGTAGAACCCAATGCAAACATTGAACAGATTCAAACAGAACTACTCGCCATCCTGCCCGATGACTTGTTAGTGCTAACCCTGGATGAATTTACTGCCCGTGAGCGCAACTATTGGGAAACAGGCTCCGTTATCGGCTATATTTTCGGCTTTGGAGTAATGATTGGATTCCTGGTTGGCACGGTGGTAGTTTATCAAATTATTTACACCGATGTTTCCGATCATTTGCCGGAATACGCAACGCTCAAAGCAATCGGCTATGGTGATACCTACCTCGTTGGAGTGATCTTACAAGAGGCTTTGATCCTGGCAATTTTTGGTTTCATTCCAGGGTTTTTGCTCTCAAATGGGCTGTATTCTCTCTTTAGATCTGCAACGCTATTACCGATTGGGATGAAAGCCAGTCGTGCGACTGTAGTTCTCACGTTGACGGTCATTATGTGTGTCGGATCAGGGGCGATCGCCATGCGAAAGTTACGACAAGCCGACCCCGCTGATGTTTTTTAAGATTTAATTATGATGCAGCCAACCCGTATCCAGGAAAGTCAAAATGCGAAACACAGAACGCGAAACGCCCCTGCACCCCCTATCATTTCAGTTCGCGGTTTGAGTCACTATTTTGGCAAAGCGCAGCTTCGCAAGCAAATATTATTTGACATCAACCTTGATATTTATCCGGGTGAAATCGTGATTATGACCGGGCCTTCCGGCTCTGGTAAAACCACCTTACTGTCTCTGATTGGTGGGTTGCGATCGGTTCAAGATGGCAGCTTAACGGTTTTGGGGCAAGAAATGCGGAATGCCAAAAAGCGACAGCAAATGAAGGTGCGGCAGCAGATTGGCTACATTTTTCAGGCCCACAATCTACTCACTTTTTTAACCGCGAAACAGAATGTGCGGATGTCGTTAGAACTTCATAACCAGTATCTCAGTCAAGATATTGATCGGTTAGCAACAGAAATGTTAACCGCTGTTGGGCTGGGCGACTACGCTCATAGCTATGTAGACAACCTTTCGGGAGGACAACAGCAGCGGGTGGCGATCGCCCGTGCCCTTGCCAGTCGTCCTAAAATTGTTCTTGCCGATGAACCCACCGCCTCTTTAGACAAAAAATCAGGGCGAGATATCGTAGAAATCATGCAGCATTTAGCCAAAGAACGGGACTGCACTATTTTGCTGGTCACTCACGATAACCGCATTCTTGATATTGCCGATCGCATCATTGAAATGGAAGACGGTCGATTGATGACCGACGCTAGAGAACAGGAACCTGCAATACCATGATTAAAGCTGAATCAAGTACTGTCATTGATCGTCCTACCGAAGAAGTGTTCAAATACATTGCAACGGGCTTCTTTGAAAATTATCCCAACTGGGAATCTGCAATTGTTGAACTGGAAAAAACTTCTCAAGATCCGATTGGAATTGGCACAACAGGACGACAGTTAATGAATGAAGGAGGCTGGAAGGCAGAGTCTACCTTCCAAATTACGGACTACGAACCAGAACAAAAGTTTTCAATCACGGGGATGAGTAAACCATACTTCAAAAACAGCTACACCTTTGAACCCCTAGATGGCAGTACAAAAGTAACCTACATATTTGAGTTTAGTATGGATGGCGTAGGCAGGTTATTTGAGCCGTTAATTGCGGGGTCAGCCAAAAAAGGGAGCAAAGAAGTTGTCAATAACTTGAAGAAATTGATTGAAATCAATTAACTGGAATGAAACGATTCACGATTATCACCCTTTTTGTAACGCTGTTGCTAATCGCCTATGGAGGGTTTATGGGTCAATACGAACAGCCAAAATATAGCGTGTTGCAGTCCAGTAGCAATATCGAGATCCGTCAGTATGAGCCAAAACTGGTTGCAGAGACAGTCGTCAGTGGTGAACGGCGACAGGCGGCAGATTCCGCCTTTGCTATCCTGGGCGAGTACATTTTTGGTCAAAATACATCTGCAACGGCGATCGCCATGACTGCACCCGTCACCCAATCCCAGCAGAGCGAAAAAATTGCCATGACTGCGCCAGTCACACAGACCGGGAATCAAACCGCCTGGGTTGTTCAGTTTGCGATGCCCTCAAAATATACAACTGCAACACTGCCCCGACCCAAAAATCCTCGCATCACCATCAAACAAGTTCCAGGCGCAAAAGTAGCAGCCATCCGCTTTTCTGGTTTCGCTGAACCAAACCAACTCAGAGAAAACGAGGCCAAGCTTCGAGCCTATCTCAGTCAGCAAGGCGTTGAGCCAAAGGGAGAGGCAACCTATGCGTTTTATGACGGTCCTTTTACCTTACCCATGTTTCGCCGCAATGAAGTCATGCTTGAACTGGAATAGATGAACTGGGATAGATCTTTTTGCAACTGTTGCAGTAGGCTAACGCCTGTCCTACTGGTTGCCCCTTGATATTGCTCTCACTTATTAAAGGAGAATCCATTTTGGTAATCTCGACTGCATTGAAAACAACGCGATCAGCAGAAATCTTTGCTGAAGCCCAGACACTCATGCCCGGAGGAGTAAACTCACCTGTTCGAGCATTTAAATCGGTGGGTGGACAGCCAATCATCTTTGATCAGGTTAAGGGAGCCTACATTCGGGATGTGGATGGCAACCAGTATATTGATTACGTTGGTTCATGGGGTCCCGCCATCTGTGGCCATGCCCACCCTGACGTGATTGCTGCTCTACGCGATGTCTTGGATAAAGGCACCAGCTTTGGTGCTCCCTGCTATTTGGAAATGTCCTGGCCAGGATGGTCATTGATGCTGTTCCTAGCATTGAGATGGTTCGGTTTGTCAACTCTGGCACAGAAGCGTGCATGGCTGTCCTGCGTCTCATGCGAGCCTTCACCCATCGCGACAAGGTGATCAAGTTTGAAGGCTGTTATCACGGTCACGCTGATATGTTTCTGGTCAAAGCTGGCTCTGGAATTGCCACACTCGGTCTGCCAGATTCTCCAGGCGTACCTGAGTCTGTCACCCGCCATACCCTCACTGCTCCGTTTAATGATTTAGCCGCGGTCAATGCTTTATTTGACGAAAATCCTGATGAGATTGCAGGAGTCATTTTAGAACCCGTTGTGGGCAATGCAGGCTTCATTCCACCGGATACTGATTTCCTCCGAGGGCTGCGGCAGTTAACGCAGGAACGAGGCGCACTGTTGGTTTTTGATGAGGTCATGACGGGCTTTCGGATTGCCTATGGCGGAGCGCAGGAAAAGTTTAACGTTATTCCTGATCTGACAACGTTGGGTAAAATCATTGGCGGTGGGCTACCCGTTGGAGCCTATGGGGGTCGCCAGGATATCATGTCGATGGTAGCTCCGGCCGGGCCGATGTATCAGGCCGGAACGCTTTCTGGCAATCCTCTGGCAATGATGGCAGGAATCACAACCTTAGAAATTCTACAGCGACCTGGAGCCTATCAGTTGCTTGATCAGATTACAAAGCAACTGGTCGATGGAATGCTACAGATTGCTCAAGAAACCGGGCATTCAGCTTGCGGCGGGCAAATTAGCGGTATGTTCGGTTTCTTCTTCAATTCAGGGCCCGTCCATAACTATGAGGATGCTAAAAAGTCAGACTTGAATAAGTTCGCTCACTTCCACCGAGGGATGTTAGAGCAAGGAATCTATTTCGCACCGTCACAATTTGAAGCCGGATTTACCTCATTGGCTCACACCCCAGCAGACATCGATCGCACACTTGAAGCGGCTCGAATAGTTCTATCCACCTTACAGGCAAAATAAATCGGCATTGCTCAAGGTAATGACGTGATGGCGACAACGATCAAAAGAGATTTGACCCTCTAGACTGAACTGTACGAAACAGGATAGCTTGTGGACATTCAGCGTCCACAAGCTATCCTACTCTTGTTAAACGACAGCAATCCTAAATGGGTTGTGAGAGGTGCGTGCGCCTCTCACAACCCATTCGTCTTACAACTAATTAAAACCGCTGTAGCGCTACGCGCCACATCTATAGAAATAGAAATTTACGTTGAGCGTATTGAGCAGCACAAAAAAACGACTTCATTGCAAAGTAACTTTAGCCTAAGGCTCTACGTGCAACGGTGACACGATGGAAAAATTAAGAATCTTTAAATGTTAAATCGATTGCACTCAGATCTTACAAAATTCCCTGTTCTAATATGATTGCTATAAGCTGTTCCTGACGTAGCAACTTTTTTAAGTAGATTGTCGGAAACCAAGATTAAAAATTATACTAGGGAGCAGAAAACCGCGATCATACCCGAATGCAAGCAGTCTTATAAAGCTTTAACTGGTTGAGTAGGGTAATCGCATCGTAGAAGAACACGGAAGGACGTGGGTATTAGTGTCTGAAAGTCACGGTGAGCCGTTCGTAGTCATCAAGACTACTATTCCGCACAGCTTAAAGCTGCGGTTTAAGGTCTGTTGTGTTCAGAAGGATTTGAGAATGAGCGCAGTTCTAGAGAAGTTAATTCGGCAATGGATACAGTCAGAATTAACTTCTCTAGAATTTACGAGTAGCTTGTCTCATGAAAAAGTTGAAGAAGTAAAAGGATACATCCCTAAATCGTTAAAACTTCAGTTTAAGATCCTCTGTGTCGAAAAACAAGTCGGCATGGGTTTTGTTTTACATTCCCTCATTCAAGATTGGGTTCACGCAGATAATTAAGCCCGACATCAAAATAACTTTCATGTTCTTCAACCAATCAAAACCTTCATAGGTATGCCTTATAAGTAGTATCAACGATCGCTCCTAGAGACATCAACGTTGTCCTTGTTGCGTCAGTTAACCCTTTGACTCCTGCAATATTCATCTGCTCATAGAGCATACTCGCTCTCATACTTCTCAAGCATTTATTTGTTTCAATATCCCAAAGTTTAATGGTTGCATCATCCCCACTGCTGACTAGGGTTTGACTGTCGGGGCTAAAAGCAACTGACCAGACCAAACCAGTATGTCCCTGAAATGCGCTTAAACACTCGTTTGTACGAATATTCCAAATTTTTACTAGGTTGTCATGATAAGTGCTGGCAAGCATTTGGTCATCAGGGCTAAACGCGATCGCCTGTAACCAGTTTGTCTCTAACTGCAAAACTTTAAGGCACTTCCCGGTATACGCATTCCATAATCTCAAAGTTTGATCGGAACTGGCACTGGCTAGAGTACTACCATCGGAACTGGCAGCCATTGCCCGAATCCAACTCATATGACCTTCCAGGGTTTCTAGGCAGTCCCCCGTAGGAAAATCCCACAATTTTATGGTTTGATCCCAAGATCCGCTGGCTAATTTCTCCCCTTCTGCCAGGAAAATGACTGACCCAATTGCAGCACGATGTCCCTGTAAGGTTCTAATCAGTTGCCCCGAACGAACATCCCACAGCTTTACCGTATGGTCTTCGCTCCCACTGGCTAGGGTCTGACCATCAGGACTAAACGCGATCGCCAACACAGCGGCACAGTGACCTTCTAGCGCTCTGATGATCTGGGCTGTGCGAACATCCCACAGATTTATAGTACAGTCTCCACCACAACTGGCTAAAATATCTCCTTGAGGATTAAAAGCAACGGACTGTACCCAGTTGGAATGACCTCGTAGAACGTTAAGGCAATGCCCCGTTAGGACATCCCATAGTTGAATCGTGCGATCGTGACCCCCGCTAGCAAGCAACTGTCCATCCGGACTAAACGCAACAGAAAAAATTTGATTAGTATATCCTTGCAGGGTTTTGAAACACTGCCCTGTATCAACGTCCCACAGCTTTACCGTCTGGTCATGCCCACCACTCACTAATAAATTATCTTGTGGGCTAAAAGCAACCGAAAATACCCAGCCAGAATGCCCTTGCAGGGTTTTAGCGCATTTCCCCGTATCAACTTCCCACAGTTTCACCGTCTGGTCATGCCCACCACTCACTAACAAGGTGCCTTGAGCATTGAAGGCAACCGAAGTCACTCGGCTCCGATGTCCTTCAATCGTTCTGAGACACTCACCCGTCTGAATATTCCATAACTTAATGGTGTAATCATCACTACCACTCGCTAACAGTTGACCATCAGGGCTAAGCTCAATTGAGCATATACCACCACAATGACCCTGAAATGTTTGCAGGCATTCTTCAGTGTTGATATCCCATAATCTAACGGTATGATCGTTGCTGCCGCTAAACAGGTAAGCTGTTTGGCTGCTGGTGCTGTGTGGCAGTGCAAAGGCAACAGAGCATACCCAACCAGAATGTCCTGGCAATGTCTTAAGACATTGACCGGTGCAAACACTCCACAGTTTTACCGTGCCGTCACCGCTGCCACTTGCTAACAGGCGGCTGTCCTGATTAAACGCAACAGACCATACTTCGCTGACATGACCCTGCAAAATCTGCAAACACTGACCTGTACTAACGTCCCATAGCTTTACTGTACAGTCAGTACTACCGCTTGCAAGAATCTTGCCGTCTGCGCTAAAAGTAAGGGACGTGACCCAACCCGTATGTCCTTGACAGACTAAGAGGTGTTTCGTGTCTGACAGATGATATAGATGAATATCGCCATTGCTGTCTCCTACTGCCAAAAGTCGTGCATCTGGGCTAAACGCAACCGCATAAACCGCACCAAACGTTTCGGTAAACGTACACTTTGCGAAGTTAGCGCCAGCAAAATTTGTGTTTTGTAGATTGGTATTTTGTAGATCTGCTTGCCAGATGGTGAGTTGGGAAAAGTCATAGCCCGTTAAGTTTGTGCCGAGATGAGCAAACAGGTTGAGAATATTCCCCGCTGCATATCCTGGCTCTAGAGGTGACTTTTCTCGCTGCATTGTGAGAATTTGCATGAGGTGGCTTTCCAGGTTGCTCTTTCCTAAAAAACTTGAAAGCAGCCTGTGAATAATTGGATGAAGAATGAATCGAATCTGAGCTTCTCTGATATGGTCCTTTGCAGTTGCTTCCACCAGAGCATGACTACGCAACAGCATAGGTTCCTTGAAACAATTTCCTCACATACCCTTCAATGAAGCGACTGGTTACGTACTCCATGACAATCGGCTGTAAGGTAAAGCAG
>JAAUTN010000586.1 GCA_012031415.1 Leptolyngbyaceae cyanobacterium SM1_4_3 | reverse complement strand
CAACCCTTCTAAAAACAGTCTTGGCGGTCCACGGCTCGTTTCATCTCACGCGGTCAGGGTTGGATTGGATAAATGCCTCAAGATCTTCTAATGTCATCGCTCGAAATTGCTCGCTGTTCTCTTCCTCCCATTCTCACATATCATTTAGGATTGCTATAGAAGGATTTCTGAGTCCTTATCAAGAATTTTTCAGTGCATTTTCTGTAAATGCACGTGTGTTCCGCGCCAAGTAATTTGAGTCTCTTTCAAGGGGCTAAATGTACCATAAGTAATTAACCAGAATCATGAGTAACAAATTTCTTCGCCTGCTAACGTCAGGATTTGCGATCGTTGGAACTGCTATTGGCTTCAGCATCTTCAATGCCCTTTCTCCTATTGAACTTCTCAACCCACTACACTTTGGTCAATTTAGCCATCATCAGGCTCTAGCTCAAGATGGTGCTGTGGCTTACACAAACGCAGTTCAAAGTGTTGTACTCATTGAAACAGAGAGAGGTAATGGAAGTGGTGTAATCGTAAAAATCTGACCTGGAACCTAGCAATTCTTTTGTCATAACTAACGCCCACGTTCTTAGAGGCTCACAGACAGTTAGAGTTTTTCGAGATGGGGAAGCCCAATCGGTTTTAGTTAGAGTTTTTCGGAATGGGGAGGTTCAATCGGTTCTGGGCGAAGTTATGGGGTGTTCTTCATCAAATCTAGACTTAGACTTGGCAGCTATTAGAATCGAGGAGGATGAACTCACTGCGATTCGTTCAGATAACTCAAATTCAATATATGTAGACTTGGCAGTCATTGGAATTGAGGAGGATGAACTCACCGCGATTCGTTTAGCTAACTCAAACTCAATACATATTGGTCAACCTGTTTTCGCAATTGGCGCTCCGCTGGGTTACTCATACACGTTGAACTTCTGGGATCATTAGTCAGCTGAATCTGCGTGACGAGAATGGCGTTGAATATATACAGACGGATACCGCTTTGAATCCTGGTAATTCTGGTGGACCGTTACTCAATAACAGAGGTGAGCTAGTTGGCATCAACACAAGGGGAGCTAGTCCTTTGCCAGAAATTTTGGCATCTGTTCTTGCAAACGTCCTTCCTGAAGTAAGCATTGAGGATGCTTTTGACAATGTTCCGCTTGGCTCTAATGCTGGAGTTAATCTTGCTATTTCGGTAGATCAAGTAAAGTCTTTTATCAACGAAGTTCCTCAAGGACTTGTCTCTTGTCAAGAACACAATTCTCAAGCTGTAACTACCGAGTAACTAGATGAGCGGTACAAGAATCAAAATTGAGCAACTAGAGAGAACTACATCGTTTCAAAGAATTTCAGCAAATTTCAAACGCTCAAAAATTACGTGCTCTGATTAGATCAGAGCTAAACGAGGGTTGCTACTGTCAGAGATCGCACGCTCGTAAGAGCAGGGAGCATTAGAATACGCTGCTTTTGAATCCTGGTGTTTGAGTTGCACCTCAGCAGCTATCGCTTTTGCAATTTCTTTAATTGAAGATAACTTCACTTCCTTCACTTGTGTAGAGCTTATGCGTCCTTACCTTCCTCTTTCGCTCTCTGTATTGGCATCTGTTGTGGCTCAAGGTCTATTACAACAAGCCAATGCAACTTCAATATCTGAACCTACGTCAGATTCAGAGGCAACCTTTTCAATAGCTGAAGATATCTCTGAAAAGTCAAAGCCTGTTGTGGCGATCGCCCTCCTGAAGCACTTGCAGAGGCACCTGTAGTAGAGGAAAACTCCGTTGATTCTCCGCTCGTTGCTTCCTCACCCGCATTACTTGAACTTGAATCTAGCGCTACTGCGGTTGAAGTTCCATCGACCTCTGATCCGGCTCTAGCTATTGCTTCTCCAGAAACACTTGTGATTAAGGACATTGAGGAGATTTCAACAGCTTCTAACACTGATAACAACTCCGTTCCAGTTGAGCAAACACCTGAGATCCAGCCTGCTGCAAGTCCTCGACCAGGAATGAGTTTTACAATCACTGAGGTGGAAAGTGTGGCGATCGCTCCCAATGCAATCTTTTTCCTCTGAGCCAGAGATACTGGATTATCCAGCAACTCATAGCCCTTCTCCTTCGGTCTCTACTGCACAAGTGCCTGTAGTAGAGATGATAGAAATAGCGCAAGCTAATAACGGTGAAGCAGAACAAATTCTAGTTGCTTTAGTACCTGCAACCCGTATCCAAATTGGAGATGATGAAATTCCTGCTAGAGGTGTACTGCCAAGAGACTTTGAGTTTCCCATTCATATCCTGACGGAAACTGACCCATCAGCACCTACAGAGCCGCCAATTAGCGCTCGATATGCCTCTCCTTTTAGTCCAGATTACAACCTAGAACAATGGGCAGCACGGGTGCGGTCATGTTTGAGAGAAAGACCCAGGCTCTATGCATTCAGACCTGCTCAACCACTTTCCAGGAGGATACAAAACCTTTATGTTGTCAGGGCAAATGAAGGTACAGTTAATGTTCTTGAAGATGGCAATCAGGTTTCTACGATACAAGGAACGGCAGTTCCAATTCTTTTTGATGGTGAGCCAGGGCGAATTGTTTTAAACAGTAATGGGATACCCGTTTGCCCTCTCTGATAGTCCAACTCAGTAGTAACTTGATGAATTGCTACGCTGCGCTATCTAAACAATAGTTGTACAAAGGAACCAGAACGAAATGGTCAGGTTCCTTTGTACAACAGATTTAGAGATTGACTCATTTAGCGTGTTTTTGCAGAAGATCCTGCACAATTGCTGCGGATGTACGAAAGTTAGTTTGCTGGAGCCGTTCAATTGCTAAGGCAAAGTCAATCCAATTTTCGGTGGCGGCACGATCTAAAATACCAAATAGAAAATGGGTGAGGTATTAGAAACAACAAGCATCGCTAAGGCAGTAGGTTTCTTAGAGTAACGCGATCGCTCTCTAGATCGTCCGTAGTATAAGGCGGCTGAGCTTGTTCACGTTGAAGAAAATCATAAGTATCCCAGCGGGAGGTAAAACCTAACATTTGCCCAACCCCACCTGAGCCAATCAAGCCTTTACGATAGGCTTCAATGGCCATAGTTTCAAGCAATCGTCGAGTTAGAGTCTCAGGGCTATTTGCCAGTTGACCTGCAATGTGGTCGGGTATCTCAAGAGTGACCTTCATATCGGAAGCTCTTCAACAGTAATGGAACCTTTGACACAATCTAATTTACAAAGCCAGCTATGGTTGATGTGCTTCCATGTAAGCTCTTAGCAGTTGGTTGATCTGGGTTCGATAACCTCGTCCTTGAGATTTAAACCAATCCAGTACATCGCTATCAATGCGGAGTGTAACTTGAGTTTTAGCTTTTGCAGGAGGCAAACCATGCCGCACTACTGCTTTTGCAAACATTTCCGGTGTAATTTCTGGACAATCTGATAGATCAATTTCTTCATCCGTCATTGCATCTAACCATTGCCAATCAGTTTGAGAGTTGCTCGAAGTAGATTCGTTGTTCATATTTCGTTGCCTTTCTTCCTGAAGCGATTATC
>JAAUTN010000585.1 GCA_012031415.1 Leptolyngbyaceae cyanobacterium SM1_4_3 | reverse complement strand
GGGACGAACGGCCGTTCGTCCCTACTTTTGGATTAATTCGATTAGCCTTTGTTGAAGGTTGATCGGTAAAAATTCCAGTGGAAAGAGGGCTGTTGAAGTTCATTAACGCAGCGATCGCCTCATCCTGCTGCTAATCCAATCGACCACGAACGTGAGGACAATAAAGCTGCTTAGCGTGACGATGACGCTGCTGTAGTCGAAACTGCTGAGTTGCTCAGTCAACAAGCGCCCCAAGCCACCCGCCCCGACCAGCCCAACGATGATAGTTTCTCGCATACAGACTTCCCAGCGATAGAGAATGTAAGCGAGAAATCGCGCCATTGTTGTCGGCAATACGCCATACAGAAAAACCAGGGAGGCAGGAGTTCCCTGCGCTTTCAACGCAATCAGCGATCGCTGATCCAGGTTTTCGGTCACTTCTGCCATTAGCCGACCCAGAATTCCCAGGTTGTGTAGGCCCAGTGCGATCGCCCCTGGTAAGATTCCTGGAAACAGCACAAACAGCGCCACCAGTGCCCAAATAGGCGCAGGTACTGCACGGGCAATTAGCAGGAAAGCCCGCGTTAGCAGCAACATTCCCCAAGCCAGCAAACGACCTGATGGACTGGATTGCACAGGGTTAAGCAACCCGCCCGGCAAGAAGAAATTGTGAGCCGCTGGAAAGGAAAGCAGAATGCCGCCGATGCCTGCGATGGCGATCGCCAGAATCGACATCGCCAAAGTCTGCCATGAGAGCGCCAACAGTTGAGCAATCTGCTCTCGGTCAAAGTTGGGGGGCAAAGAAGACTGAGCAATATCTGTCAAAAGCCGCATGGTGCGCGGCGACCAGAGCTTGCTGAAATCGGCTGATACATACCAAAAGCAAAAAGGAATTAGCAGCAATGCTCCCACGCCTGCCAACATCACCCAGAGATCGCCCGATTGCCGCTGCTGACCACGAGCAGAAATCAAGTAAGCCGCTTTTGTGAAATGGGCATCTTGCCCGCTTAAACAGACAGGATGACCGTCCCGCAGTTTATCTAATCCACGATTGTTTAATCGGCTTGCTCGACGTAAATTTAGATCTACACGACTCGGCGATCCCAGCCGATGACGCAGAACAGCACTGGCAAAATCGACCGCTCCGTTCAACACAAACAGTGCGTAGAACAATGTCCAAAGCTGCTCATAGCGAAGAGACTGAAGGCTGAGCAGAATTTGGTAGCCTAACCCGCCTGCCCCAATGATTCCCAGCACTGCCGCTGACCGAATTGAACACTCAAAGCGGTAGAAACTGTAGGAAAGTAAATCTAAAAATGCCTGCGGGAAAAGGCTGTAGGAACAAGCACTCAGAGGAGCAACGCCACTGTTTATCAGCGCCATCAGCGGTTGGCGAGGCGTTTCATCTAGAATTTCCGAAAATACTTTGGACACGATCGCCCCATAGGGAATGGCGATCGCCACAATTGCCACCAGCGGATCTAGACCAAAAATATTGAGGAAAAATAACCCCCAAATCAGTTCGTGAATTGCTCTGGGAATCGCCAAAACCGCTCGAACTGTCAGCCAAATTAGACGCTGTTGCGTCTGACGTGGAAAGACTGACTGCCACCACACCTCTGAGGCAAACACGCCACCTACCAGTCCAAATAGCAGACTAAGGCAGGTTCCACACACCGCATAGGCTAGCGTGATCACTGCGGCATCAAAGGTTAGATGCAAAAACTCTGGGCTGAGATCAGGCTGTGTGCTGGCTTGAAAAATTGCCTCAGTTGAGCCAATCCACCCCAATTAAGCCAATCCCGTTGAAACAGTCCTGCCTGGTGTAAGGAAAGGGCGATCGCCCCCGCCACCCCCAATCCCCAAAGGAAGCGCTGATTTAGCAATGAAGGACGTGACAGTGGCTGGTTCATGCCCTCAGTCCTTCAGGTGATAGAGGGCATCAATCATTTCCGCCGAAACAGAGGCAGGCGGCGAATCAAACAAAATTTTGCCGTCTCTTAGACCAATAATGCGATCGCAGTAATTTTGCGCCAGTTCAACTGAGTGGAGGCTGGTCACGAGCGTCTTACCAGACTCCTGCACCAAAATTCTCAACAAATCCATCACTTCCCGGCTCAAGGTTGGATCGAGGCTAGAGACGGGTTCATCTGCCAAAATTGCTAGCGGATCTTGAACTAAAACTCGTGCGATCGCCACTCGCTGCTGCTGTCCGCCCGAAAGCTGATCGGTTCGAGCATAGAGCTTTTCAGGAATGCCAACTCGGCGCAAAGCAGCGGCGGCAGTCTTTACCTCTAAGGGATAAACCAGCGACAGAGCAGCCCGCCAAAACGACCAGCGCCCCAACTGCCCTGCGTTTACGTTGTGAATCACCCGCAAGCTGTCAACCAGATGAAACTGCTGGTAAATTGTACCGATCTGCCGCTGCACATCACGCAGCTTACGAGAAGAAAGGCGACTGAGATTTTGGCCCAACACCCACACTTCTCCCTGGCTGGGTAACAAAGTTCCGTTGAGCAAACGCAACAGCGTACTTTTTCCGGCTCCGCTCGACCCTACCAGTGCCACCCGCTCACCCGGATAGATTTTCAGGTTAATGTCATCGAGTGCCAGGAAACGACCAAACTGCTGAGACACTTGCCTCAGATCAAAAACGGGAAATGAAGTCATTGAATCTTGCCAATCGCCCGCCCAACTTCCTCAATCTGCTGATAGTTAGAATTCTCCGTTTCGATAAACCGACTCGCGCCAAACAGCTCCAAAATCTCTTTTTGCTCCGGCACATCTGGGTCAAGTTTGAGCAGCGCCACCTGCACCCGCTCGATAAAATCTTCCCCATAGCGCTCTTTTACCTGGGGATTGATCACCCAGTGATAGTCAAAGTAAGCGGCGATCGCCAGATCACGTCTACTTTACTTAAATCAACATCGCCTGCCTCAACGCGGCTCTTCCAAACCTGCTCATTGAGTACGCCAACTTCATACGTTCCGGCTTGCACAAGCTGAATCGTGGCATCATGCGATTGTGAAAAGCCAACCTCGCCTCGGAAATCTTCTAGATTTACGCCTGCCTGCTCTAGAAAATATTGCGGCATCAGGCGACCGGACGTAGAAGACTCACTGCCAAAGGTGAAACTCCGCCCTTTGAGGGTTGTCAGCTGATCCAGGTTGCTGAGTGGGGCAATGCCAGCACTTTTATTGGCAATAAAGACACTGTGAAAGTTAGCGTCAATGTCGCGCTGGGCGATCGCCTCTGCCCCCTCAACCTGCAACTGAGCCTGCACCCCAGTTAAACCACCAAACCAGACCATATCTAAATCGCCTACCCGAAAAGCCTTTACCGCCGCCGTGTAGTCCGTGACAGGCTGATATTCAACGGGCACTCCCAGTTCTGCTTCCAGGTAATCTGCCAGCTTGCTATAAAGGCGCTGGAGCTTTTCTGGGTCTTGGTCAGGAATTGCCCTGTGACAAACGGCTGAATCACTGAATCTTCTGGCGTTGAAGCTGTCTCTGTAGGCGAACAGGCACCCAGGGGCAGCATCAAAACCA
>JAAUTN010000584.1 GCA_012031415.1 Leptolyngbyaceae cyanobacterium SM1_4_3 | reverse complement strand
ACTAGGGTTTCTGGAGTAGTAGACTCTTGTATTTTGCGGAGATTCTAAAGTCGAGCTAGTTCCGGCCTCATTTAGAGAGAGCGGATCGATTTGAAGCCGTTGTATTGAAGCTGTTCCGCTAGTCATTGAATTCCCCAGTCTTGATGGATAGAGCTTTGCGTTAAGTCTACGAAACCCTTGACAATGTGTTCATGTGCAAGGTTAAACCACGCACTTAGATCGGGTTCAATACCTAAGCTGCGGGCTGTCAATTCTAAAACCATAACAGGTTCTCCATTAAGCGGTGAAATTGCTTGGTTTCCGCTAACGCTCAATGTACCAAAGCTTTCCGGCAGTGCAAATTGAAGCGCAAAAACATGATTGCTAGGTGAACTAAGAAATCCATTCCAATTTCTACCCTCAAAAGTAAAAATTTTCTGGTTGTCTGCTGGTGTCTTCCAGCCAAACTCTGCATCTATTTGATTGATGTAAGTAAGTTCATATTGCGTGGGAATCAGCAAAAGATCGATATCCTCTTCCCACCAGTGACAGAATTCTTCCCACTCCCTAATAAATCCTGGATAAATATTTTTAAAGTGTGGGTAGCTGTCTTGGTCATCCTGCTTTCGCCAGTTGTAATAGAAGTGGTCGGCTTGCAGTTGCACCAATTCTTTCTTGTTGCTTGACTCAAACCACACCCTCCTAAGAGGAGGAAGATCTGAGAAGCTAAGTAGTCCTCCTGCTCCAACAAACGGTGGGTTGTCAACTGGTGTTGCTGGAAAGCGATCGCGAATCTTTTGCCAATAGAGTCCGAAGTGAACTGAAGAGAATTCGGGGGCATCGAACGCAACACCGCATACAACTTCAGTTAAAGGTGGATTTGAGAATTTAATCTCAGCCATTGGTTACACGTGCAGACTTAGAAGAGACTTTGACACTCAGTAGTTAGCTGGTCAAGCGCTGATAATTCTGAGCTTGAAACCGTTACTTCTGTAGTATTAACCCAATTATCTCTTCAAATGCCATAACTTGCATTCAACTTAAGCAATTTTTCAATTATGCTCATGCAGCAATATCGAGTGAGAGTTTCATGGGATATTGCCTGTACTCCCAAGGCGGAACGTGCTGACTAGACCAAACCCCAACCTTTTCACGTTGGGCGATCGCCTGCGCCATTCGCATCGGCTGGGCATTCTCACAGCCATCGACATAGCGATCGTACACATAAGCCATTCCTGCCGAAAGTAGCTCAGTTTGGGCGGAACGCTCGCCGCTGTCGGCTAAAACAAACACTTCAGCGACTAATCGATCGTATCGGTCGCGCTCGATCGGAACGACTTCAACTCTTCCATCCGCAGAATTAACCAGTTCCTCTAGAAACTGTTTCGATTCTTCGCCCAATGGCTGTGCTAGTTCAGGCGCATCAAGGCCACAAAGCCGAATCTTTTCCTCAACCCCAGAACGCCCAACAGTCAAAGTGTCGCCGTCCTGAACGCGAACGACAATCCAGGTTTCAGAGTTGCGATCGGAGTTGTTTGTTTGTGCTTCGAGCTTGTTCTGGGCATAAGCAGCAACTCCAATGGCAACACCAATTAAAGCCATTCCAGCGAATAGAAATCGCCGCATTTAAGTAGATACCTCATTGATTCTGGGGATTACTGGTTAATAGGTTTCCCCTGATTAGTTCGGTTTCACCTTTCCTAACCCTAATGAAACGCTTCCTAACCCTAATGAAACGCTTCAAAAAACTCGGTCTGTTTGCCCTTGGTCTGCTCTCTGTTGTGCCGTCTGCCCTGGCTCCCGTTCCGGCGATCGCTCAATCCACGCCCGACATCTTCCGCGACAGCGCTGGAAACGTCTATGTGCAGAATGCCGCTGCAACCACGCTCGCCAGCGGTGGCCGCCGCATCATCACGAATGAACCGCTAACCCGCAGCATTCGGGCGGGCTTCTGTGGCGAACTGGTGATCAGCACCTCGACGACACTGCCTGCGATCGGCAACGCCTGGACGGTCGGAACAACCAACGTCAGCCGCCCGACCACGACTGTAACCAACCGTGAAGCCCTGCCGACCTGCCGCAATGCTGCCTTTGTGCCTGCCGCAAGCGGTTCGTTTGTCGATGCCACCACTCCAGGCCGCGATCGAGTTGTGCTGACGGGCTATGCGCCTGGGCAAAGCTATCAGGTTCAGTTCACGGGGATCAACTCCAGTCAGACCGTTACCCAGAATCAGTGCGGCTTTTTCCGTCTAAGCAACACCCAGACCAATCCACTGCCGACACAGCTAACCATCAACGGTTCAGCGGTTACGGTGGCGAGTTTGCCTGTGGCCGCGCCGCCGCTCTGTCAGCGTCAATCGAACGGTTCGTACATCCGTTATGTTCCGACTCCCTAATTGAAGTTTGTTTGTTCCTCACACACCACAAAGCAAATGCAACGGCGATCTCTTTCACTAGCGATCGCCTTTTTTGCGTCGATGGTTCTACCATTTCTCCAACCGCAAAAAGGGCGATCGCAAACGGCTCCCACGATTACTTATCGAAATAATGTAGGGGCGGTTACTTCCTCGACTCTGACCGATTTCAGTGCAGGAACCAGCGTCAACAGTGCGGGGACAAATGCTTTTGTTTCTGCGACTCCTTCCGTTTATTCCTATGTGAATTCGATTACTGTTTCTAGCAGCAATGCCGCCAATTTGAATGGCGCGCTTTTCAAATGCTGGGCGCAGATGGGGCGACCTAGGTAACAGTTTTGACCATTGAAGGAATGGTCAACAACCAGGAAAGAACCTTCACGATTCCACCCACAACCAGCGCGACATTTGGCTGGCGAATTGTGCGATCGAATGCGCTGACGCTCTCTGAATTTCGGCTTTCCGGTGTGGTGCGATTTTCTTCTGGCTTTGCTCAGTCGAGCATTGCTTCTGGCAATACAGCAGGCAGCACGGCGAATCTGCAAGACAATAGCGCTGCGACTGGAACATCGACCTTATTTAGCTCAACTGAATGGATTGAACTCGGCCATAGTTCGCCCGTTACGGTGAGTTCACTGGTGCTGGGCGTTTCTCATAGTCCGGTTGTCATTGAATACAGCAACAACAGAAGCCGATGGACAACGGTTCAATCAATTTCCTCAAGTAACAATACTGCTACACCATTCACACAATCAGGACTTACGCAAAAATCGATCCTCCGCCCCCTAGCCCCCAAAATTGGGGGAACCGGATTGGAAGTCCCCCAGCATTGGGGGATTTGGGGGGCAGATGCGTAAGTCCTGACAATTTAGCTTTGCACCTGTGGCGGCTCGCTATTGGCGAGTAACTGGGAATCGTGCTGCGCTTACCGAATTTCACATTAATCGATCGCTGCCATTGGATCAGCCGTTTCCTTCTGGCTTTACGCAATCCAGCTTTTATAATCCACTTCCCGCAGGCAGTACCGCGAATCTGCAAGATGCTAGTTTTGCAACTGGAACTGGAACGAGTAGTGATGTTTCTTCGTGGATTCAGTTTAGTTTTGCTCGCCAACCTTAGTCAATTCGGTGCTGTTGGCTGGCGG
>JAAUTN010000583.1 GCA_012031415.1 Leptolyngbyaceae cyanobacterium SM1_4_3 | reverse complement strand
AATTACCAATGGTAGGTTGTTTAAAAAATCCCAAATCATATATAATAAATAGTGGGAAATAGGGAATTGATAAGCACAATCGGTAAAGTGGCACAATCCGGGACGCAGCAACAGGCTCGATCGACGAAACAATTGCATCATAGTCTTGAAGATTGCTGAAAAAACCCGTTTCTTTTGTCTTGATGCCCCCAGGAGTCTCGGATTGAGAATTGATACCATGTCCGGCAGATTGCTCGCAATAAGATGTTTGTAGTGTGGACTTTAGTCTGCAGCATATTGCGGACTTTAGTCCACACTACGAATCTTTTTTATTACTGGCGATCGACCGGAAATGGTATTAATTTATACAGTTACTCGCGCACGGGCGATCGAAAACCGGGTTTTTTACTTTAACTATCAGCTAGCACGAAAGATTTTCGGAAACAACTCGGTTTCTTTGGTCTGATGCGTTAGGAACTGCTATGGCTTATGATATATAGCTATAGCAGTTATTTTAAAAGAAAAACATGGTTCGTAGTGCGGACGATCGCGCCAGCAACACCAGAGCGGACTGAAGTGGGCGCTCCAAACCTTACTTATTGCGTTCGATCGATCGGGCGCGATCGAACTTCTTTTTTTCTGCTATATAAAAAATGGGGCGAGTCCTCAGCCCGCCCCAGCAACAATTATCAAAAACTTGGGTCTAAAACCCCGTCCTTATAGCACGGAGAGTGTCAATATTTAAATGGGTTCAACAACTTCAAAAACGAAATGCGAAGCGTTAAATTGACGCACCCCTTGCACCACAGCTAGCGTTTCGGCTTGAGAAATCGGAATTCCGACTTCTGTAGGCAGGACGTAGATCCGAGTGCTGTTCGTCGCAACCCCGCCAACTGTCAGCGTGATGTTCTGGAACCCTAACTGCTCAAAGGTAATCCCCTCCAGGAAGAAGAAGTCAGTTCCTTTCACGAAGTCAACGATGTAGTCGCCAGTAGGAACAGGAACAGGAGGCTCACCGGGATCGACTGGTTCTGGTACAAATTCTGTGTACAGCAACTGGAAGTAGTCCGTGTCAGCGCCGCCGGTGAGTGTGTCGCGGGCGTTGAGTTTCCGAATCTTCGCCACCAAACAGCAGGTCAACGCCAGCGCCACCGATGATCCGATCGACCCCTGCACCGCCATCTAGGAAGTCATCGCCAGCACCACCATTGAGGATGTCATTGCCAGCAAGGGATTCAGAAACTCCGTAGTCGCCATAGATAGTGTCATTACCACCCAGGCCACTGAGGTTGTCATTGTCCTCGCCGCCATCAATGAAGTCGCCTTCAGTGCCACCCGTGATGGTTTCTAAGCCACCGCCACCGATCAGGGTGCTGGAGCCAGTGCCACCATCAAGGATGTCATTGCCATCGCCACCATCTAAATAGTCAATACCATCGCCACCCCGAAGGACATCACTTCCGGCATAGCCATAGAGCTTATCATCGCCTGTGCCGCCATCGAGGGTATCGTTGCCGCCGCCTGCTAAGCTGTCGCCTTCTCCGTAGATGGTGTCGTTGCCGTCGCCGCCAACTAGGGAATCTGCTCCCCCAAAAATTTCGCCTTTTTCATCATCGCCGTAGATCTTGTCATCGGTAGAGCCGCCAAAGACGCTATCATCGCCAGCACCACCAAACCCTGTGTCCTCGAAACCCACATAGAGTCGATCGTTACCTGCGCCACCATCCAAGAAATCTTTGCTGCCTTCGTCGGTATCAGTGATGCTCGAACCACCGGTCAGGATGTCATTGCCAGCTTCGCCATACAATGAGTCTTCGCCGGCATCGCCAAAGAGTCGATCGGCTCCGTTTCCACCATGCAGGTTGTCCTTATCGAGCCCACCATAGAGGAAGTCGCTACCATCATCACCATACAGATCGTCTTCGCCGTTTTCTCCAAACAGACGATCGGCTCCAGCAGCACCATACATGGTGTCTTTGTCCTCTCCACCGTAGATGCTGTCGTTACCGCCTAAGCCATACAGCAGATCTTCCTTGCCAAAGCCGCGAATTCTGTCGGCGCTATTGGTTCCGGTAAGGGTATCGGGTAGTTCTGTTCCATTTATGTTAGCCATAATTTTCTCCGAGTGTTATGTCAGTGTTTCGTAGTGTTATGTGAACTTGCGACAGCGCACAAAAGTGATTAATGCACCTTAGAATTCGGTGCTTCGTTACCGTTGACAATCCTTACCATTTCCCCCCTTTCCGACATCGAAAGGGGGGATGTCGAGGCATGGAAAGGCAAAATAAAACGCGAGAAGTCATCACACAAACTCCGGATTGATATAAGGTCCGATCGATCGATCGTCTGAATAAAAATATCGAAAAGCCTTGCGTCAAAGCATTGTCACTATGGCAATTGCTCTAACTCGATCGAGCGTGAGTCCTATCAAATCGGGTGTTGAACTCACCTCGATCGGACCTTACGAGAACTGGAAGATTGGACGATTGGTCGAACTGACATTGGTGCTGACATGAGTCGCCGTAAAGGAAGTGTTGATTAGGGTCATCAACACCGCGCCCGTGCCAAAACCGGTATCGCCAGCAATGCCATTGCCCGATCGCAATTGAGTGTTCGCGCCAGATTGCACCACATCGATCGCTGCAATCCCGCTGAAAGATAGAATGTCTCCAGTAGCTCCGAGGGTGAAACCATTAACCCGATCGGAACCATGACCGCTGCGGTAGTGAATCGTATCTCTGCCACCGCCACCCGTCAGGGTGTCATTTCCCGCAGCACCAAACAACGCATCCTGGCCAGGGCCACCGATCAGGATATCTGCACCGTTGCCGCCATCCAGGTAATCAGCCCCGTCACCACCGTTAAGGTTGTCATTGCCGTCAAGCCCGAAGATATTATCTTTGGTGGAGGTTCCTGTCAGGGTATCGTTGCCGCTACTCCCCATCGTCAGACCCACCACATCAACGGTGTTTACCCCGGTCATGTTCGCCCCGACCATCACGGCATCGGTGAAATTGGTTTTCTCCAGCTTGGCATTGGTGAAGTTGGCATTGGTGAAGTTAGTACCGATGAAACTCCCCACCTCTAGGCTGGCACCTGTCAGATTGGCGTTGCTAAAGTTGGTTAAGTTATCTCCAGCCCCTTCCTTCAGGTTAGCGTTTGTCAGGTTTGCCCCTGTAAAGTTGGCTCCCGCCAGATTACTCTTCTCAATAAAAGCGTTGTCTAACTGGGCTCCACCCGTCAGGTTAGCGCCAACGAGAATTGCTCCACCCAGATTGGCATTGCTGAGGTCGGCACCAACCACGATCGCATTGCTCAAATCAGCACCTTCCAGGAATATGCCTTCTGCATTGACCTGAGTCAGGTTGGCGTTGTTCAACTCAGAATCTGCGAAACTAGCACCACCCAGTTGAGTGCGCGTACCATTGGATGGGCGCTGAAGTCAGCACCTGCCAGATTGATATCTTCGGCACTAAAGCCAGTCAAATTGGCTCCGCGAAAGCGAGAAGTAGTCTGTGTCAATCCCTCGGGTGGGTTGGTATCGGTCAGATTAACCCCACT
>JAAUTN010000582.1 GCA_012031415.1 Leptolyngbyaceae cyanobacterium SM1_4_3 | reverse complement strand
TCAGGAGAATTAGGGGTGAGGCGGTGGTGAAGGGCTATCGGTGGGGTGCGTAGAGGTTGAGTGGTTGGGGGCGACCCTTGCGGTATCTGCGAAGCAGCACGGTGGCGTAATCCAGCTAACAACCCCAGTGCAGCGGATTGACCGAAGCCGCCTTGGGTTGAGTGCAAAGCCCTGGGCAACCGCTGACCGGGAACGTTAGACCGCTTCGGTTACTTGTTTTGGCGTAATTGAGATGTTAACGGTTGGGTGCGATCGCCAGGTGTGCAAAGTTTTAGTAAAGTCCGTAGATTTTACAGTAATTTTCCGGTCAACTATAAGTGAGCTTTGTACCGTTCACTAAGCGAGTTGTTAGACCGCTCAGTCCATGTAGGGTTGCAAAAGGGTGTTGACAAAACATTGGTTGTGTAAGCGAAGAATTTTACCGAGGTTGCAACATGACAGATCTTAGAGCTGAACTTGAAGATTTTTTGAAGGGTTTGCAGTCGCCTAACATTCTTCTTATCGGTAGAACTGGCGTAGGTAAAAGTACGCTAATAAATTCAGTTTTTGGCAAGAACATTGCTAAGGCAGGTGCAGGGCTTCCAGTGACTCAATACTTTCAGAAGTATTCTCGCCCTTTGGAAGAAGGAGTACCGATTACTCTTTATGATTCTGCTGGTTTTGAAACAGACAAAGCGCAGGATTTTGTGAAAGGCACGTTTGATTTTTTGAACAGCCAAAGAACAAAAGGGAAAGAGGAACAAATTCATCTTGCCTGGTACGTAGTGGATGCATCCTCAGCGAGATTTGAATATTTTGAGAGAGATTTGATTGATAAATTAAACAGTGAAAGGATTCCTGTCATCATTGTTTTGTCACAGTGCGATCGAGCAAGTGACGAGGAAATAACTGCAATACTTCGGGTTATAGAAGACTTCAAATTTGAGAAAGCGTATGATGTAATTCAGGTTGCTGCATCACCGTTAATAAAGAATGGTAAACCAACTTGTGAGCCTTTTGGTCTTGAGGAATTGGTTGAAAAAACAGCCGAATTACTCCCAAAGGCATATGTTGACGCATTTATTGCTGCACAGGTGGTCAACATAAAAGCTAAACGACTAGTAGCATGGATGTATATCTCAAGTGCTGCATTGCTTTGCTTTGGTGCAGGTTATATTCCTCTACCGTTTACAACTCCAATTGCATCTTTTATTAGTCAGGGAGAACTGTGCTTTCGATTAGCAGCTTTGTTCGGATATAAAGATTTAAAGGGTCTACCAGATATCTTGAAAACAGTTAGATCCTCAAAAGAAGGTAGGATTACTTTTTGGGCAACAATGATAACTGATCTTTTTGTTGGTGAGCCTATAACATCTACTATCGCTGGTGCGACAGCAGCAACTTTTAATTGCGTTGTTGGATTGGCGTTAGCAGCAACTTTTGAAGAGCTAGCAAAACGTGAATTAGAGGGGATGAATCAAGAAGAGATTGAGAGGTTATTACAGCAGATCTTCAAACAGAAGTTTGACAAGTACAGGAACGATATAAGAATTAAGAAAAAGGAAGATTTGGAAAACATCAAGGGGAGTTATCTGGAAGGTAGTTGAGAAGCCAGTATTTGTGTTAGGTCTAACAATTCTGGTGCAGCAGGTTGACCGAAGCCGTTTGTTTGAAATTAATGAGGTTGTATTATGACAGATGGTTTAACAACTCAGGAAAAAACTGAACTGAAGATGGAAATACTTGAGCAGTATTTTCCAGATGAATGTGAAATAGTCGGAGCATCAAATATAAAACCTATTGCTGAAGGATCGCGTGAATTTATTGAAACTGAGTATGGCGTTAATATGCCGATAATGGAGGTGGTTGCATTAATTGTAACCATTGTTGGTTTTATTGACAGTATCTTATCAGTTATAGAAAGATTAATGAAACTTCGGTCGAAACGAATTACATCAGAGGAAGTAGTAGTAGATGTGAAAAATTCTATTGACCTTCCAGAAGAGCTTGATCAAGAAACAATAGAAAAAATATGCGACTATGTACTGAAAAGATTACAGGAAAAGGAGGCATAAGTGTAAAACGTTTTACAATTCAACAGCTTAAGCTCTTAACCTAATCTACTGGAGAGATTAATGGGATGGATTGACCTTCTTAAGTATGCATTCAATAAAGATAAAAAGAAATTCACAGCGTCGATATTAGAGATTCTAAGAACGAACCCGATACTTGTATTCCAATTATCAATTTTTTTGGTAATCCATCATTCACGAATTTCCTACTAGTATTGATTGGAGCTTTTGCCGGACATTTGCTTGCTAACATTAAGTTAATGATCGGACTTAGTTATAGCATCTATCGATTACTTACTGATTTGAGGAAAGGCTTTTCTGGTCAAACTTATTCTGTAAGAGAGTTATTTAAAGATTCCTTAGATGGTCATGAAGAGAACTTTAAAGACATAGAGAAATATCTTATTCAACTCAATGGGACAAGAAATGTATCATTTGACGACATGGTAAAAGTTCATGTAGCTCCAGGAAGTTGTAAGTTTGTTTGTTACACAAATAACCAATTATTTGAGTCACATATAATTATTAGCAACATTCCAAAGGAAGGGGACGGAGTACAGAAATTTTTCATTTTGCATGAAATTTCGCATATCATTGTACGTATGCTCACTCAATCAGTAGATTTAGCTCTTGGTCTACTGCCATACTACTTTTACATATTGTGGATTCCATTTTTCATTCAGTTGACAGCCAATTCATTTGTCGTTTTGTTGGCATTATTTGTAAGCATGATTTTATGGAATGAAGATAGGAAACAAAGATTAAATACTTCTCGCCTGTTAGATGAAATACTCGCTGATTGTATGGCTATAGGGTATATGTCGCCGGGTGATCTTGAAAAACTATCAAAAAATAGGCTAGTGCCTAAATTACTCAATGATAGGGCGATGATCCCTTTACATAATTCAATGCGGTTGGCAAAGCTTCGAGAAAATATAAATTATGCTGTAAGTGGCAAATGGAGAGAAGGACAGATCTTTGAAAAATCAATAATTGACTACCTTCCTGAGTCGAATGTCAGGATACTTGTTCTAAGCGTATGGTTGCTAGCTCTTCCAGCCTATTACGCTACACCCTCTTCCTGGACAAAGGTTTTTATTTTCTTTGGTATCGACATCCTTTTTACGCTGTTGTTTTTTGGATCTTTGTTTATTTATGGCGTGTTCCGTTCTCTACTTCAGAGAAGATTAGATGCTCAATTCCCAAACGTAAGCTCGTAATGTAGAGCTATGAATAGTGAAATTGAGTAAGAGATGAAATTAAGCTCTCTCAGCCTACGCAGTATCAGTACGATAGAAACCCTAAATACCAAACGCGGTCTAACAACCCGGTTGGAGCGGACTGTCGAGAGATCTTAGTGGTGAAGCCAAGGTTACTAGCAGCCGCTCAACCGGAACGTTAGCTGGCTCCGCACAGAGTCTTTGCACTGGCTCTTGAAGGTTGATGGTGAGTGCCGAGCGCTCAGGAGATGGTCGGTTGTGACCGTTGTTTGAGGCTAGTG
>JAAUTN010000581.1 GCA_012031415.1 Leptolyngbyaceae cyanobacterium SM1_4_3 | reverse complement strand
GTCCAACAAGCCTTGGGCGGAACAGGGAATTAATCCGATCGCGCTGACACCGAGGGCTTAAACAGCATCATCGTCCAGCATATCTCTGGTCCCAAGGGCGATGAGACGATCGATCTGATCGGACTCGACCCCGAAACCAGGCGTTATGAGAACGTCAAAGCGGTATTGCTGCAAGGCAGAGACGGCAATGATTTCATCCAGTTCATCGGCGGCGTACAAGCGATGGGCGATGTCACGGGTGGAGCAGGCGACGACACCATCATCACCGGAGAGGGCAACGACTTCATCAACGCGGGTCAGGGCAATGACTCGATCAATGGGGGTGGCGGCAAGAACTTTGTCAGCTATGCCGACTCACCCAACGGGGTCACGGTCAATTTAAATGCTGGCTTTGCCAGCAACGACGGTCACGGCACAACCGACACATTGACCAACATCCAAAACGTCGAAGGATCGCGCCATCGCGATGTTCTTCGAGGGGCGAACTCCGGCAGTGTGATCGATGCGGGCGCGGGCAACGACGACTTGATAGGCGGCAATGGCGATGATGTCATGCTGGGTGGGGCGGGAGCCGACCTGATCAATGGCAGAGATGGCACGGATACTACCACCTACCTGGGTTCCACCGTTCCTGTGTTGGTAAACCTGTCAAATCAAACCGTTCTGCTGACCTCGCCGATCGATGGCTTGCTAATTAACCTGTCAGCTAACCGGGGCTATGGTGGTGAGGCACAGGGCGATCGCCTATTTTAACCTGGAAAATCTCCAGGGTTCCGTGTACGGCGATGTGTTAGTTGCCAGCCAGTTTGGTGGGCACGATCGACGGTTTTCAGCGGGCGATGACATCATTTTGGCAGGGGCAGGGGGAAGACGAGTTAAACGGCAATAGTGGCACGGATTTGGTTGTCCTATTTGATGTCTAATGCGGGTGTGAATGTCAGCTTGGCGACGGGTGGGTCACGTTCTGGATCAATCTTCTCGTCGATCGGCTTGGGTGGCTATGCCCAAGGCGATCAGCAGGTTCGCTTTGAGACCTTTGAGGGCAGCGGTGTGTTCCTCAGCAGCTTTGAGCATCTCGAAGGCTCCAACTTTGATGACGTGCTAGAAGGAGATTCGCGAGACAACATCCTGCGGGGCTTGGCGGGGGCAGACGCAATCGAGGGCGGTGACGGGAATGACACGATCGTCGGTGGAGCCGGAGCCGATACGCTGGATGGAGATGGCAACAGCGCCACGCTCAGAGCCAATACCGACAGTGCCTTTGGCGGGGGCGACACCGCCAGCTACAAGGAATCCTCTGCGGGGGTTACAGTCAGCCTGCTGACTGGAATTGGCTCCGGTGGTCACGCCGAGGGCGATAGCCTGACAGAGATTGAGAACTTGATTGGCTCCAACTTTGGCGATTCCCTGTTTGGCAGTTTTGGGGATAACGACTTTAACCCCGGACTAAGCAACGGGGGTGTTGATTACGTCAATGGTTTGTTTGGCACCGATCGCCTCACTATCCTCGACTACGCCTTCAACGACACCGGAGCACCGATCATTGGCGGCTTCACCAACACCGCCACTGGGTCGGGGTCGATCGTTCGGGGTAGCGACACGGTGAACTTTGACAATATCGATCGCTTGGTGCTAACTGGAACCTTCCAGGGCGATCAGGTGGTCGGCGGTCAAAATCGTGATGTGCTGCAAATGGGCGCAGGCGACGACGTGGTGGATGGCGGCGGCGGCAACGATTATTTGGATGGCGATGATGGCATTGATACACTGTCAGATGACTTGTCCGACAAGACCGACAACATCGTGCTGATTAGCACCAGCACCACCGAAGAAAATCCTGACCAAAGCCTCTTCCTAACAGATGGCACCTTGATTCGCCGCTTTGAAATCTTCAAAACCATCAGCACCGGATCGGGCAACGACCAACTCACCCAACTAGGCAGAGTGGATAATATCTTCTCCACCAATGCAGGGGATGATATCGTCAATTCCGGCTTAGGGTTCGACATAGTGGATGGTGGCTTCAGCGGCGGTGAAGACGGCGGCGACGACCTGCTGATTGTCGATTATTCCGTCGAAGACATCGGCACAGGCTTGGTCATGGAAGTGTCCTCCTTCAGTGCATCCAATGGAGGACGGGTCTACCGTAACATCGCGGATAGCGATGACCTACTAGACGAAGTCCGCTTTGATGACTTTGAGCGCTTTCAGATTACGGGCACAAGCAAGAACGACATCATGTACGGCGGCTTTGACGAGGATCAATTCATTGGCAACGAGGGCGACGATTTTGTCTTTGCAAGCTGGGGAGACGATCTGTCTTGGCGAAGAAGGCAACGATCAACTCTGGGGAGGTCGCGGCGATGACGAGATCTACGGCGGTGAGGGCGACGACACCATCATCGAGAACCTCGACATCAACGACAACTTCACCAGTGGCGGTGATGATTATCTCGATGGCGGTGCGGGCAATGATGGGATTGCGGCTGGGGAAGGAGCCGATCGCCTCTTCGGTCGAGAAGGCAACGATGTTCTGGTCGGCGGTTTAGGCAACGACCAACTCGATGGCGGCGAGGGTGACGACATTCTCATCGGCATTGACTTTGGCAGTGAACCCTCTCCAAATAATGAACAAGAAGTTGACTTTTTGACAGGTGGAAGTGGGGCAGACCAATTCTGGTTGGGAGATGGAACTTATGTGTATTACAACGACTTCGACTCCAATCAAGGCAGCTTGAATAACGAAGACTACGCCTACATCAGTGACTTCAATGTTGGTGAGGGCGATGTAATTCAACTAAACGGTACTCAGAGTGATTACTCTCTCATAACAGGTACTTTGTTTGGTGTGGAGATAACCTCGATCTACTACGCCCCCGAAGTGATTATCCGAGGCGTGAACGACAACGCCTTTGTCGATGGCTCCTTCGCAACCATTGATAATGGCGATCTAATCGGCATCGTCGCAGGCACCACCAGCCTGAATCTGACAGATAGTTACTTTACCTACGTTTAGGGTGCGATCGCTGGGATGTTCTACCTCTCTCGCATCCCAGCTCCCTTCCCTTTGCTCCCTCATCCTTTCGCCCTCAAGAGGACACCCATGAAACTCACTCGACTTCTGCTTTCCACCACGATTACCTTAACCAGCCTCAGCGTTGGCATGACGGCGTTTGCCTTTACCGTTACTCAAACCAACAATGGTGCTCAACTGTTGGATGCTCTATTGGGCACAACTGATGGACTGAGCAATTTCAATATCAGCCTGTTTGGAGATGCCAGAGGCTTTGGTATTTTTGAAGACGATCCATTTTTTGGGTCGTCTTTGTTTATAACAACACTCCGGACAGTTTTTGATAGGCAACGACAGAATGAGGGTTTCAGTCCTCTTCGACAGTAGCTAAACCAACGAAAAATCAAGGGTTTCAGCGTTTGCTCAGAAAATTGTCCGGACTATTGTTAATCCACAGTTCTAAACTGAAATCTGCCTGCGATCGTGAAGGCAATTTTTTGACTGCGGTTTGCTCACAGAGATGCATCCGCCAGCGATTGCGACCTTGAGA
>JAAUTN010000580.1 GCA_012031415.1 Leptolyngbyaceae cyanobacterium SM1_4_3 | reverse complement strand
GTCCCCAGTGGTACAAACGTACTATATCACAGGAATGAGGATTGTCACGGGGGAGTCCGTCCAAATGGGTAATTTCGATCGCCCAACCCAGAATTACCCGTTGTTCTAAACCTGACTCGATCGCCCATACCGATTGGTCGCTGCCAAAAGCGCAGAGCGAATTCCCGGTTCCGTCATCGAGTGCCCCGCATCGGGAACCAGGACAAATTCTGACTCAGGTAACTTTTTGTAAAGCTCCCAGGCAGAGATCGGGGGGCAAACGACATCGTAGCGACCTTGCACGATCGTGATTGGCAGATGACGAATGCGATCGCACTGCTGCAACAGCCAATCTTCGGTTTCAAAAAACCCCTTTGTTGACAAAGTAATGGCACTCAATCCGGGCGAAGGCATCGGCAAATTGGCTTTGCCCAAATCGGCTTGCAACCCCGCATCGGGAATTAATTTACTGGTGCTCGCCTCCCACACCGACCACGCCCGCGCTGCTGTTTGTCGAACGTGGGGATCAGAACTCGTGAGACGTTTGTAATAGGCAGCGATTAAATCGTGGCGTTCCTCTAGGGGAATTGGTTGCAAATACGCCTCCCAGGCATCGGGAAAAATGGAGCTACAGCCTTCTTGATAGAACCAGCGTAATTCTTCGATCGCAACAAAAAAATTCCCCGCAAAATCAAAGCAGTACAGACATCGGGATGGGTTTGGCTATATGCCAGCGCCAAGGTACTCCCCCAACTGCCGCCAAACACCGCCCAGCGATCGATGCCCAAGTGTTTCCGCAACCGCTCAATATCTGCGACCAAATCCCACGTCGTATTTTCCGCAACTCGGCGTGGGGCGTACTGCGACCGCAGCCCCGCTGATCAAACAACACCACTCGCCACAGCGCTGGGTCGAAGTACTGACGATACACCGGATCAATCCCTCCACCCGGACCCCCATGCACGAAACACAACGGGTTTGCCGTGGGGATTGCCTACCTGTTCGTAGTAGAGGGTATGCAGGTCGGAAACCTGGAGTGTGCCTGCGTCGTAGGGGGCGATCGGTGGGTAAAGTTCTTTCATAGCAATCGCAACTGGACTTTTAGCGCAACTGATTAAACGTCTCTTCGGTAATGTTCAACTGCTTCAAAATCTCTCAAAATAGCCAACCCCCTATTTCAGCATTGCCATGAATCGGAATGGTTGTTCTACCATCCGCATGGTGCCAGCGGGCGTGGCTACCTTTTTGTCAAACTTTTTCAAAACCCATGTCATCAGGACGTAAAACGACGGTGTAATTCTTTAGCGATCGCATAGGCTAAGCGTCTCAACGATTACCATAGCCCTATCATACGCAAACGACTCTACCTCCGTCTGCCTCCCTCATGCTCCATCCTTCCTCTCTCCGTTCCCGTTCTACTCTAGACTGTTTCTAGTTGAGTCGTTTTGGGGAGACATTGGAACCGATGCGAATTTTGTTCGTTGCCGCCGAAGCAGCACCGCTTGCCAAAGTTGGAGGAATGGGAGATGTGGTCGGTGCCCTTCCCAAAGTATTGAAGGCAATGGGTCACGATGTCCGAATCTTCATGCCCTACTACGGGTTTATGCCCGACAAGGTTGAGGTTCCCAAGGAGCCTGTGTGGAGTGGGTTCGCCATGTTCCAAAGTTTTCAGGTTTACCAAACGACCCTGCCCAACTCTGATGTACCACTTTATCTGTTTGGACATCCGGCGTTTGCCGGACGGAAAATTTATGGCGGCGACGACGAAGATTGGCGATTTACCCTGTTTGCCAACGGAGCTGCCGAGTTTGCCTGGAACTACTGGAAGCCCAATATCATTCACTGTCACGATTGGCACACCGGGATGATTCCCGTGTGGATGCACCAATCCCCCGATATTGCGACCGTTTATACGATTCACAATCTTGCCTATCAAGGTCCATGGCGGTGGAAACTAGAACAAATGACCTGGTGCCCGTGGTATATGCAAGGGCACAACACCATGGCAGCCGCTGTGCAATATGCCAATATCGTTACCACCGTTTCTCCCACCTACGCCCAACAGATTCAAACCGACCGCCTATGGAGAGCAGTTAGAAGGGTTGCTCTCCTTCATCAGCGGCAAGTTAGTAGGCATCCTCAACGGTATTGACATAGAATCGTTTGACCCCACCGTAGATGCCCATATTGCCCAATCCTTTAGCCCAGACACGCTGGAAAAACGAACCCCCAACAAAATCACCTTGCAGGAGGAAATGGGCTTGGAGGTCAACTCCCAGGCATTTTTGGTGGGAATGGTGACTCGCTTGGTGGAGCAGAAAGGCATTGATCTCGTGCTGCAAATTCTCGATCGCTTCCTGTCCTATACTGACGCCCAGTTTGTGGTGCTGGGAACGGGCGATCGCTACTACGAGACCCAACTGTGGCAACTTGCTTCACGCTTTCCGGGGCGGATGTCTGCCTACTTGCTTTACAACGATGCCTTGGCTCGTCGTATCTATGCTGGCTCCGATGCCTTTCTCATGCCCTCTCGGTTTGAACCCTGCGGCATTAGCCAAATGATTGCCCTCAAGTATGGTTGCGTCCCGATCGTGCGGAGTACGGGGGGTTTAGTTGATACTGTCCAACACCACGACCCAGAATCTGGCAGAGGGAATGGCTACTGCTTCGATCGTTATGACCCGATGGATATGTATACGGCTATGATTTGCGCCTACGAAGGTTTCCGTTATAGCGACAGTTGGCAAAAACTACAACAACGGGGTATGGAGATGGACTTTAGCTGGGAGACCTCGGCGGAGCGTTATTTAGACCTCTACCGATCGATACCAAGTTTAGGGGGACTGTGATTCTCCCTCCCGATCGGCTACAGTAGAGTACCGTGACTGATTGCCCTATGAATAACCCCTGGAGTCAGAGGTTCGACCTCGCCTTACATCCCACGATCGCCCAGTTTAATGCCAGTATTTTGTTTGACATCAATTTGATTGAATATGACCTGACTGGTTCCCAAGCCATGCCCAGATGTTGGCGCATCAGGGTATTATTACGGCGCAGGAGGGGGCGCAAATTGTAGAGGGGTTAGAGCAAATTCGGCAGGAGTACCGATCGGGGGAATTTAAGCCGGGCATAGAGGCAGAGGATGTGCATTTAGCAGTAGAACGCCGACTGACAGAAATTATGGGAGACCTGGGGAAAAAACTCCATACCGCCCGCTCCCGGAACGACCAAGTAGCCACCGATGTCAGGCTCTATCTGCGGTCACAAATTAGCCTAATTCAAGCCGACCTCAAGCAATGGCAACAAACTTTATTGACAACGGCAGAAAGTCATATCGATACCCTAATTCCGGGCTATACCCACCTTCAACGCGCCCAGCCCATTAGTTTGGCACACCATTTGTTGGCTTACCTAGAAATGGCAACTAGAGACCAACAACGACTGCAAGAGGTCTACCAACGGGTCAACATCTGTCCTTTAGGAGCGGGAGCCTTAGCCGGCACTACTTTTCCCATCGATCGGGATTATACGGCACAATTATTGGGCTTTAATGGGGTGACCCGCAATAGTTTAGATAGTGTAAGC
>JAAUTN010000579.1 GCA_012031415.1 Leptolyngbyaceae cyanobacterium SM1_4_3 | reverse complement strand
AATTTGGGCAGATAGCCCGATAAGGTTCCGTATAACACCCTTGTTTGGGCAGTTATGCCGATATTTTTCTGTATAACTGTCCCTAGAAGAGGAGATATGCAACTTTGATTCTGGCTAACTCCCCTGCTGCGGGATGTTAGACGGAATTCAGGTAGGGGAGTCAGCATAAGCAGTAGTTATGCCCACAAGTCCTCAGTCTGGAAAGCAGTCTAGTTGAGGCACGATCGCCATTTCACATTTGAACAAATTTATCGTGGCACAAGTAACGATACTCGTTTGCCTTATCTGTCTCTACTCGATGCCTCTCCATAACAGGTTTGCAGATGAGAATCTTTGTGGTACACAGTAGATGTGATCGCTTGTCTGCCAGTCGCCCGCTGTCAAACGGATTGAGCCACCACAGAGCGTGATATGAATTCGCTGGATGAGTTTAACCAGTATCGACCGCTGTTGTTTGCGATCGCCTACCGCATGTTGGGCACGGTTACTGATGCTGAGGATATGGTGCAAGAAACTTTTTTGCGCTGGCAGCGAACCGAGAGCGAAACCGTCAAATCGGCAAAGACCTATCTCACTACCATCATGACGCGCCTCTGCATCGACTATCTGCGATCGGCGCGGGTGCAGCGCGAACAATACATCGGTACTTGGCTCCCAGAACCGATGCTAACCCAAATATCTAGCGCTCCGGCAGATCTCCTGGAATTAGCAGACTCACTTTCGATCGCCTTTCTCACCGTACTGGAGCGCTTGTCACCACTTGAACGGGCGGTATTTTTACTGCGTGATGTGTTTGAGTATGACTACGACGAAATTAGTCAAATGGTCGGCAAAAGTCCTACCAACTGCCGTCAGATTCTCCGTCGGGCAAAACAACACCTCACTGCCGAACGACCCCGGTTTCCCGCTTCGCCACAGCAGCAAGAGCAGATTACAGCGCAATTCTTAGAGGCTTCAACCCAAGGCAATTTGCCGGATCTGTTACTGCTGTTAGCGCAAGATGTGACTTACTGCTCAGATGGCGGCGGTCAGGTTTTAGCAGCCCTCAAGCCGCTGCATGGCAACCGAAAAGTTGCGCGGTTTCTGTGGGCAATTCATCAGAAATGGCTGCGTCATGCGACGTTACGCTTAGCCGAAATCAATGGGCAACCTGGCATTATCTACGTGATGGATGGCACCGTTTATAGTGCGATCGCCTTTGAACTTGTTGATGGTCGCATCCAATCCATTTACAACGTGCGGAATCCAGACAAGCTAAAGCAAATTTGCAAGGAACCCTCTTTAGCGCAGTAGCTGGGATTATTTATGCTGCTTGTCACAACCAAGAGTGTTTGTTCGTCTTATGGGTAGATTGCTGACAGGTTGCAACCTTGAGCGATCGCATCGCAGCGATTTCAGCGTTGTTGCGTGATTTAGGAACGCTAGAAACTACCAAAAGGAGAATCGATGGTTGCTCAAGTAGACTCGCTAGCCGTGAACATTTTGGAAGTCTCAGATGATCCCCGTCTTTCTAGAGAAACGAAGGCATTTTTGAACGTGCTGAATTCCGGTGGTGTGCCGTTGGAGACTCTACCGCCGCTGGACGCACGTCAGGTTTTGGTAGATGCCCAGGCTGCCGCTCCGGTAGACCTTTCAGGAATTGAAGAGTCTGAGAAAACGATTACTGCTGATGGTTGTTCGATTGTACTGAATATCGTGCGACCAGAGGGTGTTCAAGGCATCTTGCCGGTGTTCATCTTTATTCACGGCGGCGGCTGGGTGCTGGGTGATTACCCAACCCACAAACGCATGGTACGTGATCTCGTGGTGCTTTCGGGATTTGCTGGGGTCTTTGTCAACTACACGCGCACACCCGATGCTCAGTATCCCCAGGCGATCAACGAAATCTATGCTGCAACGAAATGGGTTGCCGAGCATGGAGCAGAAATTGAGGTGGATGGCAAAAACTTGGCCGTGGTTGGCAACAGTGTCGGCGGGAATATGACGGCTGTCACGACGCTGATGGCGAAAGCCAACGGTGGGCCACACATTAAGCTGCAAATCTTGATGTGGCCCATTGTAGACGCGGACTTTACCACCGAGTCCTATCAGCAATTTGGCGAGAACCGCTTTCTTACGACCTCTTTAATGAAGTGGATGTATGACCTCTACACCAATGACCCAGAGCAGCGCAAAGAAATCTATGCTTCACCGCTCCAGGCGACGGTGGAACAACTGCAAGGCTTGCCCCCAGCACTGATTCAAGTAGCCGAAAGCGATATTTTGCGGGATGAAGGCGAAGCCTATGGACGCAAGCTGGATGAAGCGGGGGTCAGCGTCACAACGGTGCGCTACAACGGCATGATTCATGACTTTGGTTTGTTGAATGCCTTAGCTGAACTGCCCTCCACTCGATCGCTGTTTGTCCAGGCGGCGGCTGAATTGAAAAAGTATCTGCAATAAGGGGCGATCGCGCTTCGATTCCAGTTCCAATTCACGTTTAACGTTGTCAATGTTTGGCGATCGCACAGTTCTGCAAAAGGCGATCGCCAACCTAATCGATCGCCCATTCAGCGATCGCAAATCTGATGTTGTTTAATCTAAACGAGGAATTGTCATGAAAATTGTAGTCATTGGTGGTAGCGGGCTAATCGGTAAGAAACTTGTAAGTGCGCTACGTGAGCGCGGGCATGAGGCAGTGGCAGCGTCGCCTTCTTCCGGGGTGAATGCTGTCACAGGTGAGGGATTGGCTAATGTGCTGGTGGGTGCTGAGGTTGTGGTTGATGTGACCAATTCGCCCTCCTTCGAGGATGCAGCGGTGTTGGAGTTCTTTGAGAAGTCATCCCGCCACCTGCTTGCCGCCGAAGCCGAAGCAGGTGTGGGGCATCACGTTGCGCTGTCGGTGGTCGGTGCCGATCGCATTCCTGATAGCGGCTACATGCGGGCAAAAGTGGCTCAGGAGACGCTGATCCAGTCTGCCGGGATACCCTATACCATTCTGCGTGCCACACAGTTTTTTGAGTTTGTCGGGGCGATCGCTCAAGGCGCTACGGAGGGATCAACGGTTCGCTTACCCTCTGCTTTTATCCAGCCTGTTTTGTCGGATGATGTAGTTGCTGCACTAGTCGATATCACGCTTGAAGAACCAGCGAATGGTATGGTCGAGCTGGCAGGGCCGGATCGGTTTCGATTTGATGAACTCATTCGCCAATTCTTGAGCGCAAACCACGACACCCGCGAGATCGTTACAGACAGCCAAGCCCATTACTTTGGCGCAAAATTGGACGATCAATCGCTTGTGCCATTGGGCAGCTCGCACCTCGGCTCAACCCGTTTCGAGGATTGGCTGAGTCACGCTCCAATGCAGAAGTAGCCAATGGCAAGGTGGCGGTAGTGGTTCCGTGTTCGCATTGCGAGAAGTCTACGAAATCGTGGAACCGAACAACGTCAACCAGCAGAGGTGTGCCAAGGCATAACAATGCGTTGGTGCGGACGGTACAGAGGTTATCGGTAAGCGTTCAAGTTTGTCTGCCGCCGCACAACTTCACCGTTATGCAGTCTCGGCTAGCACGCCCCGTGGTTATTTGAA
>JAAUTN010000131.1 GCA_012031415.1 Leptolyngbyaceae cyanobacterium SM1_4_3 | reverse complement strand
AGCATGAAGGAACGACCCAGCAGCATGGAGGAACGACCCAGCAGCATGGAGGAACGACTCAGCAGGAGCCTGTAAACTCTCCTGTGCCCTGAACTAAAAGTTTGGGCTAAAAGCTCAAGTCAGTTTTAACTGACTAACCTATGTAACGCAATGTGCAACTTTTTCTAACCGCTTGTGGGATGGGCATCTTGCCCGTCCAAATCAAGCAGGCAAGATGCCTGCTCCACAGAAAACCCTGGTTTCCAGAACTTTAGCTGCACATCGCACTATGTAGAATGAAAACTTTAACCTGCTTTAACGGGTTTGAGCTTTAAGCCTGAATTCTAATTCAAGGCTGACTTGACCCAGAACTTCTAATTCAAAGCTAATTTGACCCAGAACTTTGGACAGATCCTTCAGTAGCGATGCTCTAACTTGTTTTCATCATTCTCACACCACCGGGGCTTCCGCATCAGCAGGACTTGTGCAGTTGAAACTTAGAATCTTGCTCCTCCCCTACCTCTTTGAAAAGGCCGCTCTGTAGTGAAGCAAAAGAGTAGTAACGGGTTAATCCTTTAAGAAGAAAGTATGCTCCTGGATTTCACCGATCTGAAGTAATAAATTTGGCAAACAAATCCGGAGAATTGGCGCGTCAAGTCGTAGCCTTGTTAGATCAAATAGGAGAATTTTTAAGGAAGGTTTTACATCCTATAGAGGCGAATGGCCGTTCGCCTCTACCAAAGCGCTGCTGGACTGTACGATAATTTCTTTCCTGGAAATCTCCTGATTAGATCAATTAAGGTGGGGCTGGTCGGATTGGTGCAGCTACCAAAGTGTGAGCCATCCTCAGCTTCGACATTCTTACTGTTAGAGGAAACCCTATGACTTCATTCCAAGATAAGCGGTCTGCTTTTGAACCGCCTGCCTCCCCTGAGACTTCTGCCCCGTCGCCTCATGGTTCATCTGCTGACAGCCCCGCAGCGCCCGCATCACCCGATTCTGAAGCGGCTGCCCCTCATACAATGGCTGCTATGCCGTTCCGTTCTGCGGCAGAAATTGATTTGCAAAAGTTCAATCAGCTTGTTGGCGATTGGGCGGGTAAGCCTGTAGAGGACCTGACGCGACTGTTCATTAAGCAGGTCATTTTGGATGATCAAACAACCGTCGATTCAGAAACAATCAAAGTGCCTGGATTCATTGGCATCACCGATGCGGTGGAAGTTCAAAACGCCAATGGTCAAACGATTTCTGGGCACGAAGACATCGCTAAGTTTCTAGAGCGAGACGGGCTATACATTTGCACCTACCAGTGGCACAAAGAGCGCTACGGGGTGCCGCTGGATCTGCGCCAGCCTCTAGAAAAGAAATCTTTACTGAGGCGTTCATTAAAAATGAGGGACATCATTCTGGTGCGGTGGTGCCTGCTCAGCGCAAAGATCAGACTGGTAAATTGATTCAGTCTTATGCGACGTACAATGAGCCGGACAGCTATCACGGTGGGCTATATGGCAGCGATGGCTATGTTGCGGTGGCTCAGCGGCTGGTGTTTCCTGAATTTGTCACGCCTCAGCAGGCACGCGGCTACACTGATTCGATCGTCTGCTGGATGGGGCTGCTGAATCCTTTTACTCAGTTTCCCAGCGATTACAATGGGGGCGACCCAACTCGCGTTTCTAATCGGGCAGCGCTGACAGAAATTTTGCGGAACGGTTTGCTGGCAGCGTTAGGGGATGCGGGGCGATCGCCTTCTTCAAAAATCCTGCTAACTTGACTTACTGTGCCGAGTTTATGTTTGTCAGCCTAAACACGCCCACTTACCCCTTTAACCAGCGCGGACTGGCAAAGCTGCTGAACGGAGATGAGGCAAAGGCTGCACAGGTTTTAGCGCTACGCGATCAGCATAATGCGGGGCGGTCAACCGTCCTCAGCCGCCAAACGGGGAATCCAGAGTTCAAGCAGTTTCACATTCAGATGCCCGTTGTGCCAGAAGATCTGCTGCCCCTGGACGAACTGCTAGCAGCAAATGGGCAACCCGTTAACCCGGAGACGATTCCCGTGCCGCCTTTTAAAGTGTCGCAACTGATCCGCCGTGCCTTCCGTGTCTTGCTCAAGCCAGAGGAGGTAAACAACGACCAGAAGCTAGCCGAAGCGCGGGCCAAGCTGTTTAAGTCGATGGAGCCAGCCATTGTTCAGCAGCTTGGGTTGGAAAGCCTGCCCCCTGGTGCGCCTGAGATGGTTGCAGTGCGTCAGTTTCTCGACGTGGTGAGTCAAACCCTGGCGCAGCCCGCTTCTAGCCGTGAAGAGTTTGACCAGCAAATTAATGGGCTACTGGTTAAAGCGGACGAAATGCTGGTGGGAGCGGGCGATCGCGCCTATTTCGTGCCGCCTCGGTTTTACGTCGATCTGGGGCAACCCGACCGCGACCCCACCCTACCCAAAGGCTGGGGCTTCCGCCTGGAGACAGTGGGCGCTCTGGTGGCTAGAGGAGTGATTAAGGGTTGAGGATTGGGCGGTTGAAAGTTGCCTAGATCTGCGACTTCTTCGAGAAGTCGCAGATCTTAAACCTCGTTAGGGATGAAGCATGGAGCGGCGCTAGCTGACCAGACAATCTTTGAGGGCGTAAATGACGCGATCTTGCTGCTCGGTGGAAAGCTCTGGGAACATAGGCAGTGAGAGAACTTCTTGCGCCACCTGCTCGACTGCCGGAAATTTACCGGACTGGTCGTTCAATCGGGCAAAAACGGGTTGCAGGTGCAGCGGCACGGGGTAATAAATCATTGAGCCGATGCCCTGCTGCTGAAGCTGTTGACGCACCTGATCGCGATACAAATGTGAACTGGCGGCTGGTTGACTGAGCCGAATCGTGTACTGATTCCAGACGTGCTGACCTCCTGGGAGCGTTTGAGGCGTGATGATTCCCGGTAGGGAGTGGAGCAGTTCGGTGTAGCGGTTGGCGATCGCTTGCCGCCTTGCATTCCACTCATCCAGGTAACGCAGTTTCAGCAACAAAATTGCAGCCTGCACTGCATCTAAACGGCTATTTACGCCAACTTCCTCAGAGATGTAGCGCTGGCGCTGTCCGTGATCGCGCAGGGTGCGAATTCTTTGGGCGATCGCTTCATCATTCGTCGTGATCGCTCCGCCGTCCCCACAGGCTCCCAAATTTTTAGTCGGGTAAAAGCTAAAGCAGCCGATGTGCCCAATGCTGCCCACCTTTGCACCTTGCCATTCGGCTCCGGTAGACTGGGCGCAGTCTTCGATGACAAACAAGCGGTGGGACTGGGCGATCGCCATCAGCCGCGTCATTTCTACGGGTTGCCCAAACAGATGAACAGGCATGATCGCTTTGGTGCGATCGGTAATAGCCGCTTCAACCTGATTTAGATCCAGGTTGAATGTTTGCGGATCAATATCAACAAAAACTGATTTTGCTCCGGCTGCGCTGATCATTTCAGCCGTTGCGATAAACGTGAAGGGCGTTGTAATCACTTCATCACCTGCACCAATGTTGAGCGATCGCAGGGACAGATAAAGCGCATCCGTACCAGAATTACAGGCAATGCAGTCTAACGTGCCAATGTAGTCTGCAAACTGCCGTTCAAATTCCTTCACTAGGGGGCCGTTGATGTACTGCCCAGAAGCCAGCACGTCTAACACCGCTGTACTGGCTTCCGTTTGTAGCATTTTGTACTGTTGCGTCAGATCAAAAGGGGGAATGTGAGTCACTCGCTTACACCAAAAAGTCTAAGAATTTACGTAGAGGCGAGTTAGCTGCCCCTACAGCCAGAAATCAGACAAAATAGGTCTACTTAGAAGAGACCTGAATATCATCTTCCCTCAACTCCAGGAATTGATGAAGCCTCATATAGTGCTAATCATTAAGACTATGACTTTATTGGGGTTTGGCTGTGGATTCACTCATTCAACTGGATCTAGTTCAACTGGGCTGGGCTTTGGGGATGATGGCAATCGCGATCGGCTTGTCGGCGTGGCAAAAGCTAGAGCTGGAAGGAAGCTTGGCGATCGCCACTTTTCGCACCGTGATCCAGCTTCTGGTTGTTGGCTACATTCTCTCTTTTGTCTTTGAACTGCGAGATCCCTGGTCAGTGCTGGCTGTGGTGCTGGTGATGCTGGCGATCGCCTCCGTTGTGGCTCGCAACCGCATCAGCAAAAAGGTACCAAACCTGCTGCCAATGGTAGGCGGCTCAATTTTTGTTGGGGCGGGGCTAACTTTGGCCTACACCAATCTGATTGTGATTCGCCCGGAGACCTGGTATGAGCCGCAGTATGTGATTCCGCTAGCAGGGATTCTTCTGGGTAACGCCATGAATGCTGCTGCTGTCGCCGGAGAAAGGTTTGTCAGTACGCTCAACAACAGTCAGCTTGAAATTGAAACGCACCTGAGCCTGGGAGCAAAACCCTGGCAGGCGATCGCCCAGTACCGCCGCGATGCCATCAAAGCAGGTTTAATTCCAACGATTAACTCTATGATGGTGGTCGGTGTGGTGACGCTACCGGGAATCATTACCGGACAAATTTTGAGCGGAGTCAGTCCTTTCGATGCGGCGCTCTACCAAATTTTGATTATGTTTATGCTGGCGATCGCTACTTTAATCACAACCCTGTTGACCATCCAGGGAATCTATCGACAGTTTTTCAATCCAGCGGCTCAACTCACGCTGCACTAGCCGAACGTGTTTTGAGATGTGCACTTAGTCTATGGAAGCTATCGCTAAACTCGTACAGTTTAGAACAAAAAAGGATATCTCGTTTGAGATATCCTCTGCATCTTAAAACTAGAAACTTCAAAAGCTTAAGGGAACCTAGAAGTTCATTTCAGCCGCCTGAACTTTTTCAACCTGCTTCTTCTTCAAAACCAGCAGGATTTGAGACAGCGTTACGGCTCCCATAAAGGCTAGCAATCCCTTAATCCGATTGGGGCTTTGCAGCACGATTTCAACGTCCTTCTGACCAAAACCGCCCACGTTGGGGTTAGATGTTAAGGCGTTGCCTGCCGCTACGATTTCACCTTCAGAGACAATCAACTCTGGGCCAGCAGGAATCGTATCCACAACTGCTTCACCCTGATCGGGTTGAATCTTGACCTGGTAGCCACCGTCTTCGGACTTGGTGACTTGAGCAATGGTGCCTGCAACAGAAGCGCTGTAAACCGCATTGTTGCTCTTTTCACCTGTTGGGTAGACCTGCCCTCGACCGCGATTGCCGCCTACGTGGATCTGATATTTGCCAAAGTAAACCGATTTATCCGAGCCGGGATCAGGGGACAGCACAGGGAAAACAATCTCCTGATACTGCTCACCTGGAAGCGGTCCAACCAGGACAATGTTTTCTTGAGTTTCACTGTAGGGCTGGAACAGATAGCTTTCTCCTACCTCTTCCTTCATTTCTTCAGGAATTCGCTCCGGTGGGGCAATCTTAAAGCCCTCTGGCAGCATTAACACCGCACCAACGTTCAGCGGGCCTTTCTCGCCGTTGCCCAAAACTTGCTGAGCACTGGTGTCATAGGGGATTTTCACGACCGCTTTGAAGACCGAATCAGGCAGAATTGCCTGTGGAACTTCAACTTCGGTGGGCTTTGCCCCCAAGTGGCAGTTAGCGCAAACGATTCGCCCTGTTGCTTCACGGGGATTGTCGTAGTTTTGCTGAGCCCAGAAGGGGTAAGCCACAGCAGACTGCGGGAAGGCAAAGTCACTTGTAATTAGGAGAGTTAATGCGGCGATCGCCACCAGCGCACTTTTAGCAATCGCTTTGAAAACCATTGCTCTGCCGCACTGCGGCAACATCGACCAGAAAATTGATTTCATGGGTTAAACGGCATCCGTAAATGTCAAAGGATCGGGCAGCAAATTGGACTAAGCCCACCAGGGGTCTTCTCCGGTACGGAAGTCAGTCTCAGTCCAGGGGGTCAGGGCAATTTTGCCTGCTTCAGTCACGTCAGCATGAACCAGCGCCAGCGACAGAGGCGCTGGGCCACGCACGACTTTACCTTCGTTGTTGTATTGAGAGCCGTGACAGGGGCACATAAATTTGTTCTCAGCCGCGTTCCAGGGGACGACGCAGCCCAGGTGAGTACAAACGGCGTTGAGTCCAAAACTTGCAAGCTCACCTTCGCTTTCGACAACCACATAGGTTGGATCGCCCTTCAAGCCTTGCGTTAAGACGCGATCGCCCACCGCATGACTATTTAGAAAATCACTAACAATCACATCATTACCCAGCGCGTCTTTGGCAGTAACCCCACCGCCACTCGCACCGCTAGAAGGAGGAATAAAATATTTCACGATTGGGTAAAGAGCGCCCAGGGCTGTACCTGTGATGGTGCCAAACGTGAGCAAATTCATGAATTGACGACGACCCATATCAGGTACGTCAGGAGTTCCAGAGAGTTGAGCCATGAGTTGATCTGAAGTTATGCGTCAGGAATGAGCTTAAGTGAACGGTTCTATTCGTGAGCTAGGCGTGGAATTGTAACTTTTTAAGCCTGCTTTTTAAGCTAAAGCATTGCAGGAGATAGCATGATTGCGAATCTAAGCCGCACCCGTCACTGCAACACAGCCAGCAAATCAACGACGAATTGCGATAAGTGGCGCAGCAACAGCAGTTCACGTTTTTCTAAAAGTATTATTACATCTCTAGAATCAGTATCATAGCTTTAAGCGGAGGAGCCGTTTCTTTGTAAAGAAATTTAAACAAACAGTCCTTAAAGCGTCACTTTTGCAACAGATTTGCAACGAATTGTGAAGCATTTCAACCTGAAGGGAGCCATGACCGGACAAGACCTACACCAGCTATTGCTGAGCAAATGGGGACGCTCTTACGACATTCAGCTACGGCGGACTCAGGGCAAGATTTTTGTTCAAGTCATGTGGAAATACCTGGAGCAGGCTTCTTTTCCTATGACTGAAACTGACTACCTAGCCCATTTGAACACGGTGGCCGATTACCTGAATGCCTGGGGCGGAACTGAGCAGGTTCAGGACTTTATTGAGCAAACCCGCGATCGCCCCCGCCTGGGAAAAGCCGTCAACATTCCAATCAATCTGGGCGATCGCGCCTCCGAATGGATGTTGGAGGAGTTTTGACTGAGTTAGCGACCTGATAGCATCACCATTCCAGCCCCGCCAAAGTAAAGCCCTAGCACCGCACCAGCCAACAAACTCTGCGTCACAGGGTCAGTCGAGGGAGTCAACACCGCCCCTAAAACTACCGATCCCAGAAACACATAGCGCCAACCTGACAGCATTTGCCTGGACGAAACGATGCCAATCAAACCCAGCAGTAGCTGAATCACCGGAATTTGAAAGGCTAACCCTGTACTAAACAGCAACAGCAGCACAAACTCAAAATAGCGATCGATTGACCAAAGCTGTTCGACGACCCCTTCCCCGTAGTTGATGAAAAAATTCAACGCTGCCGGGATCAAGGCCAAATAGGCAAACGCAAGTCCTGCCACAAACAAAATCGTAGAGCCAAAGACAATGGGTGCAATAAACCGCCGCTCTCGCCGGGTCAGCCCCGGCAGCACAAACTGAACAATCTGGTAAAGCACAAACGGACTGGCCACTAGCAGTCCGCTATATCCAGCCACTTTAATCGAAACAAAGAAATACTCGCCCGGTGAAAGCTGCAAAAACTTAGCCCCTTGAGCGGGCACCTCCAGCAGTTGAACGATTTTGTTCACAACTGTAAAGCAGCCGATCACGCCCAGCACTACCGCAATCAGAGCATAAAAAATTCGCTGCCGCAGTTCTTCTAGATGGTCAAACAGCGACATCTCAATGTCATCGAGCGCTTCGTTGAGATTGTCATCATCTGAAGCCGCTACAGATGAATGTTGAGCATTTCTAGCGGTAGAACCGTTTGTGCTCAAGTTCTGTGAGGGTGAAGTTTCTAGTTCTGAAGGAACAGTCATAGATTAGCGTGAGTCCAGGCCTTTGTTGATCATTGTATCTGCCTTGCCGAGGAAACAATTCGATTGAGAAACATCTCGCTGAATAATCTGCCTTAAATGCGTGTAGCTTCTCCTCTAGTCGCGTACCCATTTGCTGTTTCTGTAAAACTACTGGCTTTTCAATTTCTACTTTGAGTAAGCAATATAAAAAGTAAGTGAAGCCATGTAGGTACTTCTAAAAAGAAAGCTTTAAGATCCAAGCTTCTAGAGCATTTAGCGGTTGTCCTTTTACTCTGTTTGAGGATAGCATTTCAGGTGACATTCACGGCTCCTTCACTCCTGTCCCTCAATGCAGTCTTGGATTCTGCAACAGAATACTCCAGTTTTCGTCAGGGTTGTGTGACTTCGTTGAAGGTTCTTAGAATCGCAAGGGCTAGCTATTTGACAGGATATGAGCATCAAAACTGTAGGCATGATTACTAGCTACCACAGCATTACTCAAAGCGATTGGCTGTGGCAGCAAACTCCTCACCCTTTTGGCGTTTGGGGCAATATTCAAATGTCCGCCCTCGCCTCTAAGCCAGATGTTTTGCTTCTGTACAATTTCCAGTTTCCAAGTCTCAAACCCAAAAAGCCGAAATTCAATCTCTTCAAACCAAAACCTAACGTTGAGCAAGAAATTCAGGCAAAACTGAGAGGAGTGCCCAAAGAGCGGATAGTTTCTCTAGTTAGAGAGCCTCCTTTTCCTGAAAAGCTGCAAGAACGAGAGAGGGCTTACCGCCGCAGCCAAATCTATTGCGGCCACGTTTCTGGACCTGATGATCTGGCTCCCAATCCAGACTATATGCCTGCTATCTGGTATCATGCCAACTCTTTCCGGGAACTAAATGAGATGGGGGTTCCCGAAAAAGTGCAAACCTGCTCCTGGATTACATCTGGAGTAGACCGCACAAACAACCATCTCAAACGTCTGTCTTTTCTAAAACTACTCCGAGATCAGGGCTTGGACTTTGATCTATATGGGCGAAACTTGCCGGATTGGTCTGGGGGGAAAGGCTTTTTAGACAATAAGTGGGGCGCGATGGCTCCCTACTATTACAACCTTTCCGTTGAGAACTATGCAGACAATGACTGGTATGTCAGTGAAAAGCTCTGGGATGCTCTGCTTGCCTGGTGTTTGCCGATTTACTATGGAGGTCCTGCTGCGGATCGATTATTGCCACCGGGCAGTTTCTTAAGGTTGCCAAGCATGGATGAAAAAGGCTTTAACTACATTAAAGAAGTAACTGCGACTCCAGATGCCTGGTTTGCTGCCAAAGATGCGATCGCCGAAGCTCGTCAAATCATTCTGCACAAACTAAATCTGCTGAATTGGCTTTCTGATTTTGTCAGCAAACTTGAGTGAGAACTTAGCAGATACTTCACTCAAAAGATGGTTTTACCCTGCTACTCTAACCTTGCTTATTGAGGAACTTCGCATGATAGATGGCATTTACACCCTGGCAAATGATGTAGTTTATGACCAGTTAGTAGCGTTACTAAATAGCATTGAGGCAAATGCAGGAGAGGATTTTCCAGTTTGCATCATTGCCTATGACGATAAATTAGAGCAGGTACGGGCAGAAATTGCAAAGCGGAAGAACGTCACATTATTAGATGACCCGGAGATCTTTGCACCCTGGGAAAATTTTTCTACCGAAGTCTGGAAAACTCATCCCACCGCTCTCAAAACATGGCAGGAGCAAAAGGGAATTTCGGGGGTTTATCGCTTAAGCTGCAATCATCGCTATGCGGCCTTTGATCAAAAGGCTCCCTTCGATCGATTTATTTATTTGGACGCTGACACTCTGGTTCTTGGCCCGCTCAACATTGTGTTTGAAAGTTTAGACGAACACAATTTCGTTACCTATGACTTTCAGTACAAAGATCCTTCCCACATTTTCAACTTACAGTCTCCTCGGTTGTTGAAAACGTTTAGCCAATCTCGAATTAATTCCGAAATCTTCTGTTCAGGTTTCTTCGCCTCAAAGCGAGGATTGTTTAACGAAGAACAAAGGAAGTGGATTGTTTCTAAATTAGCTGAAGGAGATGCAGAAATTTTGTACCTGGCGGCTCCCAATCAATCTGTATTAAACTACATGACCATGAAGCTAGGAATGTCAGCCTACAACTTAGCGATGCATTTACCTGATCCCCAAAGAACCGGAAATTCTGTTACATCTTCACACTTTGAGCAGAAAGATTATGTCTTGTATGACCGGGGAAGACGGCTAACTTACCTGCATTATATTGGTCTATCTTCAAAACTGTTTAGGCAGGTTTGTTCTGGAGTAAACGTTGATTTTCCCTATCGAGATTTATTCCTGCACTATCGCTATCGACATGAGCCAGAGAATCAACCTGAACTCGTGATTGAGCCGAAACCAAAACCAGCCCCTCCAGATTTAAAACAGCGAGTTTTACGAAAGCTTGGATTATCTCACTGAGGATTGCCTAATGAGTCGCGGCATATATATTACTGCTAATGACCGAGTGACTGAACAGGCGATCGCCCTGCTCAACAGCATTCGCTTCTACGATCCTGAAACGCCGATTGTACTGATTCCCTATGACGATCAGTATCATGCTGTTGCCAGCACTTTGAAGCAGTTTTATGGAGTTCAGGTTTATGAAGACCTGGAGTTCATCGATCGGTTATCTAAGAAACTCCATCAGGTTTTCGGCGAAAAGTTTTTCGCTCGACCCAATCAGTTTCGTAAACAGGCTTGCTGGTTTGGACCATTTGATGAATTTGTCTACATTGATACCGATGTTGTTGTTTTTGAAAAGATTATTGATAACACTAACTATTTAGCGGAATACGACTTTATTTGCTCCGACTATCAGCACGCTGGCGGCATTACTAATGTCTTTACATCTCAAGTAATTGAAGATCAGATTTTTACTGAAGATGAGCTAAAGGACATTTTCAACGGCGGATTTTGGGGATCGAAAAAGAATCGGATTTCTGAAGAGGATTTGTACGAAACCTTTGCCGAATGCGCGGCTCACCCTGAGTACTTTGATTTTTCTCAAAAAACGTCAGATCAGCCGATCATCAACTACATGATCCTGAAGCGCATTCAACGTCGATTCAACATCGTTCGCAAATCAGGCAAAGGTCCAGGTAATTGGGCAGGGAGTCGCCATTTTGTCCGCCAGGGAGACATCTTAATCGACCCAAATTTGAACCAGCCGCTGCAATACTTGCATTGGGCAGGCATTCGGATGGAACCGGGCTGTCCTTATTGGGACATTTGGGAACATTACCGCTATCTAGATGGACCTGAGCCAGCCCAACCCTTTGTTAAGAAGCCTGAAGACCCGCTCTGGCGAAAAGTTGTCAATCAAGTTAAGCGTGCTTTCTAGCATATCTCCCAATCGTTTCAAGGTTTGTGCCTTTGTCGTACTTGTTAAATCGCAAAAATTATGCCAACTAGTATCGTGACAGGTGTTGCAGGGTTTATCGGTTCTCATCTTACAGAAACTCTCTTAAACCGGGGGGAGAAGGTAGTCGGAATTGACCAGTTTAATGATTATTACGACCCTGCGTTGAAGCGTAAGAATCTCCACTCCTTCGTGGCTAATCCCAATTTTCAGCTAATTGAGGACGACATTCAATTGCTGGATTGGACGCAATTGCTGGCAGACGTTGAGGTGATCTATCACCAAGCTGCTCAGGCCGGAGTGAGAGCTAGTTGGGGGGGAGGGTTTCGCGCTTACACTGAGCGCAACATTAACGCAACACAAATTATTCTAGAAGCAGCAAAAGACGCAAAGCATTTAAAGCGGTTGGTTTTTGCCTCTACGTCTTCGGTTTATGGCAATGCTGAAACCCTACCCACCGCAGAAACTATCTGTCCTCAACCCGTTTCACCCTACGGAATTACGAAACTGGCGGCTGAACGACTGTGCTGGCTCTATCACCAAAATTTTGATCTGCCTGTCACGGCTTTACGCTATTTCACGGTTTACGGGCCGCGCCAGCGTCCAGACATGGCGTTTCACAAGTTTTTCAAAGCCGTATTGGAAGATCAGTCGATTCCAATCTATGGAGATGGACGGCAAACGCGCGATTTTACGTTTGTCAGTGATGCTGTTGCCGCCAACCTTGCCGCAGCCGCAGTCCCGGAGGCGATCGGAGAAGTGTTTAATATCGGAGGCGGTAGCCGAGTTGTCTTGACCGAGGTGATCGATACGATGGAGGCGATCGCTGGTCAACCAATTCGCCGCAACCACATTGGGCTGGCAATGGGAGATGCCCGTCACACAGCCGCCGACGTTTCCAAAGCAAAGAGAATTTTAGGGTACCAACCTCAAGTTTCTCTAAAGGAAGGTTTGGCGCAAGAGTGGCAGTGGATTAAATCCTTGTATGCCTGATAGTCTTACTCGTTTCCAGCAAGGCGAGAAACCCAGAAAGACCTGATCTTCAAACGAAAAGCGCACCTCTCAATCAGGTGCGCTTTTTCATTCAAGAAAATTTAACCTAGCAAGGATTTGGCTTGAGTGACTACATTCCCAACCGTGTAGCCAAATTTTTCTAGACAAACTTCCCCAGGAGCCGACGCACCAAAGCGATCGATGCTAATCGATCGCCCCTCAACGCCTAAGTAGCGGCACCAGCCAAAGCTGGAGCCTGCTTCTACTGCCAATCGTTTAGTTACAGCCTTAGGTAGAACAGACTCGCGATAGGTTTCATCCTGAGCGTCAAAGAGTTCCCAGGCAGGCATAGAAACAACTCGAACTTTCCTGCCTTCGCCGCGAAGTTGCTCTGCCGCATCGACGCACAGGTGTAGTTCGCCCCCTGTGCCAATCAAGATCAGGTCAGGTGTACCGTCACTGTCTGAGAGGATGTAAGCACCCTTAGCAGTACCTTCAATCGAGCTACCTGAAAGGTTCGGCAGATTCTGACGAGACAGAGCGATCAGGGTTGGTGTTTCGCGGCTTTCTACCGCAACTTTGTAAGCACCAGAGGTTTCGTTGCCATCCGCAGGACGCATCACAGTCAGGTTGGGAATGACCCGTAGAGCTGCAATATGCTCAACCGGCTGGTGCGTTGGGCCGTCTTCACCCAGTGCCACAGAATCGTGCGTCATGACGTAGATCACGCCAGCACGAGACAGTGCTGAAAGCCGGATCGCAGCCCGCATATAATCGGTGAAAACCAGGAAAGTTGCACAGTAAGGGATTAAGCCGGAGTTGTGCAGAGCAATGCCGTTGCAGATGGCACCCATGCCGTGTTCGCGAACCCCAAAGCGCAGGTTGCGGTTTGCGTACTGTCCTGCCTGAAAATCACCAGATGACTTCAGCAGCGTTTTGTTAGAAGGAGCCAGGTCAGCAGAACCGCCAATTAGCTCAGGTAAGGCACCTGCGATCGCATTCAAGGTCTTACCAGACTGGTTGCGAGTTGCATCGGCTTTATCATCGGGGGTGTAAGTTGGGAGGCTCTTCCCCCAATCATCGGGTAGTTTGCCACTCAGCATCCGCTCCAGTTCAGCCGCCTCTTCTGGATATTCAGACTTGTAATTGGTGAAAAGCTGATTCCACTCAGCTTCCAAGTCTGCACCTCGCTGCACCGCTTTACGGAAGTGGTTCAAGGCATCTTCTGGAACCACGAAGGGTTCGTATTCCCAGCCCAAATTTTCACGGGTGGCCTGCACCTCTGCGCCACCCAAAGCAGAACCGTGAACATCATGGCTGTTGGCTTTGTTGGGTGAACCGTAGCCGATCGTAGTAGTGACTTTGATAAAGGAAGGCTTGTCAGTGACCGCTTTTGCCGCTTCGATCGCCGCTTTCACCTCATCCAGGTCAGTGTTGCCGTTTTCGACGTGCTGCACGTGCCAGCCGTAGGACTCAAACCGCTTAGCTACGTCTTCTGTAAACGAGAGGTCTGTGGAGCCGTCGATAGAGATGTGGTTGTCGTCGTAGAGTGCAATCAGTTTGCCCAAACCCAAGTGCCCCGCTAAGGAGCAAGCTTCGCCGGAAACCCCCTCCATGTTGCAGCCGTCACCCAAGATGACATAGGTGTAGTGGTCAACGATGGTGGCATCGGGCTTGTTAAAGCGGGCAGCTAAGTGAGCTTCTGCCATCGCCAAACCGACAGCGTTAGAAATCCCCTGCCCCAATGGTCCAGTGGTTACTTCTACGCCAGGAGTCATGAAGTTTTCGGGATGTCCTGGGGTGCGAGACTCCCACTGGCGAAATTGCTTGATGTCGTCGATGGTGACACTGTCGTAACCCGTTAAATGGAGCAAGGCGTACTGCAACATACAGCCGTGACCCGCCGACAAGACAAAGCGATCGCGATTGAACCAATATGGATTGTTAGGATTAAACCGCAGGAATTGATCCCACAGTACAAAAGCCATTGGCGCTGCGCCCATAGGTAGCCCTGGATGGCCAGATTTAGCTTTTTCTACAGCGTCAATGGCGAGAAAGCGAATTGAGTTAATGCAAAGTTCTTGGAGGGATTGAGTTGCGACAGCCATGATCTCTTTTACTCAACGACGGGTTATCACTTGATCAGAATGAGCTAAAACTGGGTATTGCGGATCGCCCTAAAGCTGTAAGTCCATCATCCCACTAGCCGGATTGACGGGCAAGAATTTCTCAGAATAGAAGCAGTCTCCAAAGCAAAACAAATACAGAACCCATCAAAATTATGAGCAATAAGCAATTCTACTTACCGCTCATGATTTCAAGTCTATAGCTTACTGTGCAATCGATCTACGGGTTGATTAAAGTCTCGGGATCTAACCCTTGCAACTTTTTTCTATCGTTTGAATTTTTTGAATGCTAGCGTCACGTTGTGCCCACCAAACCCAAAAGAGTTAGACAGCGCAACCTCCACTGCCTGCGGCCGACTTTGATTGGCCACATAGTCCAGATCGCACTTGGGGTCAGGATTTTCCAAATTAATTGTAGGAGGCAACTGGTCGTTGGCAACTGCTAGAACCGCTGCAACAGACTCAATTCCACCAGAGCCACCCAACAGATGCCCGGTCATAGATTTTGTTGAACTAACCGCGACCTGGTAAGCGTGTTCACCTAGCACAGTCTTAATCGCAGTGGTTTCATTGGGGTCGTTAACGGGCGTGCTGGTACCGTGAGCATTAATGTAGCTTACCTGCTCAGGAGTCAAGCTAGCATCTTTCAAGCAGAGGGAAATTGCTCTGGCGGCCCCCTCTCCTTCTGGAGCAATATTGGTCATGTGGTATGCGTCGCAGGTCATGCCATAGCCCACAATTTCAGCATAAATTCGGGCATTGCGGCTGAGCGCGTGTTCGAGTTCTTCAATCAGGAGAATGCCCGAACCTTCACCCATCACAAAGCCGTCGCGATCGCGATCAAACGGTCGGCAAGCATGAGCCGGATCGTCATTTCGGGTAGAAAGTGCCCTGGCTGCCGCGAACCCTGCCAACGACAGAGGCGTTACAGCCGCCTCGGTGCCGCCGCAGATCATTGCCTGAGCATAGCCGCGCTGCACCAGCCGAAAGGCATCACCAACGGCGTTGGAGCCAGAAGCGCAGGCCGTCACCGGGCAAGAGTTTGGACCTTTTGCGCCCGTATGGATGGCGGTCAGCCCGGCCGCCATGTTCGCAATCATCATCGGAATCATGAACGGGCTACAGCGGTCAGGTCCACGAGTCAAGTAAACCTCTTGCTGGTCTTCAAGAACTTTTAGACCGCCAATTCCAGTGCCGATAATTACACCAACCTGTTCGGCGTTGAGATCGTTGATTACAAATTTGGCATCGGCGATCGCCTGCTTGCTAGCAGCCAGACCAAACTGAGCAAACCGATCCATCCGCTTTGCATCCTTGCGGTCCATATAGTCATGCGGGTCGAACCCCCTAACTTCTCCTGCAATTCGGCAGTCATGCCGCGAGGGGTCAAACAGGGTAATCGGACCAATACCGTTGCGTCCGCTTAGCAACCCCTCCCAGTACTCAGCTAGGGTATTGCCAATTGGCGTAACTGCACCCAAACCCGTTACGACAACGCGCTTACACTCAGAATCAGAACTAATCATGACACCAGCTTCAAGGGTTCAAGTACCCAGGCACAAAATGACGAATAAAGATAGGAAGTAGGGGGCTTGGAGCGTTCACCCTGCTACTTAATAAACACAGACCTATACTGCAACCTTACCGTTGATGTAGTCTACCGCAGCCTGAACCGTCGCAATTCCTTCTGCTGCTTCATCAGGAATTTCAATATCAAACTCTTCTTCCAGCGCCATAACCAACTCAACGGTGTCTAAGGAATCAGCACCCAGGTCATTTGCGAAGCTAGCCTCTGGCTTGACCTCGGTTTCTTCAACGCCAAGTTGCTCAGACACGATCTTTTTAACTTTCTGAAAAATTTCTTCTTGACTCATAGCAATTTCCTACTTGTTCCTAGTTAGGTATGGCGAACACACAGATCATTAACCCAAGTTTTCTGATGCTGCAAGCAAACTTTTACTCACTCCAAGCCAGCCTAGACGGTTATTACTCAGCAGCAAACAGCGTTCAGTAGAAGCGGGTACGAAATACATCGTGACCTTTTCTACAAATACATCAGATTTCTGGGCATTTCTTCATCTTATCTGAAAGCGTCACCGGGTTATCGGGATGCAGCAGATGATTGTTGGCGATCGCCCTTCCTCCGCTCCCCCTTACTTTTATCCCAAGTCTCGCAGTTTATGCTGCCCCCCTTGGGCAAGTCAAAAAACTGCCTAAATCGACTCGCTGTTTTGAGAAATACTTTGTATTAAAATCAACTCCCCAAGCACCGGACAAATAAGCGATGATAGATCCAGGGCGGCACTCAACCTCACTTTTGGGTGCTTCAATCCATTCTTGTCCGTTCCCATGACGCTTAAATATGCTTACTTCCCCCGGTTG
>JAAUTN010000578.1 GCA_012031415.1 Leptolyngbyaceae cyanobacterium SM1_4_3 | reverse complement strand
GGTAGCCCACTCGCATCCCAACCTAGCCAAGTCGCTTGCACAGGAGCCGGTTTCAGCGCCATGATTCGCAGGTTGTGTCTAGCGTGATGCTGTCTAGATCGATCAGAATATCGATTTCGTCTTGATGAATTTGTTGGGCGATCGCAAAGCTCTCAGCGGGCAACTTGTGAGCGTGTTCAACCTGTTTGGCATACCATTCTTGCAGTGGATCGAAGCCTTGAGATTTGTAGCCAATGAAATAAGCATGAATTGCAAACTGCTCACGGTTATGGTGCTTTAGTAGCCAGCGGGCAAGCCAGCCAACTGAGTGAGTTCTGAAGCAGTGAGAAAGATAGCCAACTTTAAGACGCTTGCTCTTTGAAGCAGCAATCTTATCAGGGCGTTGACGAAATTGTTCTACATGGCTTGCTGCGTAACGCTCAATGTTAGTCTGAATGAGTTGCATCACCTGATTCTGCATTGAGCGATTTTGGATTAAATTGTCTCTGAAGTAAGGTTGAAAGAAGAGAGTCCCATCTAGCCGTCGGGCTTCGATTTGCTCCAGTGAGGTCAGGTTTTCTTGAAGGAGCGATCGCAACAAATCTTCTTGCTGTTGAAAGGTTGACAAAGCTTCCTCCCATCGCCCACCTGCCAGCATCAAGCCTCGGAGGATCAGGTAAGAAGCGTAAATTTGGTCAGGTAAAGTCTTAGAAAGCGTATGGCATATTCGAGCAGTCTCAATGCCTTTCTCAAACTGATGGGCGCTCTGGTAAAACGCTGATAGCTGCTTCAGTACTTCTAAATGCTGAGGGTCAAGACGCAAACATAGCTCCATCAAACGGGCGGCTAGCTCTGGTTGCCCTTCACTGTAAGCCAGCTTTACCGCAGGTGGAATCAGCGTATCAATAAAGCCTTGAGCATAGGGCGCTGGCGGTAAGCAGGCTTCCAAAAATTCAAGAACAGCAGATTCGAGTGGAGCGTAATTCAGGATGTCTACGATGGTTTGGTAGAGCAAACTAAGGTCAAGCTCAACTTGTTGCGATCGCAACAAATCAATAATCCCTGAACTTACCAGAGTCTCACTGTCAAACGTTTCTAGCTTTACTGAAAGCTGAAGAATCTTGAGCAGATTCTCCACATCCTCTGGATGCACCTCGCGCAAGTGCTGTCGAATCATCCAGGCAAGCGCATAATCTTCTAGTTGCTCCTGTCGCTTAGCCTCTGCTTGCAAAACCGTAGCTAACTCGGTAGACCACTGCTCTATCTGCTCTGGCTCACCCTCGGACAGAGCTAACATCCAGGTTGTCTGCGCTTCAACTTCCTGTCCCTGAAGCAGCATTAGCAAACCCAGATACCAGTAGTTCAAACGAACCTCTGGCTCTGCCTCGATCAAGCGCTCAAACAGATTAGCAGCTTCAGCATAATTACCCTGCACCAGAACTTGATAGGCTTGCTGTTGTTGGGGAGAAAAGCCTAGAGCTTCAGTATTCATGTCCAACATTTAGATATCTCTTAACGTAAGCAGTGGGCTACTCTCGTAGTGAAACCGCTATCAAACGAAAATAGAGTGAGCAGCATTACTTACTCACTCCATTCAAAATCTTTAATCAAGCCAAACAACGCAGCTAAAAACCGACAATTTTACTGGATGTCTTCATAATCACCCAACTTTCCACAGTCAACAGTGGTGTCACCCTCCAATTGAGCGGCAAATGCTTGAGTACCATTCGGTCCTTTGTTAACTGGAGCATTTAGACCTTGGCATAGAACAGACAATGTAGTTGCTTCACCAGTGCCCTTTACTACACCAGTGGAAACACCACCAATGTATGCACGAACTGTGGCTGTTGCTCCTTTAGTGGGCTGAGCCTGGTTAGTTGCAACTGATGAATTTGGACCGCCTCCAGCAATTTTGTAAGAATAATTATTGGTGGAAGTAGTAATACCTAAACCAAGATTCTCAAAATTAGGCTGGTCAACAAACTCTTGGCGTTCCAGGAAGTAAGCTTGTTGACCCCGGTTCATGGAACCAACGTATGACTTAGCTTCAGATTCACGGGCTTTGTTTGCCTGGTTGAGGAAGGAGGGCAAAGCAATAGCAGCCAAAATACCAATAATGATGATGACAACGAGCAGCTCAATCAGGGTAAAACCTTCGTCACCCTTTTTCTTCTGGAGCAGGTGCTGCAAAAACTTTGCTTTAAGTTCGGTCTTCATGAAATGTTTCTCCTTGAGTTGCGGGATACTGGATTTCTAACTCCTGCGTATAACTTGCCCATTCCAATCCCGTTTCATATCACCTTCCGCAATCTTTTTTCTGTCTACTGCACTCGCTCTAAAAGTACGTAGAGAAAGACTTCGAGCCTCCCCATAAACTCTTTGATCTGCTCAAAGCTCTCTGCTTCGCTAATAGGCTTTAGAGTAATTGGGTCATAGGGTCGAACCCGAAGCCAGCGACTGACCAACTCCACTATTGGCTGTGATCCTTCCCACAGCGGCAGCAAGCAGCAAGCAGCAAAGTAACTGTCTATATAGATAGGCTTAGCAACCGGAACAGAGATGTACTCACTGATCTCAAATGGCTGCTGCTTCCTTAAACAGTCATTGATTTTTTCCCTGACTTCAGAGCGCTTTAACTGTGGATGTAAGTGAACCCGTGCATTCTGCCAGTCTTCATCTTCCCATTCAGCTACTGGTTGAAATGAAGCTGCCTGACCAGGATGTCCACACCAGAAATCAATTAAACGATGGATAGGGTGTAGCAGATTGAATAGGTGAAGTTGCTCTTCAACAGACACTCCGGGCAGACTGAATGCCAAAAAAGCAGGTAAGTCATTCGGATCTTTAAACAAATCGGTCAACTCCCAGTGCCGCCAATTTGTCATGCTGAGAAATTCCAGGTCAGCAGACTTGAGAGCTTCAAATAAGTCAGGAACCCCATAACCTTTGTCACTCTGAAGCAGGAAATTCATCAGGATGGTTTCTATATGCTTCTCTTCTGCATAAACCGGATTCCATGTTTTTTGTTCTAAGCTCAACTACATCGTGTAAAGCTTTCATGGTTTCCACAACCAGCCCAACTTCTAGCTCACCGGGGTTTTCCTCTGTTAACCCCATTAATTGGAAAGCTTCTTGCGCTCGAAAGTAACTTTGACGTTGTAGTTTGTTGTGTAAGTTGGAACGAATGATACCTGTAGGTTTGAGTACAGACTTTAAGCTGTTTAAGCCTGCTGCTATGTCAGGCAATAGGTAGAGAACTTCATCACAATTTATGTAGTCAAATTTCAAACCTAGCTTGGGTAGATCTTCAATCAAAAGCGCATGGAATTCGACGTTATCCCCAAATCCATGATGGCGCAGACGTTTCTCAGCTAGCTTGACCGATTGTTCTGACAGATCAATTCCAACAATTCTTGCACCCGGATTTGCTTCTGCCAAAACCAAGCTTTTGTAACCACTGCCACAGCCCGCATCCAAGATCAATTTTTCTTTAGATTCAATCACCTGCTGATTCCGCAAATAAAAAGGAGTCACCAAGCTGTGAAGATAGAGTTGATTGAAGTTCTTGTCGTCTTTGGGCTGACTTCTCCAGTGGGATTCTAGGGTAGGGGGA
>JAAUTN010000577.1 GCA_012031415.1 Leptolyngbyaceae cyanobacterium SM1_4_3 | reverse complement strand
CCCACACCACCCCCCGCAACGCTCCCGCACCCGCCACCAGTCCAGCCGTCAGCCCGACCGTCAGCCCGATCGCCAGCCCCACACAAACGGCTCCAGCGGTTTCTCCAACGGAATCGCCTGCTGCCAGTCCCACACCTGCCGCCTCACCAACGGCCTCTCCGACACCAGCAGCTTCACCGTCGTAATCGCGATCGCCCCTCGAATCCGCACCAAATTGTTACGATCGCCAGTCAACTTGTCTGTCACGATACCTCGTCCGCTACGATACAGTGACGCGATCGGGTGAGTGAGCGATGTGGAACGAGATTGCGAACCAAATTCAACAGGCGACCGGACAACCCTTTCGCGTCCAGCACCAGCGATCGATCGGGGGCGGCAGCGTCAATCAGGCGTATGCGATCGTCGATGGCACTCAAGCCTACTTTGTCAAGCTCAATCAGGCCAGTCGGCTCGCCATGTTTGAAGCCGAAGCGATCGGCCTGCGCGAAATTGCCGCCACGCAGACGATCCGCGTTCCCCAAGTGACCATGCTGGGCTGACTGATGATTCGGCCTACATCGTTCTTGAATGGCTCGATTTTGGTAACGGGACACATTCCGCTTGGGAAGCGATGGGGCGTAATTTGGCGGCAATGCACCGTGTCCACAGCGAAAAAGGCTTCGGCTGGCATCAAAACAACACGATCGGCTTTATCCCCCAGCGCAACGACTGGACAGCCAACTGGACAAAATTTTTCACTCAGCAGCGCATCGGCTACCAGCTTGAACTCGCTCGCAAGCGCGGCGGACGCTTTCCCCAAGGCGATCGCCTCCTCGCCGCGATCCCCCACATCCTCGCCAACCACGACCCGCAACCCTCGCTCGTACATGGCGACCTCTGGTCAGGCAACGCCGCCGCCACCCACCGCGAAGAACCCATAATTTTCGATCCCGCCACCTACTACGGCGATCGCGAAGTTGATCTCGCCATGAGCGAACTATTCGGCAGCTTTCCGCCCAACTTCTACCGCGCCTACGAACAAGCTTGGCCGCTCGATCCGGGCTACGATCGCCGCAAAATTCTCTACAACCTCTATCACATCCTCAACCACTACAATCAGTTCGGCGGCAGCTATGAAGCGCAGGGCGATCGCATGATTGCGACCCTGCTCAATGCTTGAATTTCTGCTTAGTCTTCGGGCGATCGGCGAGGGCTGTGGCAATTTCAAAGTATATATTGGCACGAAGGAAGAACTCGTCTAGAATCATTGCAACGGCTCAATTAGTTGGTTAAGGAATAATCAATGCGAGGTGAAAATCAAGATGATCCTTGGGCAGTGCCACCCGACCTCGCGTTGGATAATGGAGAGCTTAATGAAATTGACAGCCGTGTTAGCAACGAGGCTCTGGGCTTCGATTCTCCTGTTAATATTTTGCTTGCTGGAAATAGCGGAGATGGTAAGAGTACTTTGGCTAACGCAATGCTGGGTGTTGACCTGGCAGAAGCAGGTGCTGGTTTTCCTGTAACCAAGGGGATTCAGTGCTACCAGTATCATGACAAGCCTCTTACTCTATTCGATACTGAGGGGTTTGAAGTTATCGATTCGGAACGAACAGTTGGTGCAGTCAAGGAAGTGATCGAATCTCGCCGAAAGAAGGCGGACAGCAAGCAGCATATCCATATTGTCTGGCTTTGTATTGCAGCGGCATCACGGCGACTCCAACAAGTGCATATTGATCTGGTTCGCCTTTGTTCTGAACTTCAGATCCCCGTTATCGTAGTCATTACAAAGTCTTACCTGAAGGACGATTCCTCTGAAGCTTTCTTGAAAGCGATTGCTGACTCTTTGCCAGAAGCAGATGGAATGATTCCTGTTTTGGCAAAGGAAATGTATTTTGGAAGGCTTCGCATAGCACCCTTCGGACTTGTTCAGCTTCTAGATGCAACCTTGAGCTTGATTCCTACAGCGTGTCAAGCCGCACTTAAGTTTTCTCAGGTTGCTGACTTCAGCAGAAAGTTAGAAGCTGCCAACAACGTAGTTAATGTGACAGCAGTTGCAGCAGTCAGTCTGTCTCTACCTGCTGCTTTCGTTCCAGGTGGTCATGCAGGATTGTTGGTTTCGCTTGAAGTGAGAATGATTCATCAAATCAATAACGCCCTGGGAATTAGTCTTGAGAAACACAAGCAGATGGCTATAGCCAAAGGCACTCTGGGAATTGTTATGGCAACTGTGGGAGGAAGATTGCTTTTTACTGAGACCATGAAGTTTATTCCTGTTGTGGGACAGATTACTTCGATGCTAGTTGGAGGCGCTATTGCAGGAACAATAGTCAAGATATTTGGTACAGCCTATGTTGCTGCTGTAGGTGAAATGGTTCGAGAAGGCACATCTCCGACAACAAGTGCGATTATTGATGCAATAACATCGGCACTATCAATTCATCAGAATCAGATTGTATCGGGTGCAACAACACTTATAGGAGAAGCGATTAGGAGACCAAAATGATGAACTTGAACTTAATTGAGAACACCATCAATGTTGTTGTTGTTGGAATCACAGGACATGGCAAAAGCACGTTAATTAACGCTGTACTCAATGTTAATGCATCAGAAACTGGTGTTGGTAAACCAGTAACTCAAGAAATTTTCGCGTATAGCGTGCTTGAAAATCAACTGCGCTTATTTGACACAAAAGGCTTTGAGGTTCAGACCTCAAAGGAGACAGTTGAAACTATTGAAGCATTCATTAACGAGCGTTCAAGAGATGCTGACATCAACAAAAGAATGCATTGCATGTGGCTTTGTGTCAGTGCTGATTCATCTAGATGGGAGAAGGTTCACCAAAAGTTCGTTAGTCTCTGCGGCGAGCTAGATATTCCTTGTATCGTGATAGTTACCCAATCCTATGGTGGCTATGAAGAATTCGTTAAGATCATTCAGGTCAGTGTGCCAAAAAACGTATCTGTCATCCCAACAGTAGCAAAAGCCTTAGGACTGCCTGATGGCTCCAAGATTGAAGCGTACGGCATTAGTGATCTGACGGAACAATCAATCAATCTTGGGAATTCTTTCAAGTCACAGATAACACTGAGGAAGACACAGATAGAGAAGGAAGAGTCCTTGAAAAGGGCGCAGACGAGCAGAAAAAAAGCCTTGAGGAAAGCTGGGAATGTAGTCAACAAAACTATTGGTGGCACAGTCTCTGCGTTAGGATTATTGATTGTGCTAGTTACTTCTACAGGTTTTGAAAAGTGCGGAGATAACCCAGGTTTTTGGTCGTGGCTAACAAATCGATCGGAGCATGAAGCCGCAATAAGTAGATATGAACAGTGTTCTAGCCGAAATTCAACACTTACATGGACAATAATGATTTTTCTTTCAGGGTCAGCATTCGTAGTCTGGTATACCTTCTTGAGAACTGGAAAACCAGAAGACTAAATTCTATCCACCCAACAAAAACCTCAAAAGATTCGTATAAAACATTCTTTAGAAACTGTTTGTAAATGTTTATGAAGGAGAAGCAACAAGAGCTAACGGCTGGGTGATAACACAAGAAACGCTAACTTAAGTCGGGTTCATCCATGAACGAGCCAAACTACGACAGTGACCTCAATG
>JAAUTN010000576.1 GCA_012031415.1 Leptolyngbyaceae cyanobacterium SM1_4_3 | reverse complement strand
CCATCCAGAATCAAGTTTCCAACAACTTTGGACGCAATGGCGAACAGATGAAACTTTAATTGTTGCTCCAACGCTATTGTTGTATGAGATTTGTAACTCTCTTCATCGAGCAGTGGTTGCAGGACGTATTACTGTGCCAGAAAGCAAACGGTTGCTTGAAGTGGCGTTAAGCCTAGATGTGCAGTTGTATCGTGATGCCGAATTGCATCAGCAAGCACTCAAAATTGCCCAGCGTGAAAATCTACCTGCGTCCTATGATGCTCACTATCTTGCTTTAGCTGAGCGTTTAGGAATCGAGTTTTGGACAGGCGATCGCCGTCTCTTCAACACAGTGCGATCGCGTTTGTCCTGGGTTCATCTGGTTGGCTGAAATAGTAGCACCAACAAGAAACAAGGAATCGCAAGCTACTTCGACTACATTCGAGGTCAAGAGATCAACCTATGAAACCATTGAACAGGCTCGAAAAAGATTAAGTATTTGATGATTACTCATGCTCGATGTATTTTCAACACATCACCCTGTTGCATCAGAGCGATCGCCCTCATTCACAAACTACAGAATAGGACAGAGCGATCGCTACTCCTCCAGAATGATTTCTAGCTATCGCTGCGTTGTGTTGAGCGATCGCTTCCCAACGCCTCATTCAGCAGGGAAGTAAAATAAGAGCAGTCCCTTTCGTTGCTGCGATCGCCCCTATAACAGCTAGAGAGCAACTGATTCAGAAAATTGCACAAGTTCCAGATGCGCTTGTAGAAGAAGTGTTGGACTTTTTGCTTTTCGTAAAGGGCAAACAGAATCAGAGCAATTTTTCACTGTCTGGTGAAGAGACGCAGCGATCGCAGCCAAGCGTCTTAGACCGCATGGGAGGAATGCCTCAGCATTTGCTCTCTGTTGGTAACTTGTCTGATCGTGACGTTCGTAGAGCAGTAATTGCATCAAGGATACAGCAAAGTCAGCAATCGTGACTAGTGTTGCTGCGATCGCAACTCTGGATAAAGATTTTGATATGGCATTGCTGATTTAAGCTATGAAATTTTGTTGAGAGCCACGCTTCGCGTGCTCTCAACAAATTTCATAGCCAGATTAAGCAACGCCAGATTTTGATATTTATCAGCGTTATCGTAAACAACTCTTGAAACGAGTTTTTACCATTAGTGGAATTGCCTCATTGCTAATCTTTCCCTGCATTTTCAGATTGAGAAGCATATAAAATATGTTGTCACTAATGCATTTTATGAGATGAGTGATCGTATCTACAGAATAAACACTCTTACTATCAATAAGGCTATATCTCCAGATTGCAATTATGCAAACGGAGTCAGCAACAGACTATTAACGCAAGAGATTACATATTCATTGCCTTCCAAATCCCACGATGTATAAAAATGCGATCGAATGCACTAAAACTAGAATGTCTAGTTCTATACTTGAAAGTAAACCGATTATTTCCTGCACTGCCTCTCTCAATGTGCCCAATTGCACTACATTCATAGAGTACTTCAAAAATCCTCTCCAACTCTATATCTTTGTAATCTCTTCTACTGCTAGCTATGCTCTCAATTTCAGCTAGAGTAAAATCTCGCTTCCTCAATACCGACAACAAAGTAAAAACTTTTTCAACAATATCTTCACTAACATATCCAACCAGCTCGTCCTTAATCTCAGGTAGAAAATAGTATATGGAATAATCCCTAATTCCGCTCTTTACTTCCTCTGCATCAAGCCTTACATCAGAGGAATACTTCTGGATGTGTTTTAGGAGTTGAAGAAAATCTCTAGGTGTATGTCGAGTATTGTTGAGTAAATAAGCATAAATATTAAGTCCATCCACCTCGGCGGGAAAGAACGCTGTAAACAAATTTCCTAGAGACTTATATGTAAGGCTAGCTCGTAGATTAGCAAGCTTAACCAAGTCAGAATTGAAAGGTTTTCTTGGGTCGCTGTACCAATTAAAATCAATTGCAGAATCTTGTCGTAGCTTATTTTTGTTAGGTCCGGGTAGTCTTTCAAACAGATCAGTACGGCATAAAATAAGAATCTTTCCAGGGACCTGTTTCTCCCTAAAAAACTGATTAAGCCGTGAAACTTCTGTAACTAAAGCCGCAAGTGATTGAAATTGAATTTCTCGATCGCTAAGAATGTCATCAAGTCCATCGATAATTACTAAATGTCTGCTTCTACTACGAAACTTTCGAACAGTTTCCTTCAGAAATCTCACTAAGTGTAAAAACTGAAGGTCAACCTCGTTAATTGGATTATTTTCAAAGGCAAATTCAAAATTCAAGGGCAACTTGACTTTGAACGAGTTTTTAGAAGAAGCTAAGGCAACTTCTTTTATGCTACTTGCTGGTAGAAGTCCAAGCCTTCGAAGCGCAAGAATAGATTCTCCAAATTCGTGAGGCCAAACGATAGCAGCTTTGTCATCCTTAGAAAAAGAATTTATCAATAATACTAACAGAATCCACGACCAAGCATTTGGGTATTTTGCTTCAGGTTCCCCCCGAACCACCAATAATCTTCTTAAAACTTTTATAGGGAAAATCTGACAAAAAAGATGCTCAACAAAAAGCAGGGGTTTTTCTCGGAGAGAAGAAATAGATGTTTACCTAAAGATGTCTTCCCTGAACCTTTATATCCTAGAAATAAAAACTTACTACCCGTCAACGCTTCATTAGAAATGCCTTCTGCATCAAGGTAGCCATCCGTCAATAAACTCGGAACATCATAGCTTTCTGCCTCTGCACTTGCACGTCCGAACTCAATGTCAGAGTATCTAAACCTATCACGTTCTATCTGTTTCATAAAGCTGATTTGTGAAGCTATAAGGGAATTTTACTTCGCTAGTTTTTCTTTTTGTCCAGCCTTACAAAGTGCTAAATCTAGAACGGAAGACAATTCTAGAGCTACTATTTACAGCAATTTTCATTTGGATAAACCACAAATCCCTGTAGAGGCAATTGGCAAACTGCCCCTACGCTATGGCTTACTCATCAGAAAATGGCTGTAATACTAGTATATTTAAACTCCAAAGAAGAATTTTCATATAATCTCAGCTACAATCAGATCTGATTGTTCTGAAAGGAGATTAAGTAAGATTTCAAGCAGGAAGTTTAGAAGACTATGCAGTGTTGTTAGCCTAGTGAGATGGAATAGAAGTCTCTTTCTTCGGTTAGCGAGATCAATAAGCAGGTTGAAACAGGACATTAGAGAGCGTTAATGAGTGTTGCGTTTCCATCATGCAACGCTAGCCCCTACTTTTAGGATAAATCAAGAACGATCGCCCACTTCCCCACTAAAGCAAAGAGTATGAGGGAGCGATCCCACATCATACAGATTCATGCATTCCCTTGGAGCAACTGTTCTGTACGGACTGTTGTAGCTCTCAATTCAGCTTCAACCAGGCTATCTAACTCGGCTTGCTGTTCTGGTAACAACGCCGCCCCTTGATCTCGTGCTGACCGCCACAGACTCATCAACTCAGACAGGCGCTTCTGTTGCTCAACACCAAAAAATGAGTCAGGACAAAAGCTTTGAATCACCAATAGCGCACTAAACTCCGTTTCTCCCAGTTGAGTTGTTAATTCATCTAATGCTTGTCCCGC
>JAAUTN010000575.1 GCA_012031415.1 Leptolyngbyaceae cyanobacterium SM1_4_3 | reverse complement strand
TCGGCTAAATCTACAGTCGTTCTAAAGTAACCATCTTCTCCCTTCTGCATGGGAATTTCTTGCCAATCAGAAATGATCCAATTAAAGTCACTCCTTCGTTGTAAGGTGCAAACAAGTTAAAACTCAATTGGATTGGCCATGTTATTTCCTTTTTGTAGCTAGGCATAATAGATAGCAGCATCTCAAGGATTTAGGATAACTCCGCATCCAACTAGAGACATACTCCTAGAAAGGACTATATTTGCGGACGTTTTGCCGATTTTCTTTGACTGAAATTCTCAGGAGAGATTTTTCTGTTCGCTGAGTAGCGTCACAAGCGTTAGGTCTTTAAGGTCAACCTGCTTGTAGATAATCTGTCTATCTAGATAAGATGAATTGATGAACTAAACAGTGAGATTAGAAGTAATAACGATTTGGATCATTGCATGAGCAGTTTAGTCAATCTTCAAGTCAACGGTGAGCCACGCCAATGTCCCGTCGAAACGCGGCTGCCCGATCTGCTGGAACAAATGGGCACGAATCCGCGCCTTGTTGCCGTTGAATATAATGGTGAAATTTTGCATCGCCAATTCTGGTCGGAGACTCGAATTCAAGAAGGCGATCGATTGGAGATTGTCACGATTGTGGGAGGCGGATCAGGGCTATGGGAGGCAGATCAGGGCAAGAAAAGTAAGGCTTTTTCAAGATAAAGCTCTTTCAAAACAAAGCCATGAATCCCACTAACGAATTTGCCAAAGAGCGTAACCGTGCTGCCGCTGAACGCACCCTACTGGCATGGATTCGCACAAGTTTATCCTTGATCAGCTTTGGCTTCGGACTCGATCGAATTGTATCTGCTTTCAATACAGCGCTGAGAGAAAGAATTGACCCGCTAAACTTATCCCATGCGATGGGGCTTGTCTGTATCGCTGTTGGCACTCTGGCGTTGATATCGGCTGTCTTTGGCTATCGTCAGGAGATCCGCCGCATTCATCGCGGTACTCTCACCAATTCGGCTCGGTTGTCTTTGAGTTTCGTGGTTTCAATTGTGGTAGTGCTTGTGGGGTGGGTTGCCTTGATGGGTCTTTTACTTTAAGCGATGAGGTGTTACTGAATCGGAGTCTGAACTTGGAAGATCTCCGGTTTCTCAACTTGCATAACCCAGGGGCTGTGATCCATTCCAGCGAAAACCCTGATGATGGCAGCGCAACAGCCCCTAGCCTGTTTTTGAGGGCGGGCGTGATCCGGCGGATGCCGCCAACGGTTGACCATGAATGGATGACGCGCCCTAGTAACCGTCAACTTTCCATCGCAGCAGCCGAGGATCTGTACCGCCTTATTCCTACCTCGTATGAAAAAAGCTGAGCAGATTCCGTAAGGTTCCACTCAGCTTGGCTTTTTGTATCGAGTCAATTTGCTAGTCAGCTTACCTAGAGGGTGTCTGAGAAGTGGCTTACTGTGCTTTCAAGCTCCTCCTGATTTCCCTTACCCTGCCTTACGAAATGGGGGATCTCAAGTCTGTAAGAGGAACTCAAGCAGTTTGCTACTCCTATTTGGACTTTTTAGACATCCGCTTAGCAGACTCTAGAGCTTTGGAACATACTGTTCCTTTTCGGGAACGGGCGTGTATTCTGCCACGATTTGCCGAAACTCTTCGCCATCGATTGTTTCTTTCTCAATCAGCAGATCAACCAGCCGATCGATCACTGCCCGATTGTCCTCGATAATCTTGCAAGCCTGCTCGTAGCAATGCTCGACAATGTTGCGAACTTGGGCATCAATGCGAGCAGAAATTTCTTCGGAGTACTCAGAACGAGTCGTCCAGTCGCGTCCCAAAAAAGACTTCTCCCTGCTGGCTTTCTAGCGAAACTGGCCCCAAATCCGACATGCCAAACCGCGTCACCATCTGGCGAGCCATCCACCGACCTGTTGCAAATCGCCACCTGCACCCGTGGTGACTTCAGCATCACCAAAGATGACTTGCTCCGCTGCCCGACCGCCTAGCGCACCGCTAATGCGAGCCGTTAACTGAGCGCGGGAAATCAAGCCCTGCTCTTCATTGGGGGTAAACCAAGTTAGTCCTTGAGCCTGACCACGCGGAATCAGCGTTACTTTCTGCACGGGGTCATGGGCTTGCAGTAGTGTACCAACGATGGCATGTCCAATTTCGTGATAGCAATCAGGCGTTTGCTCTTGCTATCTACCAGCGGCGTACCTTCCATACCCGCCACCACGCGATCCACCGCATCATCGATTTCTAGCATCGTAATCGCTTCCTTACGACGACGAGCCGTAAGAATTGCTGCTTCGTTTAGCAAGTTTGCCAAGTCCGCGCCTGTGAATCCGGGAGTACGACGGGCAATCGCTTCTAACGACACCTCTGGTGCCAGCTTCTTGTTGCGAGCGTGGACTTCCAGCACTTCCAACCGTCCCTTAATGTCGGGGGCATCGACTGTCACCTGCCGATCGAAACGTCCGGGACGCAGCAAGGCGGAATCCAACACATCGGGGCGGTTGGTCGCCGCAATGATGATGATGCCCGTGTTGCCCTCGAAGCCGTCCATCTCCGTCAGCAACTGGTTCAATGTCTGCTCCCGCTCGTCTTGCCGCCGCCAATTCCTGTACCTCGCTGCCGACCGACAGCGTCGATCTCATCAATGAAGATGATGCAGGGTGCGTTCTCTTTCGCTTTTTTGAACAGGTCACGCACACGGGACGCGCCGACGCCAACAAACATTTCCACAAACTCAGAGCCAGAGATGCTGAAGAAGGGCACGCCTGCCTCGCCTGCGATTGCTTTTGCCAGGAGGGTTTTACCAGTACCGGGCGGCCCAACCAGCAGCACGCCTTTAGGAATTTTGGCTCCCACTGCCGTGAAGCGCTCTGGCTTCTTCAGGAAAGAGACAACTTCTTGCAGTTCTTCTTTAGCTTCTTCAATGCCAGCCACATCATCAAATAGAACGCCGGTCTTGGCTTCCATCTGGAACCGTGCCTTAGATTTACCGAAGTTCATTGCTTGTCCAGAAGCATTGGTCTGCGTCGAATGACGGTCATCAGCACCAGCAGCAGCACAAAAATCACCAGCCCATGCATGATCAACCAGGCAACTGCACTACCGTCGGAGGAACGCTGTACTTCCAAATCGACATTGTTCTGACGAGCTGCCTCGATCAACTCTGAATTGCGATCACCTGCAAAAAGGGTTACTTCTTGGCGAGCATTCTGCTCAGACTCGCCCTCCAGTTGCACCTGAGCGACACCCCGAACCGGATCAATTTCAATCCGGCTCACCTCACCTGCTTCCATTTTTTGCAACAAGTCGCTGTAGCTCAGTGGGTCACGCTGGGCTTCTTGAGCTAAGCCTGGCATACCGCCAAGAGTTCCCTGTAATGTCAACCACAGTGCCGTAACAGCACCTGTCATAAAAGACCCCTTGCCCCGCAATCCGCGATTTCGACGAGCAAGTTGCCCTACGGACATATTCTTCTCAGCCTGCTTCATAAACCTTTGGTATCCTTGTCATCTGCTGCTAGTGCGCTGCTCGCTCTAATCCGGCTCAACCCATCTGTGGCTCAACGGTTGTGTGCCCTGCTCGATGTTGGTCGATTGCGGTGTTAGCCCAGCCAGTCGGG
>JAAUTN010000130.1 GCA_012031415.1 Leptolyngbyaceae cyanobacterium SM1_4_3 | reverse complement strand
ATCTGGTGTGGGATGGTAAATCTGGTGTGGGATGGCATCTTGCCCGTCCAGATTGACCAGACAAGATGCCCGCTTCACACAATATGTTAAGACTTCTGAAGTTTTAGATGCACATTCTTCAAGGGAAGCAGTCCGTTTTTGCCAGATTCGTTTTTGCCAGATTGAGGAATGTGCGCTTAATTTTTGCTTGCTTCAGTCGGAGTACTTATTTCGATAGATCTGGATAGATCTTTTAGGGTTCTAACGTATATAGTGTTCATTTTAGGGGTAAGACACCATATCTGCGGGGTGCATCCGCCTCAACCCTACTTGTAACACTAACGAGAATTTGACCTATGGTTCAAGACATCGAACGGACCCGCCAAAGCAGCCAGTTTCCTGAAGCCGCTCCAGCCGCGAATCCGGTGTTTTACCGGACGTATAGCCGTCGGGGAGAAAAAGCAGAAAACCTGCGCGAAACCTGGGATGAAGTGTGCGATCGCACCCTCAGCGGCATGATTCGGCTGGGCAAGCTTACCTCCACAGAAGCCGACCTGCTCGGTCGAATGCAGCGACAGATCAAAAGCTTGCCCTCTGGACGGTGGCTGTGGGTCGGCGGCACGGAATGGGTCGAGAGATCTGAAAACTTCTCTGGAGCCTATAACTGCACCAGCACTAATGTCATAGACTGGCGAGCCTTTGGGCTGATGATGGATCTGGCGATGATGGGATGCGGCACAGGAGCCGTGCTGGAGCCGAAGTACATCAATCAGCTACCTGCCATTCGGAATCGGTTAGTCGTGACGATGCAGGGAGCGATAGGGTCTACTCCAGCAGATCAGCGACAGGATGAAACAACGGTCAAAGTTGACGGAAATCAGGTTTACATTCGCGTTGGAGATAGCCGCCAGGGTTGGGTAAAGTCCTACCAATCGCTGCTGGAGCTTTCTACCGATGAGCGGTTTTTGGGTGACGTGCAGGTGGCGATCGACCTCAGCGATGTTCGCCCTGCTGGAGAACGCCTGAAGGGTTTTGGCGGTATGGCAAACCCGATTCGTCTACCCGGACTGTACGAGCGCTGCGCCGCAATTCTCAACAAGGCGATCGGACGGCAGCTTAGCTCGATTGAATGCTGCCTACTAATCGATGAAGCCGCCGCGTGTGTGGTAGCCGGGAACATCCGTCGCTGTCTGCCCGAAGACGCGCTCGTTCACACCTCAAATGGTTTAGTGCCAATTAAGGATATTCAGATTGGGGACTTGGTGCAAACTCCATTAGGCTTCCGCAAGGTTGTAGACAAGTTTGATCAGGGATTTCAAGAGGTTTACGAGATTGACACGAACGCGATCGCCCCTCGTGCAACGCTCAACCATCGGCAGGCAGTTTTAGCAAATGCTAAAGGCGAAGTGGTTTGGAAACGAGTTGCTGATTTACTTCCGGGCGATCGCCTGATGCACAACGTTCAGGTACTCCCTGGAACCATTACGTACCTACCCGCTGACTTCACCGCAGCATGTCCTCTCAACAGTAGATCGGTCAAGCCCCTGATCATCCCTGACCTGACTCCTACAGTGGCGTGGCTGATTGGATTCATGCATGGGGATGGCTATGTTGCTTTGGGTCGGAATAAGCACGGCAAGCCTTATGGTCGAGTGGAGTGGGCAATGAACGGGCTAGATACTCAAACGACGACCCGCATTCGTGAAAAATTGGATGCGGCTCTGGCATCGTTTGGACTAACGGCCACTCACGGTTACGTCAATGGTGAGAACACTGCCAAGTCGGTCTGTTCATCCATACGGCTTGCCGAGTATTTCTTCAAATACATCAAACAACCGAACATTCCTTTACAGGTTCCTACTTTCATTCTGCAAGGAACCGTCGATGTCAGAGCGGCCTATCTAGCAGGCTTAATGGACAGCGATGGAGCGGTCAATAATCGCCCTCCCCATCTAGTAACAACTGTTTATCAAGATTTTGCTCGACAAGTCAGTGCGGTCTTATCAAGCTTGGGAATCGCTGGAAGGCTAGCGATCAGGCTACCTCAAAAGCAGGAATGGCAGGCAAAGTACAATCTGATGATCCCTGCTCTTAAAGAGCGTTACAACATCCTAATTGCTCCTCATTCTGTCAAGGGAGCATTGCGGCAGGGCTTGAAGACATACGGATTTACAGTGCCCGGACAGATGATGAGGGAAGCTTATACATACTCTGAGATGAGGGGAATGGGGTTCCAGGGTTCATCTCAAGTCGATTCCAACTACGAGCGTTACCTTGCTGAATCCGAGGTAAGTCTGGACATTCCGGTTACGGTCAAAGGCTTAGGTAGTTACAACTACGTAAAAACCTATGACATTGAAGTTGAAGAGGCTCATTGCTTCTACTGCGATGGCTACCTGACCCACAACAGTGCGGGGATGCGTCAGTTTGACAGCGAGGATCAGTCAGCCGCAACCGCAAAAGATAACCTCTGGATGCAGGACGAAGCAGGCAACTGGCGGATTGACCCTGAACGTGACGCGCTGCGGATGGCTAACCACACGCGGGTGTTTCACCGCAAGCCGACTTTAGAGGAATGCACAGAAGCCGTTCGCAAACAGTACTATTCCGGGGAAGGCGCGATTCAGTGGGCTGGGGAAGCCGAGAGACGGGCAGAAGGCGAAGGGCGCTATGGTCTGAATCCTTGTGTCACGGCTGATACCTGGGTTCACACGGAGGATGGCCCGCGTCAGGTGAAAGACCTGATTGGCAAGCAGCATGGCACCTACGTCAACGGTGAACTGTTTAGCACTACGCCAGAAGGATTCTTCTTGAGCGGCATTAAGCCTGTCGTTAAGCTGCAAACTCAGGAGGGCTATGCGCTGCGTCTGACCGCAAACCATCAGGTTTTAAAAGTTACCAGCCAAACCCAGAAGGCGCAGTACACCGAATGGGTAGAAGCGGGAGAACTGCAACCGGGCGATCGCATTCTGTTGCACAACCATCAAGGACTACAGCCCTGGCAGGGCAAAGGCTCCTGGGATGAGGGCTGGCTGCTGGGTAGCTTTACAGGAGATGGCTGCTTTTCGGTGTATGAACCGACTCAAAGCCGTCAGGGTAAGCTGCGCTACTGGGGCGACCACCAAACCGAAATGTATGAGTTTGCCCTGGCAACCTGTCAGCAGGCATTTCCTGATTTCAAGGCGAAGGGATTCTACCATCCTAAGAATCGTTACTACGAAATTAGCGGCGCAAACCTGTTCAAACTGGCTACCCAATATGGGCTTCAGGTTGGAGCCAAAATGGTCACGGCTGAAGTTGAGACGGCAAGCTATGACTTTTACCGGGGTTTCCTCCGGGGCATCTTTGACGCAGATGGTAGCGTTCAAGGGAGCCAGACTAAAGGAGTCAGTATTCGTTTGTCTCAGAGCAATTTAGCCAACCTGCAAGCGATTCAGCGGATGTTGCTGCGGTTAGGGATTGTGTCAACGCTGTATCAGCGTCGCCCTGAGCAAACTCGCCTGATGCCCAATTCTCAGCGGGAGTTAGCAGAGTACACCTGCAAAGCTCAGCATGAGTTAATCATTGCAAACAACAACCTGACGCTTTTCCAAGAATTGATTGGGTTTCAACAGCCCGACAAAGCTGAACGATTGGCAGAATTGCTGTCATCTTACAAGCGTCAGCTCAATCGGGAACGGTTTACAGCAACCGTAATGGCGATCGCCCCCGCTGGCATCGAACCTGTGTATGACTGCACCGTGCCTGGCCCCGCCCGCTTTGATGCAAATGGCATCGTGGCTCACAACTGCGGCGAGATCATTGGACAAAACTTCCACTGCAACCTGGCTGAAGTTCACCTCAACCAGCTTGATCCCGAAAATCTTGCGGAACAAAAGGAGGCGTTTACGGCTGGGGCACTATCCGTAGCGGCACTGCTTCAGCATCAGTTTGTGGAGCCGCGCTATCAGGAGTCTCGCGCCACCGATCCGATTGTGGGGGTTTCCTTTACGGGGCTGTTTGACTTCTTTGTGCGGGCGTTTGGCGTAGAGTGGCTGCGCTGGTGGGAGGCAGGCCGCCCCGACACAATGAAAGGTCTGGAGTTTAAGCAGCAAGAGCAGGAATACCTGAACCGCTGGAAGGAAATTGTGCATCGGGTCGTGTGGGAATATTGCGATCGCCACCAGATCAAGCGTCCTAACCGCTGCACCACCGTTCAGCCTGCGGGCACCAAATCTTTGCTCACGGGTGCAAGTCCTGGCTGGCATCCACCCAAAGCACAGCGCTTTATCCGGCGGATCACCTTCCGCAAAAACGATCCCGTTGCCTTAGCCTGCCTGGAGTATGGCTACAGGATTGTGCCGTCTCAGTCTGACAAAGATGAAAACGGTCAGCTTTTAGACGATCCGTTTGATCCCCGCTGCACGGAATGGCTGGTAGAAATTCCGGTGGAGGTGCCCTGGGCAAACCTGCCGGGAGCAGACGAGATCGAGATTGAGAAATTCTCAGCCCTGGCTCAGTTTGACTTCTATATGCAGGTGCAGCAGCACTATACGGCGCACAATACCAGCGCCACGATTGAGCTACGGGAAGATGAGATCGAGCCGTTGGCAGAGCGGATTATGGGCGATCGCCCACGACGAAGGCTACATCAGCGCAGCACTGCTGGCTCGGTTTGACGCACCATTCCCGCGTTTGCCGTTCGAGAAAATCGATCGCGCCACTTACGTTCAGCTTCAGCGAGAGGTGCAGTCCCGTCAGAAAACCGATGACTTTTATGCGGCTCTGACGCGATATGATTCGGGTGAATTAAGCGTCGAAGGGCCAGCAGGCTGTGACAGTGACAAATGTATGCTGCCACAGAAAGGCTGAATCAGCGAATTCACGTTACGATCGAGCCAGTCTTTAGCGAGAAGTCCTGCCATGTTTATTGATGAACTCACTCCCTTGTTTAGAGAACTCACAGCCCAACCTCTAGCGTTTGCGGGTGGTTTCTTTTCAGGGCTATTTCGGCTAAACCTGGCTGATGATCCCGTCAAAACCTGGCTCGATCAGCAGGCGGGTGCTTCCTATTCCACACCTGGTAGCAGCAATGGCAAGGGTAGCGGTGGGCCACAATCGATCTCCATCGATTAGCGTTTCGCTTGTAATGAGGTAGTTTGAACAGTCGCGAATATTCCTTGTGGGGCGTGGCATTCGGGCAACAATCTGGGTCTATTCCAGAGTTGTTTTGCCGAATGCCGCGCCCCTACCCTTACTCCTCATCTTCAAGCTTTCCCTCGTTTCCAGGCTCCGCCTGGAAATGCTGTTTAGAGGCTCTGCCTCCAAAATTGTTCGTTCTCTCGTTTCCAGGCTCCGCCTGGAAATGCTGTTTAGAGGCTCTGCCTCCAGAATTGTTGACTGGGGGCGTGCATTGAAACAAAGCATAGCCAGCAAAATTCAAAACAGACTTGCCCCATGTGTAAGTCTTACTTGTGTCTCTCAGCAATATCCAGGAGTTGCAGTTTCCCTTTACCCTGGAAGTAAGTGCATCAGCAAAAGTTCAAATCATTTGATGTTCTTTAACAAATCCGCTTTAATCAGAGCCAGAGTGGGTTTGCGTGGTGTGAGGTTCGACTGAATGAAAAATCTAGTGCTGTCGCTTTTGCCTGTTTTTGCAAGACGGGCGAAGGCAGGTTTTGTGCGGAAAACTAAACGGACTGCCCAGGTACAGGAGCAATTCTTGCGATCGCTTCTCCGGGCACATCAGAACACAGAAGTTGGGCGTAAGTACAGACTGAGGGACATTAAAACCGTTGACCAGTTTCGCCAACGGGTGCCAATTTTGCCCTACAGCGCTTACGAACCCTACATTGAACGGATCGCGCAGGGTGAGCAAAATATCTTGACTCCCGATCCGGTGGTTTATCTAAATTTGACCAGTGGTTCTACGGGGAAGCAGAAGCTAATCCCAGTGACGCGGCGATCGCAACAGGTTTCCCAGCGCATCAACCAGGTCAGCATTGGCTTTGCGGTCGAAGAAGCTCAGCGGCATGGGGTATCCATCGGCAAAATGCTGTTAACTAGCTCCGTTCAAGGAATTGGACGGACGACAGGCGGCATTGACTATGGCCCAGTTAGTGCTGGCACCGTGCGGCAGAGTAGCTCGTTCTACCGTCAACTGTTTGCTCAGCCCTACGACGCACTGCAAGCCGTAGACAGTTTGGCGCGTCACTATGTTTGTCTGCTGTTTGCGCTGCAAGACCCACAGCTAAGTGTGATTGCCGCAACCTTTCCAATTCTGGCGCTGCGGCTGTGTGACTATTTAGAATCTTATGCCGAAGACCTGATTCGGGATCTGGACACGGGGCGATCGCCCACTGGCTCAACCTGGAACCCGAAGTTCGGGTGAAGCTAGAACGGCTCTTTTCAGCCACTCCTCAACGAGCCGCTGAACTGCGACAAATTCTTAAAACTGAGGGTCGTCTGACTCCAGAATTAGTCTGGCCCAATCTCTCCTTTGTCATCACAGCGCGGGGCGGCACGTCAAATTTTTACTTTGAGCGATTCCCCAGTTACTTCGGTGATACGCCCATCTTTGGCGGCATCTATGCCTCTTCGGAAACTGCGTTTGGCACCTATTACGAATTCAACAACGACAACGCGATTCTGGCAATTGAGAATGCCTTCTACGAATTCATTCCCGAAGACCAGTGGCACTTAGACCAGCCAAAGACGCTCTTAGCCGAAGAAGTCAAGCCAGAGGAGCGCTATCGCGTTCTGGTGACAAACTACAACGGGCTATATCGATACGACATTGGAGATGTGGTCGAGGTTCTGGGATTCTACGAGAAAGCGCCTCTGATTGCCTTTCGGCATCGGTTAGGCGGGTTGCTCTCGTCTACCACTGAGAAAACAACAGAATTTCATGCGATTCAAGTCATGCAGCGGCTTCAGCGAGAGTTTCAACTGTCGCTGGAAGACTTCTGCATCACGCTGTCAGAGCACGAAGTTCCAGCCCATTATTTGGTGAATATTGAACTCTCGCCCAGTTACACCCTCAGCAATCCGCAAGCTTTTTTGGAGCGGTTTGACTTCAGACTGAAAGAGATTCATACGTCCTATGCCAACAAGCGACCTGACCAGGTGCCCGCTCCGCGACTGCGAATTTTGGCTCCGGGCAGCTTTGCTACACTGCGGCAACGCGTGATGCAGCGGGGCATTACGGACTCTCAGTTAAAGTTGCCCCACATCACAGAAGACCGTCAGTTTCTCGCTGGACTCACGGTAGAGCAAGAGGTACGGCTGCCAGAGGAAACGGAGTTAGGGTTAGCAGAAATTGCGGTTAAGTAAAGGAAGTTGGGGATCAGGGCAAATCATATCTTGACTCAGCAATGCCCGGAACACGAACTCAAGCAATCTCTGCGTTAACAAGGGGCTTAAGCCCCTTGTTTCACCAGGGTGCAGTAGTCTTAACAAGGGGCTTAAGCCCCTTGTTTCACCAGGGTGCAGTAGTCTGTACAAGCTCACATTGAATGGGTGTTAGGCGACGATTTCGAGCTTTGGCTTAGACAGGAAGTTGTCTCGCTGTTCGGTCAGGCACTCGTTGATGTAGGTTTTCATCATCAGGTCAAGGCTGAGGTTTCCTCCTTGTCGATGGAGGAGCGATCGCCGATGGAGTGAATCTAGACCTTCTAACCAAAACTGTTGAGTGGTCGATAACATAATCTCCTCACGGAATTGTGATATCGAGAGAGGCTTTTGGTGAATTGCTAGGCGATACGCTAATTCTTTTTCTACTGAGGAGAGGCGTTCAAACTGTTGACTGAGCAAATCGCGCAAATCACTAAACAGTAACCGCCCGTGCTTTAAATATTGAAGATAGTTGGAAACACGTCCGTCAAAATAGTCCTGAATGTAGGCTACAGCCGTTTTCAATATTAGCGGATTGCCGTCACATCGTTCGATCAGCGATCGCCATTCCTCTGTAGTTCCAGTCAAGCTCGTGTAGTCGCTGCAAATTTGCTGACATTCTGACAACGGCAAACCGTTGAGCCGAAGTGAGTAAATGTGGTAGTCTTCAACGCCCATTACTCTCGGCTTTTCTCGACTAGTGATGAGCAAACAACTTTGGTGAGCAATTTCTGCAACAGTTTGCAGCAGTTCCCTGTAGGCTTCATATCCCTGGCGGGAATAGCCCGCATATTGGTCGCCACACAACACCGAATCAAAGTGATCAAACACCAGTAAACAGCGATGCTTTTGAAGCTGTTCAATCAGCAATTCCTTTTCATCCGTGCGAGTGAGGAGTTTGATGTTTTTCCCGGTACGTTTAACGAGAAACTGAAGAATGCTGGTCAAGGCTGTGTGAGTCGTTGGAGCATGGTGGAGTGACTTCCAAATCACAAACTCAAACTCAGGTTGAACGGCTCTCGCTATCACGGTCGCTAGTGCCGTCTTTCCGACTCCTGCCATGCCTAAGATTTGGATGAGTCGGTGCTGTTTGTCTAAAACCATCTGTCTGAGTTGAGTAAATTCGGACAGACGACCGTACAGTTTTACCGGGTCAGTTGCCTCACTCCAATCCTGATGCCCAACGGAAGCAGCAGTTTCTGGGGGCGTTTCTTCCAAATCGTCAGGCTGCCGATACAAGCCTGCATGAGCATAATCTCCCTCCTCAAGCTGGAGTTGCAGCACCTGAAAAATGAGTTGAAGCGATCGCTTATCCACTCCATTTTCCCCGTTTAGAATTTTTCTCACGGTGATCGGGTGAATGCCGTCGGGGTCATTAAGTTGAACTCGTTCTGCGATTGTTCGAGGGCTTTGCCGCACACGAGTTTGTATTTCTAGCTGTTTGATCTGCTCGTGGAGTTTTTGCAACCCCGTAGTTGTCAGCACAAAACCACGATATCGCTGAGGGCTATGCAGAGTTTTTGCCATTACGGAACGACTCCAAGCATTTTTAACACTTGTCGCCATCATGGCCTGATATCCTGAGAAGATCCTTAATTTGCAGATGATTTACTTTCCGATTTTGGAAAAAGCGGTATTGCTGATTTAAGCTGTGGGGTGGGTGTCTCACCTGCCCGGACGGGCAAGATGCCCACCCCACAAAATTCGCCTTAACCAGTTGCGTTGCATCGGAAAGATAAGTTCGCAAATTGTGCCTTTGGGAGGGGGCGATCGCCTTTGAAAGCGCCCTCCTAACTGCCAAGCAATGATTTTGGCTTGCTTAGTTCCCTGCCCTTCACGGCGAGATATAATTCCTGAGCCGTTGTCGGTGATTCGTAAAACATAATTATTTGCCTCTCGCAAACACATCACATCCAGACGAGTTGCACCCATTGCGTGTTTACCTACATTCCATAGCGCTTCTTGCAAGAACAAGCACAGCCCGCGCTTTTGTTCAGCACTAAAATGATTTCGCTTAAGAATCTCAAAGTCGGGTGAAATATAAGTTTGAATCTCAGCAAAACCAGGGGCCTGCACCTCTAGAGTGTAGTTATAAACCTGATAGAGCAGTTCTGAAATAGGGGCTTGCAAATCTAAAATCAGATTTCCCCTCAAATAAAGCTTGTCGCTGCGGGTCAACATTTCCTGCCGCATATATTGAAAAATGTCGCGTAACTCTTCACTCAGCAGTTGTAACTGCTGCTGCAACTCTGTAGGTGAATTATATTCATCAAGATTTCTCAAGATAACTGCTAAATGTTGCAAAGGGCCATTATGAACTGCTTCATAGGTGCGTTCGACTGCAACGCGACGGTACTCCAGTTCAAATCGCAAATTGCGCTCTAGAAAAGCTGTGATTAATCCAGCACCGCCAAGCGCTAATCCGGCTGGAATGAGTGGAATCCACCACCCTAACATCAAGGAAAAAAAGCTAATACTAATTAGAATCGCTGTAGCAGCTACTAGACCCAGTACACTCTTCCAGGGTGATTGCAGCAAAATTTCTAGGGCGATTCCCAGCAGACCCCAGAGCGCAATCCAGACATACTCCCAGGGGTCAGCCCAGACCTTAAGCTGAGGCTGTCGCTTAAACGCTATATCGATGAGTTGATTTACAGCATAGGCCTGGACTTCTACACCATAAATCAGTTGTGTAGTTGGAATTAGCTTGCTCATCTGGCTAGACGACAACGTTTCCCTCAGCGCAGAGGTGAAAAACACATCTTTAACGCTAGGCGCGGTCATGCCAACAATCACAACGCGATCGCGAACTAATTCTGGGCAACGTTGCGCTCTAAAACATCAGTTAGTGAAAGCGTTTGAAAAAGGTATTGATTGGCGCAAAAATTGAGCAGACTCTGGCTGCTGTTGACATTGGCACGAATATAGCCACCAGAATTTGATCGAAATCGGTTTAGCTTCACTGATCCTAGCTGAATCGGTTTGCCGACACGAGTTTCAGGTTGAACGGGAATGTTTTGCATTGCAAGGTACATCTGCGCTAACTGTAGCGCGAAGGAATACTTTGACGTTCCTTGCCAGTTTGGGCTTGCCAAGATCATTCGGCGGAGTTTGCCATCTTCATCAATGTTGACATCCACAAAGCCAACCTGCATTGGCGGCAGCGCTGGAGGGGGACTGATGTTTAGATGGGGTTCTGGATTTAAAGCTCTCTCGACCCCAATCAGGCTAGGACTTTGGGCAAAGAGTTGTGCAAGCTCGGCAGCCCCAGGCGGCACAGGCATATCTCGAAATACATCCAGTCCAATTACAGCAGGGCTAAACTCTTGCAATATTTTCAGCAGATCAGCCAGGGTGCGATCGGGAATGGGAAAGCCGCCAACTGCGTTTAAGTCGGTTTCATTAATTCCAACCAGGACGACGGGATGTTCCGTTGTTGAGGGGGGGCAGCGCCTTGATAAGGAGTCAAACGCCATCCATTCTTGAATTTCTAGCAGCCCAATCCAGCGGATGAGCAGTACAAGAAGAATGATCAGCAGTCCCGGTAAGGCAGTTTCACGCCAAGTGGCTGCTCGCCTGAGTCGTTGCCAGAGGGAGATTAGCACATCAACTGATTAAACCCGCTTTTCGGGCTGCCATTTGAATTTGAATGCGGAGATCCTGATCAGGATGATCATACACATTTAGGGCATCTTGAATTCTCAACCAATAATTGCGAATGGTGCGATCGCTAATTCCCATTCGTTCTGCGATCGCCTTATCAGACAAACCTTCTTGATATTTGAGCGTTAAAACTTCTAGCCAGCGGCGATCGATTTCGGGGCGCGATCGCACCTCTGGAGGCAGGTAAATTGAGCCTCGCAGCGCCAACTCAACATACTTCAACATTTCTCGAATCGGCAAGGATTTGTCCAATGCGACAAAGCCGCCTTCATAAATGTGAATTGCAGGTTTCAGCCGCAGTAAAGGTCTTACATTGATACTCAGCACCATAATATTAGGGGCTGGCTGTGTATACATGAGTGATTCTAAAAGCTGAATGCCTACTTCGGTGCTGGGAATGGCTGCGGGAGATTCAGGTAAACTCAGATCGACTACTACAAACTCTGGGCAATAGCACTTGATGTGGTGTTCTGCTTCTTGCTGATTTCTTGCGGTTAAAATTTCAACCGTTGGATATTTGGTTTGCAGCGCAGGCACCGTTCCTTTCAAAATAGCTTCATGGTCATCAACAACCAGAAACCGACGGACTGAGGAATGGGCGCTTCCTGACTGCATAGATGGGTGGCGGGTTGTCGGTGAGAAATGAAAACAGGGAAGGTCAGTCAGCCGCCGCTTTGAGGAAATGGGCGATCGCTTCTCGTCTCATTCTCAGCTTGAGAGGCTGGTTTACCTGAAATTGTAGGGTATAAGATAACGGTGAATTTAAGAGGATGTTTGAAAGGTCTACTCTGTAACCCCAAAGTCCGTAGGAGCATAGCATTCGGGCAAAGCCATCTGTAGCCATCTGTAGCCATCTGTAGGATGTGTTGGGCGATAGCCGTAACGCATCCTACACCTGGGTTCGATGCGTTAGCGGTTAGCGTAACGCATCCTATAGCTGTAGTCATACAGGTTAGGACACTCCTACACGTAAAGCACTTATCCCGTGAACAAGGGGCTTAAGCCCCTTGTCCTAACTTGAGTGACTATCGCTATACGATAATGTGCAGCTTCATAAAGAATTGGTATGGCTGTAGTCATACAGGTTAGGACACTCCTACACGTGAAGCACTTATCCCGTGAACAAGGGGCTTAAGCCCCTTGCCCTAACTTGAGTGGCTACCGCTATATTACGAGGATTGAATCAGGAAATTGCTAGCTCCAAGTGTAGGACGGGTGGTGAGTATTGCAAAGCGTCCACCACTCCCCAAGCCTGATCCTGCCCCATTTTCGTTGTAGATCAAATCTCCGGTGCCTCTGTTGTAGACAATCTTGGCAGCCAGTGTCGCAGCCGCATCATTAGTCGATGCATTGATGCTGCGAAAATCATTGGAGTTTAGTGAGGCTCCGGCTGCACTCGTTAAAGCTTGGAAGCTGCTCCGGCTTAATCCAATTTTGTCACCTTCAGCGCTGCTAAAGTCGGCGATCGAATCTACGCCAAAGTCACGGGGTCTGAACGTGTTGTTAGCGCCAAACATAACCTGATCGGCACCAGAGCCACCTACTAAACGGTCATTTCCTGCGCCACCGAGCAACGTGTCATTGCCAGAGCCGCCTCGCAGCAGGTCATTGCCATTCCTGCCCTCTAGACGATCATTTCCGCCCTGACCGTTGATCACATCATCCGAGTTATTAAAGCCTGAAACAACGTTGTTTCGGTTATTTAGAAACGTCACCGTATTTCGAGCCAATACACTGCTGCGGGTAGAGTTTGCCTCAAAAACATCAAAGTCGTTTTGGATACTCGTTTGCCCATTAAACAAAAGGTTGCCCAATCCAGCCGTTGTACTGTTTCCTCGCCGCAGGTTATCTAGATTTCCTAATTGAAAGTTTTGCAGAGTTACTTTTGCATCGGCGACTCCTTCAAAGGTGATTTCTAGATTTGCCGCAACCTGAGTCAAAATTAGGTTTCGGGCAGTCAAGCCTGCCCCTTGAAATTGGACTATATCGACTTCGGCACGGATCGCGGCTGAGGGATTGTCTAATCTGCCTACTCCGCCAAAGTCGGTGATTAAGTCTCTGCCGTCACCCCGACTGTAGATAAACTGGTCTTGCCCGCCGCCCCCGGTTAATGTGTCATTTCCTGGCTTACCTGTGATGCGATCGCTACCCGCTTTGCCATCAATGGTGTCTACACAGTGGGTGCCAACCAGAGCCGGATTGCTGATGTCATTATCATTTTCAGGCGTGCCTGTGAGGTTAGCTCCTGTAACCGTTACGTTGACGGTGGCGATCGCCGTTCCCCCTTTCCCATCCTCAATTTGATAGGTAAAGCTATCTGGTCCACAATAACCGGGGGTCGGCGTGTAGGTGATGAAATCATCGGTGAGATTGGTAGGAGTGCCGTTGCTGTTGGCGATCGCCGTTCCATTACTGGGACTATTTAACACACTTAACGTGAGTGGATCACCATCCAGATCAGTGTCATTTGTCAAGACATTAATATTTACAGACTGGTAGGAGGCAACCGTAGCGCTGTCATTGACCGCAACGGGATTGCGGTTTACGAGCAGATCATCATTAACGATAGTACTAACCATAGAACTAGCGTTAGGATTAATCGTCGCGTTGGTGACGCTAAGGATAGAATAGGTAAACGTCTCATCTGGCTCAAAAGTACTGTCGCCATTCACTTCAATCATGAGTGCAGCACCTAGAGAACCTGGCGAAAGGCTGAAAACAGTAGGAACAACCGCAAAGTCATCGGGTGTTGCAGTGCCGCCAGTGATTCCTAGAGTCACGGTCACAGGAACATCGGTGCGGGCTGAGAGAAAAAGGTTATAGACAAAGCCAGTCGTCTCTCCAGTTCCCTCCTCCTGGTTGTTGAGAACAGGAGTGAGGGAGACAACGGGCAACGCTTCAAATGCGCCAATGTCAACTACTTCACTGATGATGCGGGAAAACCTGCTGCCCCGCTGATCGCGGCTCACACCAGGGGAAATCAGCGCATTGCTTCCGGTGTTGCGGGCGGGGCTATCGGACAATAGCGCGTGAGTGAGCGTGGTGCCCCCATTGTTTGCCAGGGGAGCCAGTTTGGGGTCGCCCCCAATCAGGTTAAAGGCACTGCCGCTACTCAGCGTTCCAGATACATTGGCTCCCGTGTTTTCAGCAATGATCGTGTTTTGGACTAGAACCGGGCTATCTACAATGTAGAGTCCATTTTCCTGGTTGAGCGTAAGGGTGCTGTTGCGAATGGTAACTGGGGTGTCACCCAGAGTCTCAATTCCCCCGCCCCACAAGACAGCTGAGTTACCGCTGAGGGTGCTGTTGCTGATATCGAGCGTGCCTGCAAAGTTGGAAATGCCGCCACCAGCGGCGGTTGCTGAGTTGCCGTTGAGGGTGCTATCGTCGATCACCAGCGTGCCTGCGTTATTAAAAACACCGCCCCCAAAACTAGCTGAGTTGTTTGTAAGCTGACTGGAACTCAAGGTCAGCACACCCGCGTTTAAGATGCCGCCCCCAGTGACACTCAATCCATTGGCGATCGCCACACTACTAAGAAAAGCCGTTGCTCCGCTTGCTACTTCAAACACCCGCGACGTATTGTTGCCGCTGATGGTGAGTCGGTCTGCCCCTTGTCCACTGAGAACTGTTCTAGCGCTGTCGGTGAAGGTGAGTTGACCACTCGTGAGGGTAATGGTGTCTGGGGTAGCATCAAAGAAGACACTGCCTGAGAAGAGAATGGCATCTTCTCCGGGGTTGGCATTGGCAGCAAAAACGGCTGCTCTGAGTGAGCCTTCGCCGCTGTCGCTGGTGTTGGTAACGATGAAGGCTGCCATATATTACTCCTCAGATAATAGAAATAGCTTATCGGACAACCCGATTACGTAGAGCAACCCTGGTGAACGGTCGTGACCAATCACGGAGTTAAAGGAATTAGGCTCTTCAGTATTTTCACGGTCAGCCTCAGCATAGAGCTTGCAGAGCAACATAGCATTGCTTAGAAGTAACTCAGGGCGACTAAAAATATTCTTTAGGAGAGTTTTGTTTAGAAAGAGTGAAGTCTGTTCTTGTAGCCTTGCTTGCAACGACACGTTATGCGTCTGCTGATTTGCTAGCGGGGCATTGGGGAATAGACCAGCATTTGTAGGATGCGTTAGGCGTTAGCCGTAACGCATCGTCTTTGAAGGTTGATGCGTTATACCGATTTAATTTGAACTTGAGCAAAATAAACCCTTGTAGAACAAGGGGCTTAAGCCCCTTGTTAAGGTCAGCTTCACAAAGGATTGGTATTAGGCGCTAGCTGTAACGCATCACCGATCGCCCTGAATAGATTTCGTAGTAGCGCGTCTAACCTAAATTTGTAAGTTGGGTGAAGCAAGGCGAAATCTAACGCAACCTTTGCACTTGCTGGGTTTTGTTCCTCCACCTAACTTACAGTTAAAGCACCAAATTAGACTGGACGCGCTAGTAGGATATATTCGTTATCTCGTAGGAGCCTGACACTGCGGCTAACCCTATTGAGGCGGAGTTGACTCGTTTGGCATTGGACTGTCTGGTACGGGTACAGGCATCACTTCACCGGGGGTATCAACTCCGTTGGGAGCTTCAACGGTTGTTGCACGGGTGCCACCCAGTTGAGTCAGGGTTGCTTGAATTTGAGGCAGTCGCAGAAAGGCTTGAGTATCGGCGATCAGGCGATCGCCCCAAAGCTGCTCCCGCAAAAATTCAACATCAGCATAGCGGTCATCCTGACGTAGGGCAGTTTCTGCCTGCTGAACGGCTGCTTCTACATTGCCCTGGCTGTAAGATACGATGGCGATCGCAAACTGAGGTTCTGGCTGACTAGCATCGATTTCTAGCGCCGCCTGCCACTTTTCTAGCGCTCCATCTACGTCGCCCATCTCATAGAGAACCAAGCCAGTGTTGGTAATTGCGGGCCAAAAAGTTTCGTCTAGCTCTACCGCCCTCTCGTATTGGGCGATCGCCTGGTCAAACTGATTTAGCTTGTAGTAGGCATTGCCCAGGTCAAACAAGGCACCGGGCACTTCCCCATCAAGCGCTAAGCCCGACCGCAGATATTCAACCGAGCGGTTATAGTCTTCTAGTTGAAAGTAAGCCGAGCCAAGCGCAAACAGAATTGCCGCATTTTGTGGGTCTAGCCGCCGCGCCCGCTGCAAGGCCGAAATTCCCTTATTCAAATCCAGAGTTTCGGGAGTCAGGTAGAGGCTTCCTAACAGCGACCAGATTTGAGCATTTTCAGGCGCAAGCTGAGTCGCAAGCTGCGCTCTAGACAAGGCGGGTTCATACTGCTGAAACTGTGCAAGCTGTGCTGCCTCCTGAGCCAAACTCAAGCCTTGCTGCTCAAGTTGCTCAACTTCTAAAGGCACAACGTGGGGAACCAGAGCTTGTCCATATACTGGCTGAGCAGCGCCCCACAAACCAGCTAGAACCAGGAAGGAAAGCAAAGAAATACGCTTAAGCACAATCTAACCAGAATTAAGAAGGTTTTCAGTTAGCTTAAATCATCTGCTTGCGATCGTGGGAGAAATTTCATGAAAGGGGCTGGGGGCTAGGGATGAGGGATGAGGGATGAGGGATGAGGGATGCTCGTTACCAAGCTCAAGCCTGGTGATGCCAGTTTAGAAGCTCTAGATTTCTGCACAGGTTAATGGGCGATCGCTCATCTCCCTTTAAGAGGGAGTCTGAAAAGTAGCAAATGTCCCCTGTAAGGGCGTAGCATTCGGCAGGTAGACTCTGGAATAGACCGAAAACTTTTGCCCGAATGCCACGCCCCTACAAGCCTTTGGGTAACAAATTAAACTTTTCAAACATCCTCTAACTCTCCCAGGACTGATGCATCCCCCTGCCGAACAAAAGGCTTAAGCCCCTTGTTAGGGGGGCGATTGCCTGACTTGCATTCTATTTGCATAAATCCTAGC
>JAAUTN010000574.1 GCA_012031415.1 Leptolyngbyaceae cyanobacterium SM1_4_3 | reverse complement strand
GTTCAGGGGAGTTCCCCGCAATTTTGAGGAGTGGCAGCAATTGCCTGTCTCTGATAAAAGTGTTATGAATGAATTTTTTATGGGGTCTAGACCGGGTTTGGTAGTGCCTTTAAGCTATGGTGGTTTTGAAATTGTCGCCAGTGGTGGAACCAGCAGTGGCTTACCAGTTGAAATGGTTTATTCATTACGAGAATTACAAGATACCTACAAAATTGCGGGAGAATTCATCGGTGAATATGTGTTAGGTGATTATCTGGCAGGTGATGAGCCGAAGTGGGTTGCTACTACGTTGGCGGATTTCCAAATGTGGAGTAGCGGAACTATGGTTGGTGGTGTTTTGCAGAATATACCTGGTATCAACTATCTTGCCGCTGGCCCGGTCATGAAGGAAGTCTACCAACATATAATGTGTTATGAGGGGCGAAAGCGATTATGGCAATTTCGGCGGGAATCGCAATCCTGAGCGACCTTGGCATTGGTTTGAATGAAAAGCAAGGAAAAAGTTTCCGCGTGGCAATGTATGGTAGTGGGTTATTACCACACAGCAAGCAACTTGAGTTAAAAGAGCTTTATCCCAATGTAGAAATTTTGAGTTACTTTGCTACGGTTCAAAACGAAGCTATTGGCTTACAGTTGAAGCCAGAATCTCCTTATCTGACTGCGGTTCCAGGCCTGCATCTGATTGAGATTGTAGATGATGAGGGACGTTGGGTTGCTGAAGGCGAAGAGGGTGAATTGGTTGTGACTCGACTTCACGGTCATGAAGCACCGTTTCTGAGGTTTAAATCGGGAGACAGGGTAATCCGTCGCCCCAATTTAGACGGGACAGGACTGAAAACCCAACAATTCGAGTTTTTAGGTCGCAGTGGAGATGTAATTCACCTTAATGGACACGCAATTCTCTGCTCCCCGAGCCTTACGCTTCCCTGTGCCGTGAATTGAAGGCGGCTGGTGTTTTTGATTTGGAAGTATTGGCTCACGAAATTCAATTTTTAAATTATCGCACAACGAAAATCTTGCATCTAATTGCTTCGGTAGATGATGTAAAGGCTTTGTTCCTAAAAATGGAAAACATCCTGGGAGTGGAAGGTGTAAGACGTTTGTTTATTCAATCTTTAATCCAATCTTTATCTATATTTAACCAAAGGAAGCTGATGCCTATTATCTTGAGAAAAGCGGATATAACTTTGACATCAAACTGGTTGAAAAGTGGTCTGACGAGATTTATAGAACTCCGGTAGGAAAGGTTCCTTTGATTCGAGATATTTTTTAAAGTTAGTCAATTATTGAGTAACTTTCATAATATAATGAAAGTGGAAAAAGTAGCCCCAAAGCCATCATTGCTATGGAAGCTATGGAATAAAGTGTATTCAACTTTTTACATCTCGCAACACACTTGAAAACATTTTAACTTTCAAAAAAGCCCAAAATCTGAGCACAGAGGTCGGGATGATAATACAGAAACAACGTGGATACGTTGGTCAGATTCAAATAGCTGATTTCAACATCGGCAAGCAAGTAGAACTGAGCTACGCAAGGTTCCTTTGAACAGCTATATTTTTCAAGTAACCTAACGGGAGGAAAATTATGGAATCAAAAATTAGCATATGTACCGTTGTTGACGTCATTGAATCGCTTTCGGGCGGAACGCTGCAAAATGGCAACCTTTGTATGATGGACAATAGTCCCTATAATAGCACCAATCAAGGAACACCTAATTTGTGTACTTTGTGTTACCCCGGACAGACTATCAATTGGACAATCTTAGCGCTTGATGTGCAGACACCTGTGGAAATCAAAAATATTAACATTTCTTCGTCCGGGTAGTACCGAGCCTGTCCAGCCCCCTATTGAGGTTACGAACAGTGAAAGCGACAAGCTTCACGTAAATGTTTGGTCTGGAATCGTACCATACTATATGATACCAGGTCTGGAATATCGGTACAGGTTAGAGCTTCAGATGTATGAAGGGAAGAACAGCATCATGTATATAGATACACCTTCTTTGAAGCGAATTTAACCGTAAGCGAACAAAAACACAACAGGAGCAGCATATGGGCAGTTTTGTCTGGGTCGTTCGAGCGTGAAATAAACTTTAACGAAGAAAAAAGGAAACGTTATGAGCCAACAGCTTGCAATAATATTGATGGTTGATGTAGAAGCAGCCCTAAAAGATAACACATTGGAAGGCAATACTTACCTATTCGACAATATGAAATTGCAAGGGTCGGAAGGTCTAGGAACCGGAAAATTGATTTCCGCTATCAATGGTATTAGTTACTATGATGGTTCCCAAGCTGATAAGCAAATTTTGAACTGGTTACCCTATGGCGTTGGTTCTCTTCCACCGACCCTTCCCAAGAGCTTTCTAGCAGACAAGTCTAAAAATAGCGATCTCAACACCATTGAGGACTTTAAGGCGCTCGCAGAAAGAATTGAAACAAACGAAAATAGCCAATTCACAGACATCGCGTCTGTCGTAGAAGAACTAAAAAAGATATCGAGCAGTGCGGGTGTGAAGGCTAAAGTTCAGAGTAAATTTCAAGGTATCTTGCACGACCTGGGAATCTCTGAGCACAAAATTATGGATATTACTGGCGAACTCATCACCATTGAATCTGAAGGGAAAATCCCTGAGATCAATTCTCTTACTCCGATCATTACGGGTATCAGTGGTGAAGCTGTGGATAAAAACATAATTTATCCAGCTGCATACGGATCTCCCGATATGGTGACAGACGGCTGGTACTGGTCTGCTTCTGTCGATACATATAGACCAGGAACCTATGCCTATACTATGGATGTGCAACTATATAAGCTCTCCCACTCGGATGGACAATGGAGATGGATACCAGTACATATGAGGTGTGAAGCTTATATCAGGATTACCAATGACTTTAAGAAAAATGGGTTTACAAATGCAGGTGTTGGATCTCTCCCGCTCCCCATTATATAGTCAACTGCTGATTTTCAAACATAGTACAAAAAAAATGGAAGACAGGTTATGGCAAAAAAACGATAACGGTAGCCTCTGTAATAGATGTGGTTGGAGCGCTTGCAACCGATTCATTGAGCGGACAAGTTTACTTTATGGACACAAATAAAGCGAATGGCTCTACCAATCAGGGTACTGAGAATTTGAAAACTGTTGTAGAAGCAGGAGATAGATTGGTTTGGACGGTCATATCCTTAGAATGTGAAGCCTACGCTGCTATTGATGAAATTGTTATTGACGAGGATTACTGCAAGCCAGAAAAGAAGACTTACGAAGGTACTGATGTTTCGTACTGGATTGGCACGGTCAAAAAAGATGTCAAAATAATACCCTACAACATTAAATTTAAAGCGGGAACTCGAGCAGAGCCGATAACTACTGCTTCTTCTCTCTATCTCGTAGGTAAGGATGCCTAAGCCTGGAGAATAACAATTTGTTCAACTAACAAAAGGAAAACTATGCCTGATACGTCCACTATAAAAAAAGCAAAATCCAGGGCAACTCAATTCAGTACAGATGAATGTAGTAACAGTCATTGACATTCATAAGGCTGTTAGAACTGGGTCACTCAAAGACACCCTTTACATGATGTGCAATAGTGTGGGTGGCGAAGGTCAGGGAACA
>JAAUTN010000573.1 GCA_012031415.1 Leptolyngbyaceae cyanobacterium SM1_4_3 | reverse complement strand
AATTGAGGACGGGGCGTGGGTGGACGGTTGCCCCGATCGACTTGGCGCAACCCGGTGCGATCGTCGGTTTTAAAGCTTTGGGACTGAAAGGCTAGAAACACGGCAACCCAATGGCGCTCCTGGGGAAAGTGGATCAGCAAAGCCACCGTCTTGCCAAATGCCATCATCGGCGGCAAATTGGGAAATACTGCCTTGGTTCATGTGAACACTGTGGATACCCCGACCGGGAAGAAAATGGAAATAGGGGTCAGCCAGGTGTCGGTTGGCTCCCCACGACTCGCCAAAAGCATAGAGCGTGGCGCTGCGGGCTTGGATGGCGCGGTGAATGTAGCTATCGACTAGTTCCTTTAGATCGTTGTTTGTCCAGGGCGATCGAAGGGCAAGGGCTGCATCTGGTGGGGCTCAAACAATCCGCCGCGAACGTAATCCAATGCTGCCCCAGCGGGCGGGTAATATAGGCGGTGAAAGCCGGGTTCCAAATTCAGCAGTTTGCGGGTGATGGGATGGTGAAACTGCGGTTCCAGCACATAGAGCAAATCCGGTGGGTAGCTGCGCGATCGGACGTTGATGCTAATGCGGTAGCGATGTTTTCCATCACTCGCCAGCACATGGTAATGGGGGGGTGTCGTCGGTGAGGGGGTCAACTCGACCGGCGAGGGCGCGGCACTTGAGTACGCCGTAGTGGTCTAATGGCATTCCGGTTGCCTCGCAAGGGTTGGGCTGGGGCGATCGTGTTGTTATTCTACCAAGGTGGATTACTGCGGGGAATGTATCGGGTATTCAAAACGCCTTAGAGAAGATATTGTGGAGAGATTGGACGTTCTCCCGACGATGTTCCACCGGATGGCATGGGTTGGGGGAAGCTGCGATCGCTGAGTGGATGGCAGTCACACGTCCTTCAATTGTTTTTGGGAGTTTCACGTCATGGCAATGGGGCAGGTTCAACCCAAATTAATCATTCACGGCGGTGCGGGGAGTTCGCTGCGCAGCAAGGGCGGAGTGGAGGCGGTGCGGCGATCGCTGCATGCGGTGGTTGAAGCGGTTTACCCAGAATTGGTGACAGGAGCAGCCGCCTCGACTGTGGTAGTGCAAGCGTGCCAGTTACTCGAAGACGATCCCCGCTTTAACTCAGGCACAGGGTCGGTGCTGCAATCCGATGGGCAAATCCGCATGAGTGCCAGCTTGATGGAGGGCATGGCGCAGCGGTTTAGCGGCGTGATCAATGTGTCGCGGGTGAAGAACCCAATTTTTCTAGCCCAATTTTTACAAGATTCCCACGATCGAATTCTCTCAGATTATGGCTCGATCGAGTTGCTGCGGGAGTTGGGCATTCCCAGCTACGATCCATTGACGGAGCTGCGCTTGCAGGAGTGGATTCAGGAACGGCGGGGCAATTTTGAGCACGAAATGGCAGGTGTTGTGGCGGAAAAAGAATTGGTTGCCGATGCCAGTGCCGGACGGGGAACGATCGGCGTGGTGGTGCTCGACAGCGAAGGACGATTAGCCGCTGGTACGTCTACAGGGGGCAAGGGATTTGAACGAATTGGGCGGGTGAGTGACTCCGCCATGCCAGCGGGCAACTATGCTACTGCCTACGCGGGGGTGAGTTGCACAGGGATTGGCGAAGACATTATTGATGAATGCCTTGCCGCTCGAATTGTGGTGCGCGTCACCGATGGCATGGCGATCGAGCAAGCCTTTCAGCGATCGTTCCAGGAAGCCGACCAACACAACCGAGATTTTGGGCAATCGGGATTGACCACACCGGGCGATCGCTGGGCAAATATTGGTCTTGCTTGTTAAAAATCAGCAACACGCGCTGGTGCTGGGATAGCAGTTGTTGAACTCGCTGAAACTCTGACTCTGTGATGTCTCCAGCCGTGATAAACAGGACTAGATCCGCCGTGCTCCCGTCCTCCTTCGATTCGCTGGAATTGCCGTTGGATTGGGCAGTGGGGGCATCGGTGGAGGCGGGTGAGGGTTTAAAGTTTGATGCCACTAGTTGGGTCAAGGTGGACTTGCCAACACCCTTGCTACCCATGATGGCAAGATTGGCTTGTCTGCGATCGAGTTCTGGACTTAACTTCGCCAACTGCTGACGGAGATTCCCGATCAGCGTGGTTTTTGCAGTGGCTAATCCTAAGTTCTCCGCTTCCGTCTCAAGCTGAGCAATCAATGCTTCGATGGTTTCAAAGGTGCGAATCACAGTGCTGCGATCGACTGGCGCAGCAGCAATTGCAAATCTAGCTGACGCGATTGTTGGCTCCATGCCCAGATTCCAGACCCAAGGGCGATCGTACCCCAAATCAACGACCCACCGAAATGGAATGGTGGGGTTGAACGGTGTTGACCATCCATCCCGCTACCGTCAACCCCAATCCCCCAATCAAAATGGGGCGTTGCAATGAAAAAGCCATAGTTCCCTCATCTCCCAAGCCTCCTGCTCTCCATTTTATCGATTCCTCGGCGGTTTCACGGAAATTGGATGCGGGGAATACCGAACCTTAACAGCCCATTAAAGCAATCCATTGGTTGGTGACTGTACTTTACAATAATGCCAATGAATTAACGATGAACATCCAGATTAAATTATGAAAGCACTGGTGACAGGGGCAAATGGGTTCACCGGATCGCATCTAGTCAAAGCGCTACTGCACCGTGGGGATACCGTCGTGGCACTAGTACGGCAAACCAGTAAGGTCGATCGGCTCACCGGGTTGAATGTGGAGTATTGTTACGGCGATATTAGCGATGGCGACTCCCTCAAAGCTGCTATGCAGGGGGTCGATTGGGTTTTCCATACCGCCGCCTATGTGGAACTAGGCTTGGTAGATGCGACTCGAATGCAGCGGGTGAATGTGGACGGCACGCGCCATGTGCTTGAAGCTGCCAAAGCTGCCAATGTTGCAAAACTAATCTATTGCAGCACGATCGGCGTCTATGGCGACACGCAGGGACGTGTGATCGACGAAACCTTTCAGCGCACCCAGTCCGATTTTTCCTCTGCCTACGATCGCACCAAGTACCTTGCCCAACAACTCGTCGATCAGGCAGCCGTAACAGGGTTGCCCGTGGTCAGCGTTATGCCATCGGGAATTATGGGAGCCGATGACCCCCATTTTGGTCCTGTTTTGCAGACATATCGCCAGGGACGGCTGAAGGTGTGGGCGGGGGGCGATCGGATCACTGGGATTGTCCATGTGGATGATTTAGTAGATTTAATGATTTTGGCAGCCGAGAAAGCCTCGATCGGAGCACACTACATCGCTTCCACGGGCGACCTGACCACCCGTGAAATGTTTCAAGTGTTGAGCAACGAAACAGGTGTACCCGTGCCAGCGGAGATTCCCCAACCGATCGTGCGGCTCGTGGGCAATCTGCTTGACCCGATCGGGCGCTTACTAAATTGGCAACCCCCCCTCAGTCGAGAGCGGGTGCACTATCTCTACGATCGCTGTGTGCGCGTGGATGGCAGCAAAGCCTGTCGGGAGCTGGGTTGGCAGCCCCGATCGATCGAGCAGACCCTACAGGATTGCCTGAAAGGATAGAGTAAATCTAGGATTTGGCAAGGGGCGACCCATGGAAGAACTCTTTACGCTGAAAGATTTGCTACTGAAGGGCG
>JAAUTN010000129.1 GCA_012031415.1 Leptolyngbyaceae cyanobacterium SM1_4_3 | reverse complement strand
TAGACCCGCTCTACTTCTGCCTCAATTACTTGCCGACAGAATCGAGTAATCTGTACCTCTGGTTATGCTTGATTCAGCAGATTGATGCCACTATTGAGGGGCATCAATAACTTTGCACTGTCTAGTTCCTTTAAATTTCCAAGAATAGTTGTGCAAACGATTTACTTCGACATCGAAATCAAACAGATTGCGTCATAATAGTTTCCTCGCTTGGAAGTTGAGGTAGATTGACAATTAGTTGAGTAGAGTTTCGCTGTCCGTGCACCCTGTGCAAGTATATAAACAAGCATTTTGCTGTTAATCCACTTAAAATCTGTCGATAGGCAGCAAAATATTCGCATGTTATACCAATTCAATGTGAACTTGCATGGAATAAGCTCTTGTGAGACAAGGGGCTTAAGCCCTTTGTTTAGGCGGCTTCATAAAAAATGGTAATAGTACTGATGTGTCCAGATAGACATTAACAGTAATTGACAGCCATACACCCTCTGGTCTTTTCTAACCTTTCCTTCCAATCAAAGCTAGTGCTTTTACGGAGGTTCACTAAAAGTTTACTGTATGAGTAGATTGCTACCTATCAATACTCTCTGAGATATACCCAACCTAAGTTTCTACTTACTTGGGTATTGTGCTAACTACAGATACACTTGCGTCTGTGCCCCAACCGAGGATGAAGCAGGATAACGTTCCCGGTCAGCGGCGGCAAGTAGACTCGAACTCAGCACCAGTGGCTTCCGACCGTCCGCTGCATTGCAATTGTTATGCTGACGGCAAATGGTCACGCGGTTCTGGTTCAACATCAGGTACTTTTGCCAAAACAGCCTCGTAATTTGACCGATTTCCTCGCTTTGCTCGCTCTTGAAGATAACGTTCAGTCGTTAAAGCAGAAATTTTCTCCGCTACTGCTAGAGCCACAAACTGATCGATCGAGATTCCATCTCGCGTTGCAAGTTCCTGTAAACCCCTATATAAGGAATCTGGTAATTGAACATTTAGCAAACTCATGGCAATGCTCCAATCGATTGCAAAAACTCCGCAGGTGTAGCAACTTTCAATCCGAACCGCTCGACACCAACAAAATCACGAACGTTGTACGTTACTACGCTATCACACTCTGCTTTGACTGCCAGTTCCAACACCATATCATCTTCAGAATCGGGTAAGTAAGGCCGCCAAAGAAAAAAGATTTGATGATGAGTTGCCACTGAACAATAAAAATCGATGAGATCTTGGATATCTGTGGCACTGACAGATAAATTTGGAAGTTCCCGTAACAAAACTTCTTCGTACTCTAGAACCAGTGGTACGGAGAGATGGATGTCAAATTGCTCACTACCAATAAGCTCCAACAGCCGAAAAGCACTCCCATTTCTAGAACGTAGCCCAGCAACGATTACGTTGGTGTCGATTACAACTTGTGGAACAGGCATGAAGGTAGCATAGGGATCTCTACGTCAGAAATCATCATAAGTCAATCCAGAACACTGCCTCCCCATGAACTTCGCAATGGTTTGATGCTGCATACTCACCAATAATTTTTCGGCTACCGCCTCCACCAAAAAATAGGCAGCATAACGGTCATGTTCAGCGGCGGTGACAACCTTCGCATCACTAGAAGGAGCTTGTACCCGTCCGCTGCAACATGGTTGTTAGCCTGCTTTTACTGGCAACGTCAGCAGAAGATATTAAAAATTCTCAAACACAAAAATACTTACCAAGCTTCCACTTAGAGAAACTGCTCTTAAGGTATTGATTTAGCAAGCTGTAAGTACTCCCAAATGTATTCACCGTAGAACTTACCACTGCGATCCTTATAACCTTGTTTAAACTTTTTGGAGAAATTGACAGAGCCTCGATTATAGGCAATAGTCACGTACACCATTTCTTCATCAGAGAGGGTACTTTTGCCAGAGCCATAGACTTTTTTAAGTGCAGATTCTAGCTCCTGAACGCATTGCTCCAAACAATCGTTGAAGTTGTACCAACGCTTTTCAAGAAAATACTTAGGATTCACTCGAAAAAATTGAAGGTCATACTGGAATATACCAAATCCACGACAAAATTTATCAGGATTTCTGGCTGCACTTCTGTAATCTGAGTTGTGAGGCGCGATTGATTCAAGAGCTTCCCGGGCGATAGAAAACATCGCATCTCCATTTGTCTCAGCTAGCAATTCTGCCTTATCTTTTGGAAAAGCGTTTCGGTTAGGTGCATCTAACGTGTCGCCAACACAGAGCTTTAACAGTTCTGCTACTGGTAAATCTTCATATAGATTGATCCAAATATATCCAGTCTCTTGCATTGAAATCGCAGTAAGTAGATCTATGGTAAATGGCGTACCTCGAATACTTCGATGGACTTCCAGCCCAAACTGTTTTTTGAACCACTGCATTGCTCTACCTGTACCAGATAAAACAATAGTATTCAAAGGTTGGATTGAAGGAGTGACATTAGACCAACCAGGCAGTTTAGCGTGCTTTAAACCTGCTCTCCAAGTTTCCAATGTTACTTCTCCAGTCTGGGATAAACCTACATCTTCTTGAAAATTTTTAGTTGTACCTATTGTTGCATTATCCATCTCTCCAGTAATAACCAAACCAGGTAGATAACCACAGCCATTAAGAATATTTTGCCACGCTGCTATAGAGCCAATAACATTTGGATCATTCTCTATTACTCTACTCATACTTCATCTCTCTTTGACTGTTTGTCGATAACAAGCGTATTACAAACCCCAAAATGGAGTTTTGGGTAGAGACCTTAACTCACTGTTCGTCTATAAGCTAAGGTCTCTGTTCCTCATTTAGGGAAACTTAGCAAGGAAATCATCACCAGGAATGATAGTTGTAAGAAACAAATACTCTTTGTTTCTCTGATAACGTCTATCTTGCTTAATCAATGCCATAAATTCTCTATGCCCCTGTCTTGTTCGCCCCACCAAACAGCCAGCACTTGCCATGTTGATATCAGTCCGAGGATAATCGTATCCCCAATGTTGGTTAATATCAAAATTCCCTGTATCTAAAAAATCTCCTTTTCTAGATCCATCTCTATTCTTATCTCTATAAACAGAAATATCAGTTTCTTGAGCTAAAGCTTCATGAGGGTCAGCACCACTACCATAATGAGTACCAACCTTCCATGCTTTGAATTGCCCGAAGGCAATACGTGCAGCCCCATATTCTTTGGCTCTACCCATTGGATTCATCGTAAAATATGTACCAGGTTCTGTAGTGGCTTCCCAATTACCCTTTACGACTGGTCTTAAATCAGAAGCTGGAATTTCGATAACCATACGACGATCGTTAAATTCATTCATTGTATCGCTGTTAGCACTTCCATCAGCATTCATGCCCTCGACATAAATGATGTTGTACTTCCCATCTCCAACGGCGATTCTATAGTTCATCCCCGCCATATACTGAATCAATCTTGCAGCTAAGTTGCCTAGTGAAAAATCCACTTTAGGACGCGGCACATCGTTAGGTCCTATTTCAATCAATGCTTGAGCAGTAAGGAGTCCCAGAAAACCTCGTTCTACCGATACTTCTGGACGAATTTCTTTGACTACATCTTGGAATTCAATTAGAGCATCAGTAGATATTGGACCAAACTTTCCGTCTGCTGGTGGATCAAGAAATTTGAGCCAAACTAATACCTCCTGTATGTGAGTTGATAGTTCCTTGTCAGCAGCAATAGCTTCCACTCCATAAGCTAAAGAACTGCCACTATCTTTAGCTTGTTTGCTAGCTTGATAAAAATTCTCAAGTCGCATTAGTTCAAAACTCCTGTTGAAGGTTAGAAAATTAGATGGCTTTGCGTTCGCTTAATTTAGAGATTTTGTCAATCAATGGCTAGAGCCAATGAATCCTTAGGCTTCACCTAATAACCTTGTGGGTAAAAGGTAAATATTTTCGGTATTCACCCCCTAAGAGGATTCATCAGGAAAATAAGCCTGATCAGGGGACTGGAGCGGGCTAACGTTCCTAGTCAGCGGTTGCCGGGGTCTTTGCATCTCACCCAAGCGGCTTTGGTCAATCCGCTGCACTAGGGTTGTTAGCCTGCGTTGCCACTCTGATACTCTGCTATCTGCTGACGAATAGATGCCTGAATTTTACTATCAAAGTCTGGATCATTAACTGTCGTGATGACAGGACGGGAACGCTCTCTTCGCCTTGCTAAGTAAGCCTGGAAAGCAGCATTATCATCTCGATGGGTCAAAAAATAACGCCTTAGTTCTTGGTAAGACATTGCTGCATAGTTAACTGAACTCATTACAGCACCTCCCCATTTGGAGTAACTTCAAACTCAATTTCCTCGTTTTGCCCTGCCAACACATACAAATTCTGGGTTCGACCGTCGATACAAACTAGATGAATAGGCTGTAACATTCGGTACGTCAATGGTAGCTAATTCGATACAAGCACCCCAACTGAATATCTGTAGGCATCAAACCCAATCATTGTAATGAAGACTATCTCAGTATAACTTGCTCCAAGTACGCGGTTGATTGCTGCAAAACCCTACCTTACAAGAGATTTCTAGGATGCTTTGGACTTGGATGCCAACAGGAAACTTGGCTGTACCGCCACCACCAAGAACGAAGCAGGCTAACGGTTTGCTTGAGCGGCGGTAAATAATCTTTGCATCGCCACCCACTCTAGCAGTCCGCTCCAACCGGGTTGTTATGCTGCCGGACGATTGCCCAATTGCATGACTTCACAAAGTTAGCAACAGAGCATCCTGGTCGGAGACGATTTGAGAAAAAAGTGTCATAATTCTGGTGAAAGTTTGGGTGGCAGTCTATGTTCAGAATAGGAGATTTTTCACGGCTAGGGCAAGTTTCCGTCCGGATGCTGCGACACTACGATGAACTGGGCTTACTCAAACCGGCTCAGGTCGATCAATTTACGGATTACCGCTATTACACAATTGAGCAGTTACCTCGACTCAACCGGATTTTAGCCCTCAAAGACCTAGGCATCCCGCTGGAGCAAATCGCTGACTTACTTCAAAAAGATTTGCCCTTAGAGCAACTGCAACATCTGCTGCAATCAAAACAGGACGAGCTGAACCAGCAACTTCAAGACACCCAATCGCGGTTAAATCGCATTACTGCTCGACTACGGCAGTTAGAGCAAGAAGGACAGCCCTCCGTCTATGACGTGGTGATTAAATCTGTGCCAGCGTGCTGCGTTGTCTCTGCCCGTCACATAGTACCCTCTGCTGCTGAGATGCCTCAATATCGGGGGATGTTGATTCGGCAACTCTACCCCTGGTTAAAACAGCAGAATATTAAGCCGATTGGCTATGAAATTGTGCAATATTACATGTCGGAGCATACCGAGACCGATATTGATATGGAGTTTGCGATCGCCATTCCTGAATGTCCTCAATCTATTTTGGAGCAGACCCAAGCAGCGATTACCGTTTATCAACTGCCAGGCGCTCAGGTCGCCAGTGTTGTTCACAGTGGCATGATTCATGACGTGACGCAGGCGATTGCAGCTCTCTTTACCTGGATTGGCACAAATGGTTACACCGGCAGCGGGGCAATTCGGGAAATTCATTTATTTGGACCAGAAACAGTGCGCGTCCGAGATGAACCCGTGGTGATTGAACTGCAAATCCCAATTGAACCGTTTTAGGGTACGCACATTTAAAGCACTGATAGGGCTTGACTCTCACATAGTGAGAGACTCTACCGTTAGCACAGTTCACTTTAGTACTGCGCGTTATCCTTATGTCAGAACAAACCGTCTTGTCTAAACAATCTCTGCACCGCTTCGCAGGTTGGGTGCTGGTGGTTGAAAGTCTATTGCTCTTTGTCCCCGTGGCAATTTTAGGTCAGGCGATCGACTGGCCCCAAAGTTTGGCCGATCCGGCAGATAAAATGTTGCCGCTTTTGGCTCAGAATGCAGCAGCAGTAAGGCTTGGATACCTGAACTATCTGGCTTACTCCATACTTTTTTGGGTTGCTGCCTTGTCTACGGTTCAGGTGTTAAGCAACGGAAAATCGAGTTCTATCGGACTGCGCGTCGCGCTTGGGTTTGGTATCGCTTCGACGATCGCCCGCTGCTTGGGCATCATTCGTTGGCTGGTTGCCATGCCTGCATTGGCAACACTCTACACCGATTCAGCAACATCTACCGGAACTCGTGAGGCGATCGCCGTTGTATATCGAGTGCTCAACGACTACGCCGGATCAGTCGGTGAAGTGCTGGGAGTCAGCTTATTTGCAGCGATCTGGCTGGCAATCGTGTCGTTGACGATTTTGCAAACCCGAATAGTATCCCGCTGGTTAGGCTTCCTTGGGTTGGTGTCAGCAACGCTGTTAGCGGTTCAACTGGCTGAGCTATTTGGAACTGATTTGGGCGCGTTCATCACTGTATCAGTCAGTGTTTTACAACTGTGGTTTCTGGCGATGGGAATTGCGTTGTTGCGACTGCCTAATCAGCGCCAAAACAATCTTTGAAGTTTCTCTTTGTGTTTCATCTTCCTTTGTGTTTAACCATTACTCCCAAACAATTCTATGGCAACTCATCCAGAACTCCACGTTATCTTTGGTACAGGTCCTTTGGCACAGTCCGTTATGCGCGAGTTGTTGCAGCACGATGTGCAAATTCGCATGGTGAATCGGAGCGGCAGCGCTGCTGTGCCTCCACAGGTTGAAGCGATCGCTGCCGATGCTTACGATCCTGAGAATACTCAAGCCGTCACACGCGGGGCAACTGTTGTCTATCAATGCGCCCAACCTAGCTATATGCAGTGGCCAACTCTATTTCCTAAACTACAAGCGAGTATTGTTGCTGGCGTTGCGGCTAACGGTGCCAGGCTGATTGTCGGGGACAATCTCTATATGTATGGAGAGGTGAATGTGCCCATGCGCGAAGATTTGCCGAATGCTGCAACCACTCGCAAGGGACGCACCCGCGCCCAAATGTCAGAGGCGCTGCTGAAGGCGCACCAACAAGGATTAGTGCAAGTGGCGATCGCGCGTGCTTCAGACTTTTATGGGCCGGGTGTATTTGGCTCTGTCATGGGCGATCGTGTTTTTCCAGCAGTGCTGACAGGTAAAACGGCGGCGGCGGTGGGTGACCTGGATGTTCCCCACACCTACACCTTTATTGAGGATTTCGGCAAAGCCTTGGTAATGCTGGGCAAGCAGCCTGAAGCGTTAGGGCAAATTTGGCATGTTCCAAATGCTGAAACTGTCACAACTCGTCAGTTTCTCACCCTGGCGTTTCAGCAAGCAGGGCATCCACCCAAGATGAGCGGCATGGGGAAGTTTATGACGCGGCTCGGCGGGTTGTTTATTCCTGAAGCACGAGAAACCGTTGAAATGATGTACGAATTCGATCGACCGTTTGTCGTAGACCACAGCAAATATGCTCAGGCTTTTGGCAATCATGCAACGCCCTTAGACACGGCCATTCAACGCACCCTAGCATGGTATCGTGAGCATCTGAAGCTGTGAGCTGTGAGTCTAAAATGAGTTTTGGTAGGGTCGATCGCCCAAAGCTATAAAGATCACCCCACCAATTACCTTGGCACATTATCTCATTGAGACTTCTGCGATCTTTTAACTTTTTACACTTACAGCCAGGTTTCTGGCTATATTACCACTAGCCCAAGGCGGCATAACGTTCCGGTTGAGCGGCTGCTAGCAACCTCTGCATCCACACCAAGGATTTTCGGCAGTCCGCTCCGACCGGGTTGTTATGCGGCGGCTTTACTCACCACGCTGCTGTTTTTAGACTCTCCACTTCTTGAAAATGAGCATCGCGTGTTACCAAAATCAGAGCGTGTTGCCGTGCAAGGGCTGCAATCCAAACATCATTCTCAGGTAACGGACGACCCTTGAGCCTTAACTTGTTCTTGACCTCACCGTATTGCCGTGCGGTTTCAGCGTCACATACCAATATTGTGCTGCCAGCAACTAATTCATCAACTCTTGCTAAGTTTGCTTCAACTCGTCCTGACTTTCTGGCTCCATAACACAGTTCACCAATGACGATGCTTGGAATGAAAACTTCACTGGCTTGAACAAGATTATCTTTGACGATCGCCTCATCGGCAAAAAGGGCAATAACGATGTTGGTATCGAGCAAAAACCTACCACTCATCGACATCGACCCGTTCACAATCTTGCTTGATCGCCTCACGCATTAACTGGAGATCCTCCGGAGGGATTGAACCTGCAAAACGTAGTAATTGTTGCCCTGGAGTTCCTCGAAATTCAGTTTTTACTAACGCCTGAGTAAATTCAAGCACTTGTTGTTGTAGGTGCTGCGGCATTATTTCTAGCCACTTGACCACTTCATTGATAATGGAGACACTCATTCTATCCTCCTCAAGATCGTAGATAATCGCAGCAATCACTGCGCTAACTCCATCTACTTTATTTTTTGATAATAGTATATCCACTGACATACTTTGTACCGTCAGGTAGTGACAGCCACACCCACTCGACATCCTCACCATTCTCTAACTCAACACTAATAACGCGATTAGGTGGTAGTGATGAGGGTGAAACCAATGATGGCTGAGGTGCAACCACTATTCTCTTTGATTTATCTTCTGACATAGTTACTGCTCAGTCGTGAAGTGCATTCTTATTTTAGTCAATTAAGCAATTAGCTGTCGGATCAGAATCGATGGGGCTTCTAAAAAGAGCTTATAGCCATTTCCAGTCTAGTGAGGTACAGCAAAAACCCTGATTTACTTGCTGTATAACAATCTCAGATCTTGATTTGTACCTCACTAGCATGGGAAACGCTGTATAACCACCTGATGTTTCCACTCAAGGTGTTTTCCTACGCGACCCTACCGATAGCTGAAGCCGCATAACGGTCGCAATCACCGGACACCAATAACTTGTGCAATGAACAGTATACTTAAAAGTTCCGGTGCATTGCGATTGTTATCCTGCGCCACTTCAACTAACATTTCAAGACTTTCTTCAATGTATCTATCACTGCAAAACTGACCATGAACGCTTGCTCCTTACTTGGAATAGGTGCTTTTGATTTAGCGTGAACTCCGACAATTCTTTGCTGATTAATAATTTGCCAGACACTTTTCAGACTTGCATCTAGATACTGACCCGATTGCGTAATCTTATCAATCAGTTGTCCAACCATCCAATTATCGGAAAAATCGATCTGATTATCAAGGCAGAAAAGTTTAAGCGAAATTTCAAGCAGCCTTCCTCCTATTGCTAAAGCTGATCTATAAGCACCGACACCCAAGCATAATTGAAGCTCACTCAAATCATGCTTAATATCCTCGCCAAATTGAATACCACTGGATTCAGCTTGCCGAGCTATATTTTTCAAGTCAAGGTAAATGTCTTTCTTTGAGCGAATCACCTCAACATCTTCGCCAGGAGCGAACGAAATAATCTTTTCTAAGATTTTATGGTATTTCTCCTGTAAACTTTCGCTCTCTATTAATCTAATATTATTGTGTAACAGAGCATAAACACATACGTCTTCATCAGTGAGCGGCTGGATGTATTGTTGCCCATCTTCAACTTCACCCAACATGCTTCTTTGAATTCGATGATAGCAATGCAAAAAATACTTGCCGCTATCAGATTTATAAATTGTGTAATGATCCCCAACTGCAAGATCTAGCGAACTTGAATTTGGATCATAATCCAAGATTGATTTCCAGGAAAAGATGACTTTCGATTCCTGAGTGTCATATTCTGTAAAACCGTAATCGAGCTTCATTCAAACTCCCTGAACGACATCACAAGACTTTGACACAACCAGATCTCTTACAAATACTGCCCCTACCGACACCTAGCAGGATAACGGCAAAGTTGTGCGGCGGCAGATATCCTCGAACTCTCACCGATAACCTCTGTGCCGTCCGCACCAACGAAGTGTTGGACGGCTGGCTGAACGGATGATGCTACTTTGCTCTCGGATGCAACTCGAAGGCAAGGTCAGCACGGTAGAAACACACATCAAATTCTGCAAAAAAGTTCATGTGCCCCAAGATTAACGGGGCTTCTCTCGATTGTGTCCAAGCAAATGCCAGCAAAACTGAGGAAAAATTAGCCACCGTTGCTGATAGCACCAACCCTCGCGCTTCCATCTGAGCCAAGTTACCGCTTAACTGGATATATACTGTTTGTTCTTCCCAGACTGCGCCTAACTGTAAGCCAACTTCATACGGCAGTACATTGACGCTTGCACCAGTGTCCAGCAAAGCCATCATCTCTAAAGAGCGATCTCGGTGGCTCAGCGTTATTGGCAAATAAGGCATTACACTAGACAGTCCTACGCTGTTGGTGCGCTCAGTGAAAGGAAATCGCTGACCGTTAAGCATTGCCCTCTTGCCTTGCTGCCACTAGAAGTTCTGAGAGAGTTTGAGCAGCCCCATGAGCATCATAAGGCGACCATACAACTGCCTCAGTAGCTTCTAACTGTTCCAATAATAAGTTTTCTTGAGCTTGAGTCTCAGTTGGTTGTAGTTCATAACCGTCCTCTTTAGCAACTGCAAGTAAGAGGAAATGAATAAGGCGTAGCTTATCCTGATGCGAAAGCTGACTAACTACAGGGAATAATTCAGTAAGAGGCATGGCTGTTAGAAAAGTGCTAGTTTAATAAGGCTGAGTTTTAGGAAAGTCTGATTGAGCAGATTTTCTCATTGCTAATCCAATTACAAATCAAGTTTTGAACTCGAAACAGTTATTCAACAGTTGTTAGCTCCTCCTCAAAATCGTCAACTATGCTTGACTGTCCCTGCTTATCGATATCCTGTTTGATTACTCTTTTAGAGAGTTCGCGGCTAACTACTTTTGCCCTCTCATCAAAAAACTTGTCGTAGTCATCATTCCAAATACCAAAAGTATCTAAGTCCTCTATGAGGTGGGTTTTCATAGTAGCTTCTAGATTTGGATTTACATCTCGAAACTTAGCCATGTATTTTGATGGTGCTTTCGCTTTAATCTCTCTCTTGTTAAGAAAATCATCAACTATCGTAATATTCAAAATATGGTTAATGCGAAATTCTCCATAGTTTTGCTTTCTTAAATGCGCTTTTGGAAAGAAGTGATGATAGTTCTTGCTGTTTGCTTGTTTTAACCAGTAGTTGCTGATATTGACTATAGAGTTATCGTTAAAAGACTTTGGTTGAAGATAAGCATATATGCATAAGATTGCCTTGATATAGCTTCTGGCTGCGCTAAACCAGCCATTATTCTTAATAAATTCATCTGAAGTGTCAATTGACCAGTCGTAACTGGGTAATTCACCAGCAAGAATTTGATCTATTCTTTTCACATCCTGAGCTAATTTGCTTTCTACAGCAGATGAGTAACGCCCAGACAAAGAACATCTCCAGAAAAAATCTTCTAGAAATCTTTGCTTATCACCAGTTGGTTTATCAGGGTGATAGAAAAAGAAATAAGAAAAAGGCGCAATCAAAGCATTGTATGGGAGCAATTGAGAAACAGGAATACGGTAGTAATTCTTAAAATATTCTACAGTACGCTCTATAGAATCCTTTGCTTTATCCCAGGTGTTTACAAAGTCATTTTTATCAAGTCCAAGAATGACTTGCCTTTTACACTCCTTCGATAAAATGATTGAAACAATTTGTAGGACAGTAGCATCTGAAATTGTTTCGTAATCAAAAGGCTTCAAATTGTCTACTAATTCCTGAAATTTCTCGGCTAGGTCAAACTGCTTTTCATGATCAAAAGTTTTGGCTACCATTATTTCAAAAAGTGATAATGGCTTGCCCCCAACATTGATTCGCGTAAAAATTTCTGTGGCTATTTCTATAGGGGCATCTTTGACTTGAATGATTGAATATTGGTAACTCTCAATTCTATTTTTATAGGTATCTAGCTTGTCATGGTAATGCTCAGGATATGAGACAAGAAGCCTTAACCCGCCTGTCAGAAGCTTAGAAACGCTGATCAGGGATTTTTCATCTTTCCTTCAATATCAGTAATGACAATTTGATCTGATTCTTGAGCTTCTAGATCAATAAAAATTTTTGAAAAGTCATCTTCTCTACCATCCTCCCTAGTTAAGATAACGCCTCTTAAACTTGCGAAGAGACTTGTTAACCTTTGCTGCCCATCTAAAACGTAATCAACAAACTCACCTTGTTCTGGTTCCGGTAGAACTTGCTTGCCAATATCTTTAACGGAACGAAGACGCTCTTTAGTACGCCAAAAAATAAAAGTGCCAATCGGATAGCCTTTGACGACGCTATCTATAAGACCAGCCGACTTCTGCATCGTCCATACAAAGTCTCTTTGAAACTGTGGAATCTTGATTTGCCCTTGCTCGATCGCACCTAACAAGTTTGGGAATGTCTTGGTTTGGGGTTCTGGCAACTGCATCTCAAACTCCTCAGCCGAATTTTAATCAAGTGATGCTTCATCATAGCCTTGCCCAACCTGGGATTGCTAAGAGGCATCCTCTCAACTTTAACCCACACAGATATAACTGAGGCGATGCCCAAACCGGGGAATTAAGCCGTCCAACGGCTCAAATCAGCGGCGGCAGATAACCTCGAACCCAGCACCAGCGGCTTTCGTCCGTCCGCTGTATTTGAATTGTTAGACTGCCAGCTGCTAACAGGCCGAGCGCTAAACTTGCTCAACCTACGATTTTCTATTAAATGTCTAAAGTGATTCTGGTATTGGAGACTGTCGAATCATAGTAGTGAAAACAACTATCGCTACACTGATTTTGCATATTCATCTATTATCTGAGCGATTACATAAACTGTGGCTATGGTTATCCAGACTCCAATTGGAATGAGTAGCCAAGCTGCTGTAGGAATCTTACGATACACCCGAAGAATTACATAAAGCAATAAGACAGCATAAAACAAGTTTCCAAGCAACCCCGGTACTAGCTTAAATCTAAGAGTGTATAGGGGATATGTCCAAGTAGCTATAAGTAGAAAAATGACAAGCAAACTTTCCCAGCTCATGCCTGACCTGCCATAAAGTAGAGATAAAGACGAAAACATCAGAATTGACAGGAATACCCATACATATGAAACGATGCTGTCTATCCAAGAAAGTTGTTCAAGAATACTGCTAACTATGAACATGCATACCTCTTTCGACTCATTCTGATTGCCATTGTATTCATAATAAATTACCCACAGTCAGGAATTAAGCTCGTAGATAACTGCGGTCTAACAATTTATTCTACAGATCCAATCTGTCTAATCACCCGCTACGGGATGTTATGCAGACTGCTCGCTGCCTAATCACCCGATTCGGGTAGTTGAACAGCGAGTAATCTGCATAACAGCTTCACTGAGGGGAGTTATGCAGCAAAGTTCAGTATATCTTCTGTTTTTGTGCTGGCAGTACGTTTGTACTATATTATTAGTTCTGCTATACAAGTACTGAGTGCTGAAGTTAGAGATTCTTCGCGTCCGCGAAAGCTGCTGGATCAGGTGCGTGATGTGCTGCGGGTGAAGCATTACTCCTACCGCACTGAGCAAACTTACGTCTATTGGATTCGTCGCTTCATTTTGTTTCACGACAAGCGCCATCCGATCGAAATGGGTGCAGCAGAAGTGACGGCGTTTTTGACCCATTTGGCTGTAGATGAACAGGTGGCAGCAGCGACGCAGAATCAGGCGTTGAGCGCGATCGCATTTCTCTACCGCTTTGTATTGCAGCAGAAATGCGAAGTCCGATCGATGATTGAAAAAACTGCTTGACTTTGCCGAATAATTCCGTTAGTGTTGCTTCCTAATGCTGCTCAATCACAGCATCGATCGATTGTTAGACCACAGGAAACTGTAGCCCAAGGTCTAGCCACGCGACCCGAAGCTGTTCCACCAGACTTCAGGCCGCTGACCCACCAAACTGTATCGGCAGTTGATAGGCTAACTGGGATCATACCCTCCTAGCCGTCTCGATTGCTTTGTCTTGCGTCGGGGCGGCTAGGCTTTTGGGTTTTCCTAGCCCAACTCAACAAGGAAAACTCATGGATACTTCTGATAATTCCGGTCAAGAGCGGAACGATTCGCCTACGCCGCAAATTCAATCAACCACCAAAATTCCAGGCGACAATCGCACCCCGATCAAGCACATCCTGATCGGGACGCCGCAAATCGTCCAATTTACGGCGCGGCGGTTAGAGCAGGCGGGCTATGCTCAGGCGATCGAGTGGGCAATGCCGCTGGAACTCGATGCGCCGCTCAACATCGTGCCCGATCCGGGGGATGTGATTAGCCTGCTGGTGCGCTATTTGCGGATGCAGTAGCGGTTTGGCGGGGCGATCTTTCATATCGATCGCCCCGCGCTCTTCTGGTCTAATTGAAAGATTATTGAAAGCCAAAGGTGAAATTGCGATCGCAAAGTGTGGAAAACCGACGGGGCGACTGCCAACGTTTTCCTAGCCACAAAGCCTTTTCGGTAGCAAGATAGAATGAAGCAATATATTGTTCTTAACCTTCGGTAGACGCGAGGAGCTTCGCAGCGCATGGGCAGAGTAGTCGGCATTGACCTGGGAACCACTAACTCAGTCGTCGCCGTAATGGAAGGCGGCAAACCCGTTGTGATCGCCAATGCTGAAGGTTTGCGAACGACACCCTCGGTCGTCGGCTTCAGCAAAGAAGGCGAACAGTTGGTTGGGCAGATGGCGCGGCGTCAGGCCGTTTTGAATCCGCAAAACACCTTTGCAGGCGTGAAGCGCTTCATCGGCCAAAAATATGCCGAACTGCGGCCAGAATCGCGGCGCGTCCCCTACACGATTCGCAAAGACGAATACGGCAACGTCAAGATCAAGTGTCCGCGCCTGCAAAAAGAATTTGCGCCCGAAGAAATTAGCGCGATCGTCCTCCGCAAGCTCGCCGAAGAAGCCTCGCGCTATTTGGGGCAAGACGTGACCGGAGCCGTGATCACCGTTCCGGCCTACTTCAATGATTCGCAGCGGCAGGCAACTCGCGATGCTGGGCGGATTGCCGGACTGGAAGTCTTGCGGATTTTGAACGAGCCGACGGCGGCTTCGCTGGCGTATGGACTCGATCGCGAAGACAGTCAGACGATTTTGGTATTCGACTTGGGCGGCGGCACGTTCGATGTTTCCGTCCTGGATGTGGGCGATGGCGTGTTTGAAGTCCGCGCCACGTCGGGCGACACGCAGCTAGGCGGCAATGATTTCGACAAAAAAATTGTCGATTGGCTAGCCGAGTGGTTTTTGGAGCAGGAAGGCATCGATCTGAGAAAAGACCGTCAATCGTTGCAACGCCTGATGGAGGCGGCAGAGAAAGCCAAGATCGAACTGTCGGGCGTCAGTGTGACGGAGATCAATTTGCCGTTCATCACGGCGACTGAGGACGGGCCAAAGCATTTAGAGACAAGATTGACGCGATCGCAATTCGAGGATCTGTGCGGCGATCTGGTCAGCCGTCTGCGTGGTCCCGTCAAGCAGGCGCTTAATGATGCGGGAATCAGTCCGTATGAAATCGATGAGGTCGTTTTGGTTGGCGGTTCGACGCGGATTCCGATGGTGAAGCAGCTTGTGCGGGCGCTGATCGATCGCGAACCCAACGAAAACGTCAACCCGGATGAAGTCGTGGGGATTGGCGCAGCGATTCAGGCGGGCGTTCTGACGCAGGAAGTGAAAGATATTCTGCTGTTGGACGTGACGCCGCTTTCGGTCGGGCTGGAGACGATCGGCGGCGTGATGAAAAGCTGATTCCGCGCAATGACGAACGAGTCCCGACGCGCAATCTGACATTTTCTCGACATCAGAGAACAACCGAAACTTTGGTCGAGGTTCACGTCCTGCAAGGCGAGCGCGAAATGGCGGCAGACAGCAAGTCGCTGGGTCGCTTTAAGCTGATGGGCATTCCGCCCGCGCCTCGTGGCGTCCCGCAAATCGTCGTCTCGTTCGATATCGACGCGAACGGCATTTTGCAGGTTACGGCTGTCGATCGCACCACAGGCCGCGAGCAGGGGATCACGATTCAGGGCGCTTCGACTTTGCTCGAATCCGAAGTACAGCGGATGATCCAGGAAGCCGAGAAGTTCGCCAATGAAGACCGAGAACGGCGCGATCGCGTCGAAAGAAAACCAAAGCCAGAAGCCTTGACCTTTGAGGCTGAGCGGAAGCTGCGCGAAGTTGCCCTTGATTTTGGAATGCAGTTTGCCAGTTCTCGCCGCCGCGAAATTGAAACTTTGGTGCGCGAACTGCGGCAGGCATTAGCGGATAAGGATGAACGATCGATCGACGTGGCGCAAACCGAACTGCGTGACGCGATTTCTGAACTCAACCGCGAAGCCTATCTCGACGCCAGAGACGAAGAAGCGGCAGACGGTTTCTTTGGCTCGGTCAAGCGGACAATCAGCGGCATTGGCGATGCGCTGTTGGGCGACGACGATGAAGACTGGTATCGCGACCCCTACCGCGACCCGTATGCCAGAGACGATCGCGACTACTATTCTGGCCGCGAACCCTATCGCGATTCCTATCCACGAGACAGCTTCAGCCGCCCTGATAGCCGTCCGGCGAGAGATGACAGCTACGATCGCGGCTACCGCGACGACTCCTACTCGCGAGGCGGACGCAACGACTACTCAAACGACAGCTACCGTGACGATCGCAGCCGTCCCAGCCGCAACAATGGTCAAGATGACTACAGTAGCCGCGACTATGAGCAAGACGACCGCTATCAGCCCGATCGATATGGCGATCGAGACAGCTACGGCCAACCGACCCGCAGCCCACGAAGCGACAACAGCCCACGAAGCGACAACAGCCCACGAAGCGACAACAGCCCACGAAGCAACAACGGCCAACCTGACCGCGCCAGCGGTGGCCGCAACTCCTCCGATCGCACCGATCGCTATCAGGAAGACGATCGACCCGTTCGGCGCGATCGCTATCAGGAAGACGACAGCTATTCGACCGATCGCCGCCCCATCCGCAGCGACTATGAGCAAGACTACGACCAGTCGCGCAGCCAGCCGCGTCGCCCCCAGCAGCGATCC
>JAAUTN010000572.1 GCA_012031415.1 Leptolyngbyaceae cyanobacterium SM1_4_3 | reverse complement strand
GTCTGCGTCCTGAAAATTAATGCCCGCATCTCAGCAGCGACAAAAGCCTTGCCGGAGAGGTCTGCGCCAGAAAAATCTTGTTCTTGCAAGTTGGCGTTGTTGTAATTTACGGTATCGATCGCCGCCAGAGCGGGCGTTGCGCTGAGCAAAATCCACAGACAAGCCAGACCCAAAATCAGAATTACGCCAACACAGCGAGTCAAAAATACTCTAAACATCCTCTGAACACCCGAACTCATCATCTAACCAGCAGGCAGAGAAACCCCTCATCCCTCATCCCTCATCCCTCATCCCCCCACTCGATCTGCCCAATCTTCTCCCACTCGAATCGTCAGGTCCGACTGCAAATCTCCAGTAGAGGCGGAGACAACTCGCCCCAAGCCTAATACATTCTCTAGCAAAGCCGCGCCGCGCATATTGCCTCGCTGCACGATGATATCCGTTTGAAACTGATGATCGGGCCAGTCTTGAATCACGTACACATTGTCAAAGCCCTGGTCTTGCAAATAATCTGCAACCTGACTCCCTAAGCGTGGCTCTCCTGAGGCATTTTGGACGGCAATGTGCAGGTTATTGAGCGCACGATGTTCCTGAGAACGGGTGACGGAGGGAACCCGAAAATATTCCTGCATCACCTGATCGACGGCATCAGTATCGGTAATCCAATAGCTGGCAACAAATTCATCAGGGGTGCTAAAGCGACCAGGCAGCATTACCATTCTGAAGTGGTCTTGCTCTAGGGCTATACCAAAGTTTGCCAACGCCAGCATTTCTTCTAGAGAAAGGTTGGTATCGACGTACTTTTGAATTAGTTGAATTGCCTCTGGCAGTTTGGGAATCACGGCTGGGCTAGTGATGCGATCGCGCAATGCTCGAATTAGCTGCTGTTGGCGCTGTACCCGTCCGATATCCCCATTGCCATCAGAACGAAAGCGGGCAAACTGTTCTGCTTGGTCGCCATTCAAAGTTTGCCAGCCCTGCTCCAGGTCGATATAGAGTTTCTGCGTTTCATCGGTGTAAGACATCTGCTGAGGCACAAAAACTTCTACGCCACCCAGCAAGTCTATTAACTCGCTAAACGCTTCGGTGCTAACTCGAACATAGCGATCGATCGTTACCCCGTTCAGGTTTCGGCTGACCACACGGGCCGCTAAACTGTCGCCGCCTAGCATATTTGCATGGTTGATTTTGGTCAGCCCCACGCCCGGAATTTCTACTTGAGTGTCTCTGGGAATGGAAAGCACGTTAATCGAGTTGTCAGCGGGGTCAACCTGCACCAGCAGCATTGTATCGCTGCGACCGTTCAGCACTTCAGGCGAATCAGCAGGAACGTCAGGCACCCGGTCAATTCCCATGACCAAAATGTTGACCGGGCGGGTAATGTTGTAGCGAAACCCTTTGCTCCACAGGTCACTTAGCGAAAGCTGCTGGTCGGTGTTGGGGGCGATCGCCGAGGGCAGAGGCGTTAACCAGGACAAAGCGACACCCAGCGTCCCAGAGATTAGACCTGTCGTTGCCAGAGCAGTACCCCACGAGAGCCAGCGTAGCGGATTCGGCTTCGACGAAGGTTGGCTTGACGCTCTAGCTAGCTGCTGGCTAGATGGTTGGGCAGGCGTAGCAGCGGCAACGGAGGCTGGAACTGGTGAAATAGGTGTATGACTCGACTCCCCATCCTCAGACCCTTGAGCAGAAGGCTCTTGAGAAGAATCAGATTGTTGCGTTTTATACCGATCAGACTGATTTTGTAAACCGTCCACTCCGTCTCTCACCTCGACCTCATTTGTACTGTGGCTAGCGTATATCACCGACCCTGAAGAATTCGTAATGTATTCATACCTATGCTAGGCTGAGCGCGATCGCACACCTACTATCTACGGATGTAATTCCTCACGCGCACCCATGAGGCACTTGGCGAATTCTACGCGGTCAAATTGCCTAATAGCAAGCCCAGTGAACATTCACGAACCCGCTGCGTGCAATCATAAACCAAAATAATCTTAAGAAAATTCAGGCAAAATCCAGAAATCCTAACCTTACAGTGTAGTTCAAGCGGTGAATTCGATAATGTTTCGCTCATAGCATTTAGAGATTAAAAACTCGCTCCAGTAGATTTCTCGGTAGATTTTACGGACTAGGGATGTAGATCCATGCAGACTAACTAAGAACCTCAACGTAAATTAAAGCAAAGCGAGAAGGCTATGATACCTGTGATTCTGGCTGGTGGTAAGGGAGAGCGCTTTTGGCCGCTGAGTCGGCGGCATCGTCCGAAACAGTTTTTGAGCTTAGATGGCAGTGGTCAGAGCTTACTCCAGGCGACCGCAGCCCGCCTGCTCGATCTAGCAGAGGGTTGGGATCGGCTCTGGGTGATTACCGCTGGTCATTTAGCTGAAGGCGTTCGGCAACAGCTTCCCGATTTGCCAGAAGAAAACCTGCTGGTCGAAGTCGAGGGGCGCGATACGGCTCCGGCAGTCGCCTGGGCAACGCTGGAGGTCGCTCGTCGCTATGGGGAAGAAGCGGTGGTCGGTTTCTTTCCGGCTGACCCCTGGATTGCGGACGTGGCAGCGTTTCAGCAAACCCTCCGGGCTGCAACCGAGTTGGCTCGCAGTCAGGAGGCGATCGCCACCCTGGGCATCACTCCTACTTACCCTTCTACGGGCTACGGCTACATCGAACAGGGAGAAACAATTGGCTCTTTCGGCGGCTTCCCCGCCTATAAAGTCGATCGCTTTACCGAAAAGCCCGACCGCGCTACCGCCGAATCCTTCATCGCCAGCGGACGCTTTAGCTGGAACAGCGGAATGTTTATCTTTCGGGCAGGTGTAACCCTGGCAGAACTGCACACCCACGCTCCCGAAATCATTGAACCCCTAGAAAAACAAGGACCCTCCGTCTACCCCGAACTCCCCAAGAAAAGTATCGACTACGCCATGATGGAAAAAACCCGCAAGGCGTGTGTCCTGCCCGTCACCTTTGGCTGGGATGATCTGGGAGACTGGAATGCGATCGAACGCCTGTTCAAAGAAGATAAACTCAACGTCGAACTGGCCCAACACGTCGGACTCGACACCGAAGACTCGCTCATTTACGCTGCCGATGACGATGAAGTGATTGTCACCATCGGACTCAAGGATGTCGTCATCGTCCGCGATGGAAAAGCCACTCTAATCGTGGACAAGCATCGCACTCAAGAAATTAAACAAGTGCTGAAAGTGCTGAAAGACAACCCCAAACTGAGCGACTTGCTTTGATTGAAATAGGACTCACGCATTCCCCGCTGAAACAAGGGGCTTAAGCCCCTTGTTATGCTGCATCAAGTCATTTGCTCGTTACCAGGCTCCAGCCTGGTGATGCCAGGTTAAAAGCTCCAGTTTCCTTTGAGCTACAAGGAAGCTGGAGCTTTTTAGCGCGATTCCTAAGTGGAGCTTAGGGTCGTGAATTAAATAAACGGTACGTTTTGTGGGATGGGCATCTTGCCCGTCCGGGCGGGTGAGACACCCACCCCACAGGTTGTTTAATCCGCAATCTTTAGCAGTGGTCGGGAACGGTTGGGAAGCGGTCGGGAACGTTCTGGAGATGGTCGGGAACGTTCTGGAGATGGTCGGGAACGTTCTGGAGGCGGTCGGGAACG
>JAAUTN010000128.1 GCA_012031415.1 Leptolyngbyaceae cyanobacterium SM1_4_3 | reverse complement strand
CGGGCTTGCCCCGCTCTTGCCAATGGTGGCGAAAAGCTTCTAGCAGCGTAAAGGTACCCACCACGTTGGTTTGAACGAAGGCGGCAGGGCCAGAAATAGAGCGATCGACATGAGACTCCGCCGCAAAGTGAACCACTGTATCGATCTGGTGTGCAGCCAATATTTGAGCCACCAGCCCAGCGTCACAAATGTTGCCCTCTATCAGATGAAATCCGTCCTGCCCTTCTAAGTCACCTAGTGTCGCCCGGTTGCCAGCATAGGTCAGCGCATCCAGCACACAAATTTCTGAATACTGGCCTTTTGAATACTGGCCTTTTGAATACTGGCCCTGACAGTAATGTACAAAATTGGAGCCAATAAACCCAGCCCCCCCGGTAGTTAAAAGCACCCTCGGAGTAATCATAGACTTCGGCAGCAAAGGCTAGGACAGCTAACGTCTGAGCTACATAAAACGCATGAAGACTGCAAATGAGCTAAGTTAACAGCTAACATTCAAAAGAGCTACTCTCAAGCTAATTTAGTTTATTCTTTGCGAAGAATGATATCAATACTGTTACTTATATCTGAGCCTATCGCTTGTTTGGAAAAAGTCGAAATGGCTTTCCAACTGTTGCTATAACAGATAGCCAATCATGACCTTCACCAATGAACTCACCTATATTCATGACGCTAGAAAATGTAATGTTCATTCCAGAAGTTTCAAAAAGGCGCTTGTAAGCTTCTAGATTAAAACTCCATAGATGCTCTTGGGAAGGTTGATAAGGAACAGCCTCGTTAAATGGTGAGGAAGCATAAACAGAATCACAAGTATGTTGACTCATTTGCGTAATAAAAGATAAAGGATCAAAAACATGTTCTATCAGCTCAGTAGCTGTAATAAGATGAAACTTTTCACCATTAATAGCTTCTCGAGCTTCATTAAAACCTCCAATTTTATAAATATAACGATTAGAGTGCTTTGTGCTATTCGCATAATCAATTAAGGACTCAGCTACATCTACACCAACAAAATCTCCTTCAAATTTTATCTTATTGGCAAGATATCCAATTCCACAGCCGAAATCTAGCCACCTAATTGTTTCGCCAGGATGTCTTTCTTGGAGAAGTAGAAGTAGTAATTTAATGTGACCAATAGAAGTTGCCAATCTGAACATACAATCTGTGGGATTATGAGTAAGTTGTTGATACAGGTCATATTCGTCTATCTGACCTACGTTGACAGAAACACCACTGCTATTGTGGGGTGTTTGAAATGAATAAAACCGACGATACTCTTCCTGAGGTCTAACCGGAAAAGGAATTGGTGAAAGAAGAAAATTCTCTTCCTTTAAAACTATCTCTAACCATGTTCTATTGGTTTCAAGTTTCCAATATTGCATCCAATACTGAGTCTCTAGTTCGCGACTGAGACTTGCAACTAAGTTAACTAAAGCATCCATCAGTACAATAGTTAAGCTGTGACCTTCAAAAGTTTCAATACGACCATTTTTTCCATAGATATACTCTAGTGTATAAAAATCTATGGTGTTAGTTTTTACCTGACTTGACTGCTTAGTGTATAGCCGTCTATGCAAGTATGTAAAATGCTTATTGCCTTCTTTCAAGAAATAGCTAAAGAATTTTCCAAGAGGTGCGCGATTAAGAGTTGCGTGAACCTGTGTAATTTTAATAAAAGATGCAATATCCTTTTGCAAACGTCAAGCTCTATAGAGCCTGTCCTTACAAAATCTCTGAAATCAAAAAATCTGAAATCAAAAATATTTTTATTAATCCTATCCTTTGAGGGGGAAACTCTCAGAGGCAAAAGCGTTGTCAAACTGAATTGAATTATCTGAACAAGACTCAGGAAATTCGTAGGTTTTTATGCTTTGCTTAAGAGATTTTACTCCTTCACTTAAATAATCATCTAAGCTATCAATTAGCTCTTCTGCTAAAGCGTTACAAGTAAGAATGCCTTCTCCCAATCTAAGTTTAATACTTGAGTAGTTTGCCAGAAGCTCATTCACCCGCCTTTTTGGAAAAAATGATCGATCTGAGTAAGAACAGCCTGTCTACTCTCTCTTTTCAGAAGCTCTGGAAAGCAACGATCAACTAAAATTAAGCAATGTCCTCTAAAGTTAGTAACATATTTTGCACGCAGCGACTCACTATACAATCTTTTGACCATTTCACAGGCTGCTCTAACGGGAGCATACAAAGAATCATCAACCACAATAATAGTACCTACTCTAGAGAGACTTAAGCTTAAGAGTAAGTCGTTGGTACATCCTGAAAAGCTATGATCGGCATCAACATGAATTAAATCAAAGAGATTTTTATTGGATATAAACTCATCTTTCTGAGTATCAATCTTTAAAAATTCAAGCTTTGCATTGGTATGCTGTTTCAAAAGCTTACTTGCGAAGAACGAACTTTCATCAATATCTATTTCAGAGTCAACTCCGACAAAACTTTCTAGTTCTTTACCTGCACCAAGAGCCATAGAGACTGCTGAATAACCTCGCCTTACACCAATTTCCAGTATTGCCTTTGGCTTCCAGCTTTTGCCATAAGAGTAGTAGTAATTGTAGTAATCACTGCTAGCTATGTTTTTTTTATGGTCAAAGATAAGCCAGTCTTCTTCAGTGACTAAAGGTTCAATATCTAAAAAACTTTTCTCAAGTTCAAAATTCAAAGTCATGTTAAATTCTCCAAGAAATGATTCTACTTATACAAAAAATAGCCATATTTTAGAGACGATAGCATTGAATACATAAATATTTATGTTGAAAAGTCTTAGGGTGAAGTGGTTATTTGAGTTCGTTACCTATCGTCAAAGCTTTGATTTTTTCAAGGTCTTTACGTATGGTGTGTTTTCATGAATCATTTAGGATTTCTATATAGAAGTCCTAAATCATCTGTAGAGGGAGAGAGTTGTGAAAGGACTTTCCTACTTTCCTACAGGGAAATTCCTTTCGCAAGCCAAATAGGGTCGCTATAGACACTGCTTTACTTGCTGAGTAGAGGTACCCATGACCGCAATGACACCCTAGAGATAGCGAATGAAAGACAAATCATAGATACTCATTTCCGCAAACTAGTGCGACAAGGGTACATCGCGTAGTCAGTACCATGACAAATTTCAAGGTTATTGAAACGCTGTTCTAACTTTCTTAGTAAGAAATCGTCAGGCATTTGAGCTAGGAAATTTAGCAGCCTTACTAGCAACGGCAAAATATGAATGTTTTCACAGTTAGTAAGCACTTCAGGCACTGTCAAATTGTTTCACAACCAATTTTTGAGGCTAGGTTAATAAGCGATTCCTAGCTTCATAGCGGGAGCATGTCAGGTTTGTAGTCGAGTGTTTATACTCATTCCTCAAAAAGCCTGTTTTACAGACGTTCAGCACTTTATTGCCTAGAGGCCAAATTTTTACAGCTACAAAGGTGATATGCTCACATTCTTAACCGAAAAGATTTTGGTTCTTGAAGTATTTGCAGAGCTGCTAGAAGACTTGACACATGCAGTCCAACGCCGATAGGCTCAGACAGAACTGGGATTGCAGCATCAACAACAATCTTTATGATGGTCACGTTAACTAAGCACCTTCAAATCATGATCTACCATTGACTGTACCAGTCTTTCAAAGGAATAGTCGGGTTGCCAAGACAAATTGGATCTGATTTTCTCTATCGACCCCACTAGCTGCACAGTCTCATTGGGACGGTAGAAAGCCGGATCTACAGAAACATACTTCTCCCAGTTCAGTCCTACATAGTCAAAAGCGCACTCTACCAAATCCTGTACCGAACGAGTCCCGCCACTTGCAATGATGTAATCATCTGGAACATCTTGCTGTAGCATTAGCCACATGGCTTTAACAGCATCTTTGGCATGACACCAGTCACGTCGAGCAGTCAAGTTGCCTAGCTTTAACTCGTTGTCTAGGCCGAGCTTAATCTTGGCAGCGCCTTGGGTGATTTTGCGAAAAACAAATTCTGCACCCCGGCGAGGAGATTCATGTGTATAAGTAATGCCACAGCAGGCATAGAGGTCGTATTTTTGACGGTAGTTGACTGTCATCCAGTGAGCGTAAGCTTTAGCGACCCCGTAAGGGTTACGAGGTCGAAAAGCAGTTCTCTCAGTCTGAGGTGACTCATCAGGTTGACCAAATACTTCACTGCTGGAGGCTTGATAAAATTTAGTCTCGGGATAACCGCGACGAATTGCTTCTAGCAATCGGGATACGCCAAGAGCAGTATATTCAGCGGTCAAAGCAGGCTGAGTCCAAGAAAGGGGGACATAGCTTTGGGAGGCTAAGTTGTAAATTTCGTGAGGTTGCGCCTCTGCGATCGCATCCATCAGCGAGAATTGATCTAACAAATCACCGGACACGAAGTGCAATTTGTCAGCTAGGTGGCTGATCCGCCCCAAACTGCTAGAACTAGAGCGGCGCACCATGCCGTAGACTTCATAATTTTGACTGAGTAGCCACTCTGCCAAGTAGGAGCCATCCTGTCCGGTCAATCCTGTTACTAATGCTCTCTTCTTCAAAGTTCTTCCTATGAGGGCTTGGCAGTTTACGAAAGGCTACCAACTTGTTGCTTGCCTTTTAGCTATTAGCTACCTCCTTCCTTGTCCAGACTTCAACTGTGCTAACGCAGATTTTCATTCTTACGCATGCTTAAACCACAATAAGCGATTGAGCTAGCTCTAAAACACTAGAACAGCTACCTGCGCTACTTTACCTCATTTTTTTTCTTAAACACTATGAAAATATCAGGCAGAGCGACGGACGAAGAGAACCTGAGAGCCTGTGCTCATCTTCGTTTTTGGGTAGATCTTGTAAAGTCTGTTTTCAAAGTTACTACCTGATTAGTGCTGCTGTAATTAGAGAATGTTTGCGAGTTCCCAGGAAATGCCAACCAAGCCAAGCGGTGCATCGTAATGCGAATCACACCAGGGAGACAAATGCCTCACTAGTTTCCGGTAGCACCTCATATCACATAGACGCCGATAGCGATTCCACCAGCCAAAGGTGTACTCCACCTTCCAGCGCTTCTTGAGCAGCACAAAGCCTTTAGCGGCTTCAGGCCATAAAACGACCCAGATGACCCAGCGCAAAGTATCAGTGAGTCGGATATAGTTTATATACCTATTGGATAGTTGACGGCTGCTACGTTCAGCTTTTACCCAGTGAGCTTTTTGACTTACCACAGGCTTCCTCAAACACCTTCTAAAACGTTCGGCTACTATCTTGCTTCAAAGAAAATTTTTGAGTAACTCAACGGTTTGTTGCCCTGTTTTTGCCCAGTTAAACTTCTTAGATTGCCTTAGACCTGCTACTTTTAGTTCTCGCCGGAGCTGCGAGTTGTTGGCAACGGCTTGCATTGCAGAAGCAAGTTCATCAATACTATAAGGATTTATAAGAATAGCAGCACTGCCAACAACCTCTGGTAATGAGGAGAGATTAGACGTAATGACAGGTGTGCCGCAAGCCATTGCTTCTAGTGCTGGCAAACCAAAACCCTCCCATAAGCTAGGAAAAGTTAATGCAATAGCTCTACCTCAGTATTCTGGGCAGCTCAGCGTAGCTAACATAGTCTAAGAAGCGTAGATACCTGGCAATTCCTAAAGTTTTTGCTTGTTCCTTTAGAACAGGTGTATAGCGTTCATGAGTTGGTCCAATCAACCACAACTCACATTCGTTAGTTCGAGAAAATATTTCAAAGGCATAAATTAAACGTTCCAAATTTTTGTATATATCTTGACGACCAATATACACAAAATAGTTACCTTCAGGCAAGTTATATAGCTTGAAGTTATCTGAATCATACCCTAACAAAATTGGTGTTATTTTATCAGCAGACAACTGATAAAACTGGATCAAATCGTTTGCAGTTGATTGAGAATCGCAAATAATGTGAGCTGCCTGATGCAAAACTCGGGGAACGTAGTACCGAAAATAGTTAGTGAGTCTTGAAAAACGTTTGGGGAAATGTAAAGGAATTACATCGTGGGCAGTCACCACAAAGCGACATCGGGTATAAAGAGGAGCTTCTGGAAGAGGAGAAAAGATTAGATCACTATTGAAACGAGAATAGTATCGTGGTAACTGCTGTTGTAGCCAAACCAATCGCCTAAAATGTCCCCATTTGCCTGACTCGGGTGATAGATTTCCCGGAATAACCTGATGTTCAAATCCTTTTATTGTTTCTTGCGAAAGAAGTTTTGGTTCCAGTGATTTCAACTGAGATGTAACTTGCCGAGCATATACGTCAATGCCAGTAGGACGTTGAGTTAAGATTGATAGATTGACGAGAAGTGGGGTATCGGTCATACAATATCAAAATCAAAGTCAATCTTTAGTATGACAGCTGCTCATAGAGCTTTAAATAGTTAGCAGCAACGTTGGCCCATTGATTCTTTTGACAGTATTCTAATGCCTTTTTAACAAGCTGTTCTCTTGTTAAATCATCTTGATAAAGTTTTTGAACTACATAAGCAAGTTCGTAAGGGGAATCAGGTGAGATTAAGCAGAGGCAGTCACTTTCTTCAAAGAGTTCCTGAAATGAGCTGATTCTGCTAGCAACCACGGGTTTTCCAGAAGCTAGTGCCCAAGTGATAGCTGCAGAGGACGAAAGCTTAGTACCTCCTTTATAGGGAGCTAAGCAGAAGTCCACGATGCTGTAATAGCGCAGTAGTTTTTCAAATGGTAAATATCCTGTTAAATGAACCCGACTTGATAGAACATCTTTATGCTTCTGAACAAACCTTAAAACTTCATTCAGTGTTTTATCGGAAGCCTCTGGATGAGGCTTTCCAACAATAATTAGGCAGTAATGATCGGGTAATGACAAAAGCGCTCTTAAAGCAGTCAAGTAACCTTTATACTCAGAAATGAAGCCAAACATTGAAAGGATGACTGATGTTTTTGAAAATCCTAATTCTTGCTTTATGATAGCTTTTTCTTCAAACTGCATTTGAGCAGCGTTATCAGGGTGAGAAATAGTCACCCCCTGTTTTACTAAAAAGATTTTACTAGACTTTAATCCGCTATCTATAAAAACTCTACGAGAATTTTTCGTATGAACAATTGCGCTTAAGTTTTTTTTAGAATTAAACATGGATGCAATTTTCTGTTTCCAATAGAGCTGAAGTACTGTCTTTTTGAGAAACTGCTTAATGCCCAATCTGCTACTTTCAATGAGAAAAGGCTCTGTATGAAAAGTTACAAAAACTTTTTTCCCGGAAGAACACAGAGAGTGTAAGAAAACGGCAAACATTTCTAACGATTCTTTAGTACCGTAAGCTCCTGAGAAAAAGCTAAATTCGTGCTGCACGTGAATGATGTCGTAAATTGATGCTTTCAGTGCAAGTTCCTGAAAATGTTCTTTTATTTCATATCGAGTCATATACTTAAGCTTCTTTACATCAATAGGCAGCACTTCGCAGTGAATATTCTCTTTGAGAAATCCTTCAACCAGTCCTTTTGTATAACCAGCAATTCCACAAGAAGTTTTCCACGTACTAATTTGCACAATTTTCATACTAGACAATTCTCTAAAGATTCTCAAAGACAAACTAAATTAGTGTTGAGTTCTCTGCACTGCCTTCCATATCACCAAGGTTTGTGTATAGTATGCTGGTATCTCTCTTAATTTCGAGTCAATTGATGAAATTTAAATACTGCTCTATAACATCATCTGCTTTACCAGAAAAAAGCTTTTTACCTGCGCTTAAGCAAATTGCTTGATCGCAATTCTTTCTAATGAATTGTAAATCGTGAGAGACTACTAAAATAGTAGTCTTAGAGACCATAATTTTTTAGTCGGTGGTTGCACTTTTTGCTTAAAGCTTTCATCCCCAACAGATAAAACTTCGTCAAGGATCAGAATGTCTGGCTCGACATTGGTTGCGATGGCAAAGCCTAGTCGAGCTACCATTCCTGAAGAAAGTGCTTTAAGCGGCAGTTGCTCAAAATCTTGTAGCTCTGAAAATTCCAGAATCTCTGAAACACGTTTTGCCATCTCAGCCTTCGAGAATCCCAAGAAAATCCCGTAAAGAAATATGTTGTCTTTTACAGAAATTTCAGTTTCGAAACCTGCTCCAAGCTCGATTAAAGGTGCAATGTTGCCACTAACTTTAATACTGCCGCTGGTTGGTTGAAGAATACCACAAATAAGCTTTAGTAAGGTAGACTTTCCCGAGCCATTGGCTCCGATAATGCCGATTTTTTCACCTTCATTAACAACAAGATCAATTGTGTCAATTACCAAGCGCTTAACGGGCCTGTTAAATTTTCCTTCTAAAATCGAAAATAATGTTTTTTTAAGGTCATATGAAAATTCTTCTTGAGTTCTTCTCCAAAGTGAAACATTTTCTAGCCGAATAGATTCCATAGCGTCTATAGAAGATCCATGAATTGGGATTTCCAGTACTGAAAACAGATATATCCAAGAGCGGTGATCATCAATCCGCCAAGGAGTGATTTCGCTAAAAGCACTATACTCGGTTCACTAGTGGATAAAACTATCGTGCGAATGTTCTCAATAATTAAAGATAAAGGATTAACAGATAAAGCTGGTTTTATTGCAGCAGGTACAATAGCGGCTGGATAAAAAACTGGACTGCTTAACAAAACGATGAATGTTATTAATTCATAGAAATAAGGTAAGTCTCTGAAAAATACATAAAGAGCACTAACAAAAAAACCTATACCAAGGCAAACGAAAAACAAAGAAATCAAAGGGATTGAAAGTAGTAGAAGATTAGATAGACTTTTTGTTTTAATTAGCGTTATGACAGATAGCAAGGGAATAGCACCTAATAATAGCTGAAATGTATTGGCTACAATTGCTGAGAGCGGAAAAGCGCTAACTGGTAACTTTATTTTGTTCAAAATAGCTCCGTTTGAAACAACACTAGTTAGTGCTTGTGATGTTGAAGCAGAGAAAAAATTAATGATAATTAAACCAGTAAAAGCTGCTAACACATAATCCAATGTGGAGTTATTATAGTATTCTGCGAAAACAGCTCCGAAAATAGCCGTGTATACTCCTGTCATTGTTAACGGGTTTAATAAAGACCAATAAGCTCCTAATATAGAACCTCGATAACGTACTTTCAAATTTTTATACACTAGTACCCTAATGATTTCGTAGTAGTGGTCTATTTCTTCCTTTTTGGTTCTCGAAATTAGTTTCAGATTCATTGCTTTCGAACGCTTTTCTAGGCCAAAAATTTTGTGCATTTTGCATTTGTACTATGTTTGCCCTATAGGAATCCTAGTTTAATGCATAATGGATTAGAAGGCTTAAAATAAAATAAGTGATAACGTGATAGCCAAAATTAGTATAGCTGTGATATTTCATAACAGTTATAGAGTCTTACAAGTGACGCTAGCTGGTACTCAATGACCTAAATAAGCTGACTGTTTCAGTTTGATAACTTTCAGGATAGCTACAGTATACATTTTGAAACGGCATGCCTATTTCTACCAGATTGTAATAGTTCCAGCTATTCGCTTTTTACTTGTAGCATGTAAATAACCAACACTAACATCGTTTATTGAAATGCAATTTATAAAGTAATATTCAAATATTTCAATTTTAATATTGATATTTGAGAATTTGCGATGACCATTTGTTGAAAGAATTGAGTAAAGTTTAGTCTGCTGTTCAGGATTGGATACATGACTAAACTAATCTAGTCAACTATTAAAGCCGTCTTTGAAGCCTGAGATCTCGGATTTCAACGATCGCACCCAGACATTCCATAAACAGACTCTATTTTAGAATGTGAAGGGACAAAAACGGCAAGCGCCATTTACTGATCCAGTCGTTTGAGATTGAGCAGCCGTAGCTGGTGGTTGTGGCTGTCGAACATCAGGCAGAGACCAAAATTGAAAACAGTCAGGCTAGCGGTGCCGAGCCAGAACCAGTGACCGCCTGTGATTTTTTGGGCCAGAGCTTCGCCAAACAGACTCAGACCCAACCCTGTACACAGCAAGCCACCAATGCCTTTGGTCAGCCAGAGTATTCTTTCTCGCTGCATTTTAGCTTCCTTTACCCTATATTTTCTAGAACAAAACTCGAATTTGAGGCAGTTTTAGCTCATCACCTGCGATCGCCGCCTCATTTTCCTGCTCAGTTTCGTTGATAATTGCGGCCAAACTGTCAACTCCCTCAACCCCAACTTTTTGTAAAGTAGATAGCCAGCTTTCGCTCTGGTCGATTAAATTTGCCACATCAATGCCGCCATAGTCAGGCTCAAACGGGTACAGGCGGTTAGTGCCCTCACCGAGCAAGATCGCGGCCCCCTGCCAGTTGCTATTGCCTAGGTGATAAAACGCCACCGCTATTTGCAAAATGCCTTGATAAAAGGGCCGACTGTAGAGTTCTGCTTCCATCCAGAGAGCTTCTAAGGTGTCGTGGCAGGCATAAAACTGACCGCTGTTGAACTGCTCAATTCCTTGCCGCAGGGCAGGCGGTAGGTCATCAAATGGGGTGCTGCTACTCAAAGAATCAGTCATTAGGCGCTGGACTTATCTGGCACAAGAATGTAAACAAACTATTAAAAAGGAGATAATATTCTCCGCGTGAGTGTGGTGTAGGAGTAGAAACATCTTATGGTAACTTCCCCAGTGCGGGCAGTAGTTCCCCTATCGGGACTCGACAGTTTTGTAGCTGAGTCACCTCAGGGACTCGGCTGGCAGCCACCAGCGCTGCCCCAGACCTCTCTATTCGGCACAGACGGTATTCGCGGACGGGCAGGCGACTTGTTGACCGCCCCGCTGGCGCTACAGACTGGCTTTTGGGCCGGACAGGTGCTTCAAAGCCAAGCCTTACTACCTGGCCCTGTGATTGTCGGGCAAGACTCGCGCAACTCCAGCGATATGCTGGCAATGGCGCTGTCTGCTGGACTCACCGCCTCTGGTTTAGACGTCTGGCACTTGGGTCTTTGCCCTACTGCAACGGTGGCTTATCTAACCAGCACCTGCAAAGCGGTTGGCGGCATTATGATTTCGGCCAGTCATAATCCCCCCGCCGACAATGGTATTAAGTTCTTTGCCGCCGACGGCACCAAACTATCCGCCAGCATTCAAGCTCAGGTTGAGCAGGCGCTGCGACTGGGACAGCACAGTCCTTTTGCTGAATTACAAAACAATCACTGGGGACGGCACTATTTCCGCCCGGAGCTGATAGAGCGATATGCCAGTTTTTTGCACGAGCCGCTGCCTGCAGCGCTCGATCTCAGCGGTATGCGGATTGTGCTGGATATGGCTTGGGGATCAGCCACAGGGGTGGCGGAACAGGCATTCCGGCGGACAGGAGCTGACGTAATTGGGCTGCATGGTATGCCCGACGGCGATCGCATTAATGTCGGCTGTGGTTCAACTCACCTAGATCCGCTCAAGGCAGCGGTACAGAATCATCAGGCCGACCTAGGCTTTGCCTTTGACGGCGACGCCGATCGCGTGATTGCGGTGGACGCACAGGGGCGCGTTGTGGATGGTGACTACATTCTCTACTTCTGGGGGCAGACCCTGCACCAGGCCCAGCAGCTGCCGGCCAACACGATTATTTCAACCGTGATGGCCAATCTAGGCTTTGAGCGGGCCTGGCAAAAGCTAGGCGGTCAGCTAGTGCGGACAAAAGTGGGAGATCAGTACGTCCATGCTGAAATGCTACAGCGCGGCGCTAAGCTAGGCGGTGAGCAGTCAGGCCATATTTTGTGCCATCACTACAGCATGACGGGGGACGGCATCCTGACGGCGCTGCATCTGGCGAGTTTGGTCAACAGCTCTGGGGGTAGCCTATCTGAGCTAGTAGACCAAAGCTTTCAGACCTATCCGCAGATGCTCAAAAATGTGACAAAGTAAACGACCGCGATCGCGCTTAAAACTGGCACATCCACGATCCCATTCAGCAGGCGATCGCTGAGGCCGAGGCCGCAATGGGGAATCAGGGGCGGGTGCTGGTGCGGGCCTCTGGCACTGAGCCTGTGATTCGCGTCATGGTTGAGGCGGCTGACGCTGAAATGGTCACGAGCTGGACAGATCGCCTGGTACTTGCTGTCCAAACCCATCTAGGGGCTTAGATCATTTGCCAGGGGTAGCTGATAATCTTAAAGCACCTTTACGCACGTCCATAGACAATCGTCTATTTAGGGCAGCTTGATCAAAAAGTCATGAAGCTTAGCTATGCTTCGCGTCGTAGACTCGTCCGTTGGCGGCAGCTCTTGAGAGGGGCAACCGGGAGCAACAAAGGCAACTGGGCGTGGCTCAAAACCAAGCCGCTGCCTGTTGTCACTCTCAACCGTGACCTATGGCGCTGGGCTGAGCCGTCGGTCAACTACTACATGCTGATGTTTTTGTCGGGGGGTGATTGCCACCCTCGGCTTGCTTGCCAACAGCAGCGCCACTATTATTGGGGCCATGATTGTCGCACCGCTGATGGGGCCGATTATTGGCATGGCCTTTGCGGTGGCGATGGGCAATCGGCGCTTGCTGAAGCGGGCTACCTTTTCAATGGTGACGGGGGTGCTGCTCAATGTAGCTACAGCCACGCTGATCACCTCAATAGTCGGCCTAGATGCGCTGACGACCGAAGTCCAAGTGCGGATGCAGCCGACCCTGATTGACCTGGGTGTGGCGCTGGCAGCGGGGGCAGCGGGGGCCTATGCCAAGGCACGAAAGCACATTTCTGATGCGCTACCGGGGGTGGCGATCGCCGTAGCCCTGGTACCTCCCCTCAGCGTCATTGGCATTGGTATTGCCACCTGGTCAAAAGCCGTGGCGGTCGGCTCTACCCTGCTATTTTTGACTAACCTGGCCAGCGTTATTTTCTGCGGAGCGCTGGTCTTCTTAGCCCAGAAATATGGCTCCCTCGATCGCGCTCAAAAAGGACTCGCCGTTTCAGTGTTGGTCTTAGCCCTGTTAGGATTACCGTTAGGATTCTCCTTTCGGGATTTAGTTGTGCGAGAACGCACCCGTACTCATCTCAACCTGCTGGTGCGGCAGCAAACATCTGGCCTTAGCGACGTTGGTATTGAAAGCCTAAGTGTGCGCCGCCGTCGAGATCGGGGGCTGCTGGTTAATCTAGAAATTTCGGCTCCTTCCAACAGCATCTCGGCGCAAGACATTGACGTTTTACATGAGTTTTTGGAAGCAGAACTCAACGTCCCCGTCGATTTAAACGTATCGGTGATTCCTATCGATCGCTTTCGCGCTTTAACCCGACAGCGGCAGTGAGAGGAGAGCGTATTATCGGCATCTATGGATGTCACGAGTCAAGCTTGCAACTGATGATAAATCTATGACTCTAACCAGAATTGGGGCGTTTTTTATCAGCACAGCTAGCGGCACACAAGCAGGGCGAGTCCGTAAGCTCAAAAGCTCTACTGTGGCAGGGATAGGTTGATGCAGTACTCGCTCTCTTTGAAGGGCTGAAGAAGAAGCAAGCTCAGCTCTTCTGCAAATATCTGTGCAAGCATCGTCAGCGCATTATCAACTATGACTACTACCAGAGTAAGCAGATTTGCTCGGTTGGCTCTGGAGCAGTTGAATCAGCCATTAAGCAAATCAGTCGGCGGGTGAAGATTTCAGGAGCGCAGTGGAACCCGCAGAATGTTCCTCAAGTCTTGGCACATCGCTGTGCTCACCTCAACGGACTCATCGGCCTACAAAGGTGACATGCTCCCAGACAAAACCTACTCGTTGTGTGATGCAGTCAGTTTTGTTTTGATGCGTCAGCATGGTGAGTTATTTGCAGCCGCCCAGCTTCACCGTTACACAGTTTTAGCGTCTAGCCTGACTCCGATAGGGGTTAAAAACTATTCACAGCTCATATCCACCCCAGTAAAGCCGTAGGGAAACCCGACCCCGCTGAGGCTGCTGTATTCGTTATCTTAAAAATAAGCATCGCTTATGCTTCAGACACGATGCAGAGACTTCTAGAAAAGATAAAGAGAGGCGATCGCCATCATCGGCAACCGCCATAGCCATCAGCTCACAGCCCACCGCCAGTAAAAATTGCTTTGGGAAAAATGACGCCAAAACCCTCGATTTTCGCTGGTTTAAGCAGACCAAGTTGTCGGCGCTAGCTGCGTATCATTGCTAGGTATTAGGCTATCTGCCTAACACTGATACAAAGGCAGGTAGTCGCTTCAGTCCTAATGCAGACAGGCCAAATAGCACGAATGCCGCTACCCCACCAGGTTCAGGCACAGCGGCTACCCGTCCATCGGCTCTTACTAGCAGCGTCACCTCGTCGCCATAAATGCGGCGCTCAGTGCCCAGCAAACCATAGTTACTGTCCAGCAGAGGAAAGTTATAAACTGGCGTAAAAGCAACCCGAGCAAGCCCCTCTTCAGCTAAATTTTCGACGTTCACTTCTAAATGACCATAGTGCTTGCCACCGTCCACAATTTGCAAAACACCGTCGATCTCCTGCCATAGCTCTGGCTCGTCTTGATCGGCACTCCACTGGCTAAACGGATTGTAGTTAAGCGGCTCGCCATTATCGTCTTGAATTTCGCCCCGCAGTCCGTCGCCCGAAATTCCGACATCGTAGTAATGTACGCCTTTACCGTCACCATCTTCATCGACAAAGCTGCGCTCAAACATTTCGCTGTGGCCCGAGAACACAGCCACCACACCATACTCTTCAAAGAGGGGGTGATACTGGCGTAAAGGGGTGCCACCCTGGCCGCTAGAGAGTTCATGGTTCATTGGAAAACCGTGGGTACCGTTAGAAAAAGGCGCATGGTGGAATTGAACAAACACAAGCTGTCCTTGCTCGCGGGCATCTTTAAGCTGTTCTATGACCCAGTTCCACTGGGGACTGCCTGGATTGAAGTCGGCTAGGTCAGTACCGCCCGCAGCTTCGTAGTCTTCGCGGGTAAAGTTATCTTGGGTATCGGTGCCAGCACCGGTATAGTCTCTGCCGCTAATTTTAGAGGGTTGTCCTTCGCCACCGTAGTTGCTGCGTTTGTCTTCTGGCTCACCGTTGGAGCTATCAAGCGTGAGAATGGTAATGGGGCCGTAGTCAGTGCGACCATAATTATCTTGATGCTCAGGCGTACCGTTTTCGGGGCCGTCGATATAAATATGAAATTTGTCGCGGCAAATTTGGGGCCAAAGCGACCGTCAGCGTCTGTGCCATAGCCGCCGTTGAGCGCGCCGAAGTTTTCCCAGTTACCCAGTGCTGCAATCAACGGATATTCGGATAGGCCGCTGTCCAATTCACCCGCATTGTGGCGAAAAAACTCATCCCAACCGGGCTGATAGCCGCCGCCTTGTACCAAATCGCCTGGCATGAGGAGAAAGTCGGGATTGCGGCTGTTGATGATTTTGAGATTGGTAGCGTAGCCTTCGGTTTCAGTCAGAGCGTAGCGGAGGCGACCGCCACTCACGCCGAATGTGTCGGCCCATTGACTGTTCTCGACGCTCGGTCGCTCGGCTGAGCCAAGTGCCAGCGGCCCTGACTGCCAGTCGCGATTCTGGATGCGGCCTAAGGGTTCGGTTTCACTGTCAGAAAGGGCGATGAAGCGAATGTTGTCCCAGTTTTCTCGGGTGGGTGCTGTCTTGAAGGTGGAGGCAAAAATGCTGTCGCCGACTTGGACGCTGTAGTCGTAGATAGTATTGGCAGAGAGTCCGTTGATGGACACAGCATGTTTGTAGTTGCGATCGCCCATCAGCCATGAGCTAGGTGCCAACCCGTCAATCTGTTGATTTTTTTCAGCTGTGGTGTAGCTCAGCAGTGGCTGGAATACAGGCGCACTCTCAAAGGTGAGTGGATTTGCTAGCGCTGGGCCAGTGACGGTCAAAGTACCTGCTTGGTCTGCTTCGGTGAACCAAGTCACCAACATCCCTTCGGCAGTTGGCTGTTGCAAGTAGGGATTAACTCGAAAGGTCGCAGCTTCAGCAGGGACGATTGCTAGGCAGAAGGTGGCTGCGATCGCAGCCGACGTTAGCGGTAATCTCTTTGTTAGCATTATTTGAGGGTTTACAGAAAAGATAGGATAGGGTGTGTGGCAGCAGGAATGACTCGATTTGTTAGCTTCAACTGAAACAGACAAACGCGGTGCCAATGCCGCTTAAATGAGTAAAGAGGTTTGAGCTTAAAGCTGAATTAACAACAGCCAAAGGTCAGGTAAAGGTCAGTTGGCTAGATTGTTAACCCACTAAGCTCATCACTTTCATCTATGTATGGGCATTTCTATTTCGTGTTTTTGTATGTCTAAAAGGGAAATATTTGAATGTCTCAACTTTGATGCCATCATCAGCGCCTCAAGTTCTGAAGCAAGCTTTTTAAAGATCTTTGAAGATGCGTTTTCCCAACAAGATCAGCTATTGCTTGAAGCGCACCGCACAATTTTGACAGCCTGTTACAGAAATCCAGGACTTTCTCCAGCTCTGAAAGCCAATACGCCAGAAATGCTGGCCAAGGCTTGGTTAAAGAAGTATGGCGATAGCTATGAAAATCGAATTTCAAGACGGATCTTACGAACCCCAAGTACGGTTGCTGATCCAATCGTCAGTATCATCATCAACGCTCGACTGATAGGACTAACAGCGGAGCATCTTGAACAAATTAAATATGCCCATAGGCTATCGATGTCTGCTGAGAACATTCAAGGACTACTACTAGAGGAATTTTTGGCTGAGCAACTTGCTGATTATGGTTGGTACTGCTGTTGGGGAGAATCGATTCGCCACGTAGATTTTTGCAATGCTGATGGTTCTCTCTTACAGATCAAGAACCGCAGTAACTCGGAAAATAGTTCATCTTCCAGAGTAAGAATTAATCAACCTATTGAAAAATGGCATAGAGTTGATGCCAAAACAGGTTTCTATCGATGGTCTTATTTCAATAAAAAGTACAACACGGATCGCTTTTCAGAACAGGGTAAACGCATCTAAAACGAGGCGACAAAGCGTGTAAGATAAGGGGTTTTCCCCTGCTTGCCGATGCCTCCTATAGTCAATCGAGAAACACTGCAATCATGCCTGGAGCAGTACTTTGGGCAG
>JAAUTN010000571.1 GCA_012031415.1 Leptolyngbyaceae cyanobacterium SM1_4_3 | reverse complement strand
TGCTCGAATTACAGGGTTGTTGTGCGAGAACGAATTCCCGATCGCCTCGTAGAAGAAGCCGATCAGGTGGTTGTCATTGATGTTACACCAGAAACGTTAGAAGAACGCTTAAAGGACGGTAGGATTTATGCCATCGAGAAGGTTGACCAATCTCTGCAAAACTTTTTCCAGCGGCGTAACCTGATTGCCTTAAGAGAATTAGCATTGCGAGAAGTTGCTGACAACATTGAGGAAGAAGCCCTTGAGCAAGCAACAAATGGAACCAAAACGGACGCTCCTTTTGCAGCATCCATGAACGAGTTCTCGTTTGTGTTTCGACCTATCCGAATGCGATTCAACTGATTCGACGGGGTGCCCGGATCGCCGGATACATGCACGCTCCCTTTTATTGCTTATTTGTCGATGAGCCAGCCCGCTTCCTGACTAAAGCAGAAAGTTTGCATATTGAAACCTGCGAAAGGCTCTGTCAAGAATTTGGTGGAGAGTTTCTGCGAGTGACAGATCAGGACAAAGCAAAAGCGATCGCAGAAGTTGCAAAAAACTATTACATCACTCAAATTGTCATTGGTGAAAGTCAGCGATCTCGATGGAAATTAATGCTGCGTGGATCACTCACCCACAAACTTTTTGCAATTGCTCAAAAACATTGACGTTCACATCATTGACAACTGACAAAACAAACGTTTGCCGATTAGGAAGACAAGGCAGCATAGATTTTCGGCTTCTTTTGTGCATTGATGATGACTGGTTTCCAGGTTTATCCTGCGACTCAGTGGTACACCGGCGACATCTGAAGCAGAGTGAATGTTGCCTTAGCCGTGAGTAGGTGATAAGCAACGCCAACAAATTGGTCTGCCTTCTATACAGATTTTTGTCAATTGATTTTTTTGTCGCTCATCTCTCCACCCGCAAATCGATTGCAGGCTAGTCAAAAAAAGCTGCTAAAGCAGACTCAGCCTTTTGCCCTTCACCCTTCTTCAACATACCTACTGCCGATTAAGCAACGCCTGCCGGAACCCTAGCACTAGCAGGATATTAGCAAGGGTCAGAAAGGCTTCAGCCCCTCCGTGCAAGAGGTCAACATTGGCGAGAGATGTACCATACGCAGATTTAGCGTAGATTCCGGCTGGAATGGTAACTGCAACAAATACGAGCGTCATATAAAAGCCAACCAGTGCTAGTTTTGGGGTTTGTTGGCTGCGAGTTAAAAACCAGAGAAAGCCCAAATAGGGAAACAGCGAAAGTGCAAATAGAGTTTCCTGCGAAATGGCAGGCAGGCGCAGCACTCCCAGCAACGCCAATATAGAAACCATGGATCTGTCCATTAACATCACTCAAACAATCCGAGTCATAAAACACACCATTCAGATTTTTAGCAACGGCTAATCTTTTAGCACTTGTGCTGAGTGCCAAATCCACCAGGCTGCTGCACATAGAGTAATGTTTCCAATGAGCGTCATGCTTGCTTGCAAGGGTCACTAGCCAGTCAAGCTCAGGCAGATTATCAAACAAATGCCACGTGCAGGCACACATTGCGCTGACTAATGCTGGCAGCATGGCTAAAGAAAGGGCGCGCCAAGCAGGATTGCGACTGACTTCGCTATAAGTCCAAATCAGCCAGATCGCAATTATCCACTCAATTACGCTGGAAATATGAATTATCCAAGTTGGAATCGAAAGCGCGTGCATAGCTCATCCCAGCGGCAATCTAAAGGTGAACATCATCAGACCTAGTTTCTAGCATCCCTTCCAGAAGCGCAAGCGATCTGATTCAGCGGTAGTTTAGACAGCAGCCGGAATCAAATCGCATCAAATCGCATCAAATTTACTATCCTTCAAGACCACTACACATCCTATGATGACTGATGAACGCTATGACTGGAGTATGGGCCTGAAAAGGGCAGGGTCTGGAGAGAGCAATGCAAGCAGTTTTGTGTGGTTACTATGGCAAAGGGAATGGCGGTGATGAAGCACTGTTGGCAACGCTGTTGCAAATGTTACCGAGTCATGTTCGCCCGCTTGTCCTTTCAGGCAACCCAGCCGAAACCGAGCGTTGCTATGGCGTAGAAGCCTGTGATCGGATGGCAATTCTCCCCATATTGCGGTCTTTAAAACAGTCGGATGCTTTTATTTGGGGCGGTGGCAGCCTAATGCAGGATGCAACCAGTCCTGTTAATCCGCTCTACTACGGCGGACTGATGACCCTAGCGCAGCAACAAGGACTCAGAACCATCGCATGGGCGCAGGGCATTGGGCCATTAAAACAAAGCTGGGCTAGATGGTTTACGCGACAGGTGTTTGCCAACTGTAGTGCTGTCAGCGTCAGAGATGTGGGTTCAGCGAAGCAGTTGACCGCTTGGAACATTCCGTTTACCCTTGCCCCTGATCCGGTTTGGGCCCTGCAAGGCAGTCCGCTGCCCGGACTTTGGGAGTTGCCTGCCCCTCGCATTGCAGTGGCTTTGCGCTCTCACCCTCACCTTACAGCCGAACGATTGCAAAGTTTAACGGCAGCGTTGGTCAGCTTCCAAAAGGCAACTCAAGCCTATATTTTTGCTCCTTCCGTTCCAACCGATGCAAGATTTGGCGATTGCAGAAACGGTGCAAGCAGCGTTGCCCAATGTCAGTCGAATTCTCACGCTCAGCGATCCTCAGCAGTTGAAAGGTGTCTTCCACGGAGTTGAAATGACGATTGCGATGCGGCTTCATGCGCTGATCATGGCAGCGGCGGCGGAATGTCGGTGTTTGCGCTCAGCTATGACCCCAAAGTGAGCCAACTGATGCAAGATCTCGACCTACCAGGTTTGCCAGTTGAGCAAATTCCTGACAGTTCAGCCGTGCTTTGTCAAACCTGGCTAGAGCAGTATGCCAACGGTGATGCGCTGTCTGGTGTGCAGGTACAAGCACTAATTGATCGAGCCTCTCTGCATCAAGAGTTTCTGGCAACTGCACTAAGCTAGGATTAAGCTAAATATTCTCCCTAGGAAGATTTATACAAGCATCTTAAAGAACAATCAGGCAGTTGAAGGTTGCCGAATTGATTTTTTGTGTTACTAAAGTAAATGTTCAGCTTACCCAAATGTTCAAGATGTACATCGATTTTCAAAGATGTTCGTTAACGTGTGTTGGCTAGCGTGGAATCGATGCTGTTTTGCCAGTCTTTACTTCAGTGACGAAGACTTCAGTGATGAAGCTGATAGTCCGTTGCTGAGGTAAAAGACTCGATATTAGGGTGATCTGAGGTCTGACTGAATATCTGTGGGATTGCTCTTGCCGCTTTGTTAACTGCTGTTTATGAGCTAACTGCTGTTTATGAGCACACCTGTTCTAACGTTAACTTTTAACGTTAACAATGACTCAGGCTGCGAGCCATAGTTACAAATTGGCCATAAACTAACGATTGTTTACGGTTGGCAACTTCAAATCAGTCCAGAATTCGAGCAAGAGCATCTGTCAGGTGAGAATCTTTGTTAAGGGTGCTATCATCTCAGCAATGATCTCGTCAGTGCCGCTAGAGCATGGTTTGACTTCCTGACCTAGTCCAGTGAACTGCATAATGTATGCCTTTGAGTTAGAGCTATGAGTGAAGCAAATGCCCCTTTCAACCCCCCAATCAACCAGCATCCTCTAAGTCGGCTCCAAA
>JAAUTN010000570.1 GCA_012031415.1 Leptolyngbyaceae cyanobacterium SM1_4_3 | reverse complement strand
TAACCAATGCCTCTGGCAACCTGCGTGACATCGGCACCCACGCGCTCGCAAATGTTTGCCACTTCGTTGATAAAACTAATCTTGGTTGCCAAGAAAAGCATTCGAGGCATACTTAACCATTTCTGCTGAGCTGAGGTCCGTTACGACCACCGGGACAGTCGGTAAAGATTTGTCTTCGGCAAACTCGCGGGAAACGATCGGGGGCATAGAGTTCTTTCATCAGCGAGATGGCTCTGGGGCTATTGCTGCCCAACACAATCCGATCAGGGTTGAATGTGTCGTAAACCGCAGAACCTTCGCGCAAGAATTCTGGATTGCTGACCACATCAAAGTCGATTTCAACTTCGGTTGCTGTGCTGCCGCCCGCAGAAACCAACATTTGCTGCCGTTCTGCTGCACCATCTAGCACCAGCATCCGCACCCAGTCACCAGAGCCAATCGGCACAGTAGACTTATTGACAATGACTTTGTAACCCCCATTCAGGTGAGCGCCAATTCCACGCGCTACAGCCTCTACATAGCGTGTATCGCTTTCGCCAGTTGGTAGGGGAGGCGTTCCCACAGCGATGAATAACACCTCACCGTGGCTCACACCAGCGCTCAAGTCGGTGGTGAATTCAATCCGCCCTGCTTCAATGACGCCTTTCATCAGTTCAGACAGTCCAGGCTCAAAAATAGGGGATTGCCCAGACTGCATCAGCTTCACTTTTTCTTCGTTATTGTCAACGCAGATGACATCATGTCCGGTGTGTGCCAAGCAAACACCCGTCACCAAGCCAACATATCCCGTACCGATGACACAAACACGCATAGGATTCTTTCCTTTCAACGACATTAAAATGAACGAATGGATATCAGGCGCAAGAGGGCAGATGCACTCCTAGAGTCCGTGCAGAAATCTAGCTGAAAAATTGAGCTACTCTAAATCCTGATATCGGGTTGAACCTGTCAGAGTTAGACGGTACAACTGTTGATTGCGGTTACTGCGGTTAGAAAGTCTCAAAAGGGTTGCCCATACAGAAGATCCACTCCAAGATAAGCTTGCTCTAGCGCTAAACTCAACCGAGGAGTTAGGCAACTGGGTCAGCAATGCTCTCTGGAGCCACATGGGTCATACGGGCCCGAAAATCTTCAATGGTTAGCTGTAATCCTTCTCGCAGCGGCACAGTGGGTTGCCAATCCAACCAGGTTTTTGCTTTGGTGATATCTGGCTTACGGCGACGCGGATCGTCTTGTGGCAGAGGCTTGAAGTCTATTTCTAGTCCAGGGTTCACCATCTCTTGCACGGCTTTAGCAAGCTGCAAATGGTGTATTCATCCAGGATTGCCCAAGTTCACCGGCCCGATCTGATTGCCATTCATCAATCGCATCAACCCTTCCACTAGGTCAGAAACATAGCAGAAGCTGCGAGTTTGCTGTCCTTCACCGTAAACTGTCAGCGGCTGACCCTGCAAAGCTTGCACCACAAAATTGCTCACGACTCGCCCATCGTTTCCAACATGCGAGGCCCGTAGGTATTGAAAATACGTGCCACGCGAATGTCTACATCATTTTGGCGATGGTAGTCAAACGCAAGGGTTTCTGCAACCCGCTTGCCTTCGTCATAACAGCTTCGGATACCGATAGGGTTAACATTCCCCCGGTAATCTTCCGTTTGGGGATGCACTTCTGGATCGCCATAAACTTCGGAAGTGGAAGCCAGCAAAAATCTAGCCTTCACGCGCTTTGCTAGACCCAGCATATTGAGGGTTCCCATCACGTTCGTTTTAATCGTTTTGACGGGATTATATTGATAGTGGACAGGAGAGGCGGGGCAAGCCAAATGGTAAACCTGATCGACCTCCAGCCGAATGGGTTCAGTAATGTCGTGCCGAACTAACTCAAAATAGGGATGGTTTAACCACTTGAGCAGGTTCCGCTTGTGACCCGTATAGAAATTGTCTAGACAGACAACTTCATGCCCTTGCTCCATTAATCGATCGATCAGGTGAGAACCGATAAAACCTGCACCACCCGTAACTAGAATCCGCATAATTTAACGCTCTGTAACTACAGGTAATTGCTCACAGCAGAGCCAGACCTCTCCTAGAGTTCCCGGCAACCTCTAGTTCTCTACACTGTGGTGAGATTATCAGCTACTTGGAATGAGATCTAAGCCAGCAAACTTGCAGCTTTGAAGCAAATTCAAGAGTGTCACCTCTAAACCCGCTCTAGGGCTACTATTTACGACTCAATCTCGCACTCTATGGGCTATGGGAGACTCAAAATCTTAAATAACTCTAAGGTTTGAGACGGTTCTAACCATGCTATGTTTCAATGAACTTCCCTCAGAAACCTATCAAAAATTGACAGCGTTGCCTGTGTTTTGGCATGGGATTCACTAAATCTTCAACCCTTACCAATTATTCCTAAGAAAACTCTCAGAAATCTGAGAAAACTCTCAGAAAAAGTCATAGACACAATTCAGGAGAAGCAAAGTTGATGAAAAGCTTGCCTCTGAGGGTTACAACAGTTTGAGAACCAGATTCCGTAACTATCGATACAGAGCTTGATACAAAACCGATTGCTGGTTGAGCACCTGCTAGTTTGAGGCGTTGATTAATTAGAGACCTCAGCCATTTCAATCACTCGCCCCTCAAGGTCTTTCACCAAAAAATTGAGAGGTTGATCTCGCCGAATTTTGTGTTTCACGCCATAAGACTGCACCCGCATTAGCAATTGTTCCAGGCAATCGTGATCGAAGCAAACATGCCGCTGACGGTTGCGGTGTCCTAGGCTTGCCCCAGAAATCACATGCAGTTGCGTATTTTTCTTTAACTGATACCACAGCCCCTCGGCTTCATAGCTTTGGGTGGTCGCCGGACGCCCCTAAGGTTGCGGTTGGAGCATACAGCGGATCGATGCCAGCCGTTCCCAAGGTTTGCTCATAGTTGTAGTAATAGTGAAGCGGCACATCTGCAACCGGCAGACCCAACAAGCCTTCATAAAACTGGCGGGCTAATTCTAGATCCGACACCATGATCGTGTGAACCTTAGGGGCGCTAGTGAGAAACATCCACATGGCCCCAGCGTAGGCAACCAGCAGCAGCACCATAATCCCCTGGGTTGAGAGCAGGCTATCCAGAGGCAGCGCGGGCAAAAACGACCCTAAAAAGTGGTGTGATTAACACAGAGATGTGATCTGAGATCATGAGTCAACGTGCAGGATGAGTGCGGATCAAAGGAGCAAAAGCCTACAAAAATTTAGGGAGGTTGTCAATCCCCGCAAGTTCTCTCTAGTTTATCAACCTTAGCATTGCCTCGTCTAACCCATCTAATTTTCGTGTTCAAAAGATGCAGACCACCTACAACTCAGTCAGTGGGGCGATAAGTTCTGCTGCAACATGGTCGTTAGCTCATCACCCTATCGACCCATCACTCAATTCAGGTAGAACCGTCAGTTTTCAAGATAGCTACTTGCCTGTCGTGTAAACATCTCATAGTATCGATCGCCATTTGCCATTAGTTGCGTGTGCGTTCCAGTTTCGAGGATTTTACCCTGCTCTAGAACAATGATGCGATCGGCAAGTTTGGCTAGGGCAAGGCGGTGACTGACCACGACGGTAATTTTGCCCTGAGCAAGTGTGCGAAAGATTTGATAGATCTCGTGTTCG
>JAAUTN010000569.1 GCA_012031415.1 Leptolyngbyaceae cyanobacterium SM1_4_3 | reverse complement strand
ATTGATAAGTCTTTTTATGGCAGAAACATAGTTTGCTTCGTTTGCTGTTTCACCTTCCCATGTTCGTTTAATGCCAACCCAAAGAGCTGCTTGCATGACATGAGGGGAAACTCCTGCTTTAGCAGCCAAGTCAGAAACAACTTGAGCAACCTTCATGTAAGCCACTTCACTTCCAAACAACTTGTCAATCATTGCTTTGTTTTGCCATACTGAGGATAGAAAATTCTAAACATCCATGTATCAACAACGACATTGAACCAATTGTCCTTTGAAGAAGCAAACTCTGGGTCAACCAAGGTCAAAGCATAATTCGCAATCTTCAGTCTCTGTATGAGTGGATCACGTCTCATAAACTGAACTTTTCCCGGCTTGACAGAAGCAGCGATTGCATCTCTGACAACTTCCTTTGTCAACTTTCCATCCAAGTACAAAGCAAGCGCTCTCTTGATGTTACCCATCTTAGAACCTATCATTGTGATTTTTGAGATCTTAGGCACTTGAAACAGAGACAGATTCGTATACTGAGGGTTGTCCAACACCTTTGGATCTGAAAGGTTGACTTGCTGATCCGAAACAAAAGCTCTCAACAAGTCAACATTCTCCTTCATGTCTTTTTTGATGGCATTATACATACCAGCCGCTTCAACAAAGTTGGTGTAAATTTCATTCTGAACAGAAGTTGAAGCAAGAAGAATAGCAAACAAGACCTTGTCTTGTTCGTCTGGAAACCCTTTCAAAGAAGCATTTGCCTCAAAGTACCAGTTGGCCCCTTGTTTTCCAATCTCATAGAACTGAGCTGCTGCATCTATAGCAGATTGGTCAATGTCAACTTTGACACTCTCCGCTTTCTTAGACTTGGGAGTCTTTGCAACCTTGTTCTTAATGCTCTTAAGAGCCCCAGGAGTAGACTTCTCTGTTAGGTCTGGTACTTCCTCCCCTTCGGGCTTCAGAACTGTCTCAGAATCGACTCCTAGGCTGTTTAGCACACCAGCTAGTTGTTCAGCCTGTGCTCCATTGATTGTCACCCCTGTGTTGTCTGTGTCAGCAAGAAGTTGTTTTCCTTGATGCTCAGGTGGCACTTGGGTCATTTCTTTCACTAAAGATTCAATGAGTCGAATTAACTTACTTGGTTGCATGTGAATAAGTATAAGTAAGCTCTATGTTGACATTAAAGAACAGTCTCTACTTGCTGTTAGAAACAGTAGAACTACCCAAGTACAACTCTGAAAAAGATTTTGGCAAATTTTTGCAATGGCTAGACATATATGACTTGCCCTTTCTTGGAAAGGGAATGTCCAGAACTGTTTTTGATCTTGAGGACGGAACTGTGTTGAAGGTAGCAAATGATTCTTTTTGCATTGACCATAACGAAGACGAAGTAAAAATCATTAAGTGTATGAATGGACAACTTGTTCCCGAGTTGATTGACTTCGAACCCAACTATTTCTGGCTAAGACTTGAAAAGGTAGAAAAGGTCACGGAAAAAGACATTTACAACTATTGGGTAGAACAAAGGGCTTGGATTGGGAACCTAAGATCGGGCATATCTATTCCATTCATGACTTGTTGATGAGTTCAGACACGCTCTCAGTGATATTTGATGGTAGAAGCAACAAAACGTTTCTTAACAGCGAACACAACATGGCTGTGATTAAGCCGTTGCTTGATTTGCTGAACAAGTGCAACTTTGATCCTAGTGACTTGCATGTTGAAAATTGGGGCAGAACCAAAGATGGCAACTTGGTTATTATTGATTTGGGCGGCTGGAAACTAAGATAATTAGCTTCATGTTGTCTCTTGCCAATTCTCTTTATTTGTTACTTGAACAGACACAGATTCCTGAGTTTGATTCATTTGACAAATTCAATCTGTGGTTGAAGCGCCAGTCTTTTCCTGTGCTTGGGAAAGGATCTGCTAGAATTGTGTATGATCTTAAAGATGGCACAGTATTGAAGGCTTTGTTAAATGACTATTATGTCGAGCATAACACAGATGAAATTGAAATCATTCAATGCATGAATGGTGAGTTTTGTCCAGAACTAATAGATTGGGATAAGAAGAACTTTTGGTGGCTTAGGCTTGAAAAGCTATATCGAATAACAAGGGAAGAACTATACGAGTATTGGGTTATAGAAAAGAAGTTACCTGACATTTCAGTCTTGCGACCAGGAACACATAAAGAAAGTTCTTTCTCTGTATTGTTTCCTGACTTACTTTATATGCTCGCCGCGAACAAGCCATTTCCTAGTAGTTGGAATAAAGAATTCATGCGTAGAGAAGAAATTCTGAAGATCCCAGAAATTGCAAAACTTGTTGAGCTGTTTCGCAAATGTAAGTTTGATCCTACGGACTTGGGCTTTAGTAACTGGTCCAAGACAAAGGATGGTAGAATTGTCATTAGTGATCTTGGAGGATTTAGACTGAGATGAAGGAGACAACTTACACGGTTATCATTCACCTGGAAGAGACAGGTTGGTGGCTTGCTTCTGTCAAAGAGTTAGAAGGCTGTCATACACAAGCTGCGAACCTTAGAAGCGTCAGAGAAAGGATAAGGGAAGCCATGTCTCTGTTCGTTGAAGACACGGCTTCTGTGAGGCTCAAGGAAGTGTTTGTTTAGACTTCCGGGCAAAGAACTCCTCCATCAGCTTGTATTGCACCCAATGGTTGGGAACTATTTGCGGGTTCCTTCTCCGAGTGTTCCAAAACCCTAGACCGCACACAAGCCCAACAAAATCAACAACAGCACCTGACTCTGCACATGCCATGCTTGCAATGAGCAAAGAGAACCACCTTCTCTTTCTTGTCTTGCCACTTTGTTATAAAGTCCAGAATTTTCTTTGCATGCTCTGGTTTCATGTACTCTGAATCCTCTGGAGGGATAAACGATGTATCCATTGGCTCAATGTCTGCAAATTCCACGACACAGACAGTATCCGAATCCTCAAACACTTTCGGCATTGAAGAATCACGGATACCGATCAAAGCAATCCTGTCATGGGGCTGCATTTTTTCAGAGGAGTTGATTTGAATAGGCTGGTTGTTTGCCAAGGCAATGGCTTGCTCAAGACTTAGAGCACGAGAATCTACGATCATTCCTCAAGTCTTGAGGATTTCTTCTCTGATGTCTCGCTTGCTGGCAAGCACTTCCAGCATGTTGTTTTCGATGGTAGCTCCTCGGGCCACCATGTGATACACCGTAACGGGCTGGGTCTGACCAATTCTCAGGACACGACCCGTGCGCTGGTCCAGCTTTGCAGGGTTCCAAGGGAGCTCACAGTGGATCACAGTCGATGAAGCGTACTGTAGCCCATCAAGCCCGACACCGCCGCTATCCGAGGCAAGAAACACCTTGCAGTCAACATCAGAGGAGAAAACGCTCAACAGCAGCAGCACGCTGCTTCTCGTTTTCCTCCCCCTGTGAACGAGACAAACTGAATCTTCTCCTTCAAGAGCATCTCCTTTAAGAGATCCAAGAACTCTGTCCATTGGGAGAAAAGGACAATCTTTCCCTTTGTTGCTTTGATGACTTCCAAGATTTTCAACATCTTGGGAGAAGGCGGTGCCTTTTCCTTCGTAATCAAAGCAATGGTGTTGCAAGCCTGCCGAGCCTTCAGCAGAAGACTCTGAAGGTACATTTTCTCTGAATAGGTCAAGCCC
>JAAUTN010000568.1 GCA_012031415.1 Leptolyngbyaceae cyanobacterium SM1_4_3 | reverse complement strand
ACCAATCAGTTCTGCCTGCGGCTGATTTGCCTGAATGGAGAGAGCTGCTTGAGCAAACTGGGTGGCGATCGCATCATCAACTCTGCCATCTCCGCCATTGATATAGACTGTCCACTGCAAACTGAGAGAATTTGCGATCGCAGCGCATCAGGATAGGGGTAAGTCGCTCCAGCAATCAGCGTTACCTGCAAATCGAGATTTGTGCCAGAAATATCTACCAGTGCCGCATCAATGCCATCAACCGAAGTGCCGCTGATCAAGCCGATTACTCGTGTCATGGAGAGATCAGGATTTTGGGGGTAAGGCTAGCATACCGATAAATCTCTGCCCTAAACGGGTAAGCGATCGATACAGCGGTTTGAGCCGATCACAACCATGACAGAACCCTTGTGTAGGCGCAACACCGGGCTGGGGTTGATTTCAAATTTTTCGCCCTGACTGACGGCGAGTAGGTTTAGCCCGTAGCGCGATCGCAGTTCTAGCTCGGCGATCGTTTTGCCGTCAAAGTCTGCTGGAACGACGACTTCAACGATGCTGTGATCTGGGTCAAGTTCAAATCGATCTAGAATGCTGGGTTTAGTAAGCGATCGCGCCAAAGCACAGCCCATCTCATGCTCTGGAAAGATCACATGGTCAGCCCCGACCTTTCGCAGCAGCTTTTCATGAATTTCTGAAGAAGCCTTAGCGACCACATGGGGCACACCATTTTCCTTCAGATTCATTGTCGTGATTACGCTTTCCTCAATGTAGTTACCGATCGCCACGATTACGGTATCAAACTCAAAAATTCCTGCTTCCTTGAGCGCGGAAGGAGAAGTCGAATCTAGCTGTATGGCATGAGCAGCCCACTGATCCGTCAAAACTTGAGAAACCCGCTTTGCGTCTGAATCAACCCCCAACACCTCATAACCAAAGTGGTGAAGTGAGGAACAAACAGCCCGACCAAAACGCCCTAATCCAACTACGGCAAACTGTTTATTAGTAGTACGCAGGCTGCGAAAAAAGCTCAAAGAAGATAAATTCACAAATTGACTCCTGGGTTACTTATTCTAAGCCCCATGTTTAATTAAAGCGAATGAGAGACATACCCTTCTAGGGTATCAAGATTCAGATTCGCTCAACATTAGCCGACCAATAAATTTTCCTCCGGGTAACGAATTGCGCTAGGGCTTGGATCTCCTAAAATCGCTGACATCAAAAGCAAAACCCCAACTCGTCCGATATACATCGTAGCGACTAAAATCAGCTTGGCAAAAGTCGAAAGTCCTGCCGTGATGCCCGTCGAGAGTCCAACAGTGGCAAAGCCCGACACGACTTCAAATAAAAGTTGAATAAAATCTATTTCTGGATCGGTAAATGCAATCAAAGTTGTCATCAAAATCACCGTTGCGGCTGATCCAGCCACTACTCCAATTGCTTTTAGAATTAAGTTGATTGGAACTTGACGTTCATACAAAACGACCTCTTCCTTGCCCTGTAAAATTGCTTTTGTAGAGCTAGTTAGAATGCGTAGAGTCGTGGTTTTCATTCCGCCAGCAGTGCCGCCAGGACTTCCTCCAATAAACATGAGGGCAATTGTGATAAACAGGGCAGCGGTTGTCATTTCGCCGATATTGATGGAATTGAATCCGGCTGTTCGCGGAGTCACCCCTTGAAACCAAGCCGTCATGATTCTAGTGCTTAAGTTCATAGAGCCAAGCGTTTCAGGATTATCTAATTCAGCAAAGAAAATTGCTGCTGTTCCAAGCAGCAGAAGTATGATTGTCGTACTAGTAACAACCTTGAAATTTAGAGATATTATGATTTTTTCAGGTCGATTAAATAGACGATCACGCAACCAGAGGTACATTTCAAAAATCACCTCATAACCAATTCCACCGAAGATAATTAATCCTGAAATTACCAGGTTTACTAACAGGGATGACTGATAGCGAACGATGCTATCTTGAAACAAGCTAAAACCTGCATTATTCCAGGCACTAATGCTGTGAAAAATGGATAGCCAGAGAGCATAGCCCAAATCATAATCGCGGGAGAAAACGGTTAGCAAAAGCAGCATTCCAGTGATCTCAAAAATCATCGTGATCGCAATAATTGACCGAATGACCTGAGCGCCACCCTGAATGCCGGGTCGGTCTAAAGCTTGTTGAATTGCCAGCTTGTCTCGCAGTGCAAACCTGCGCCCTACTAGCAAAAGCAGGAAAGTTGTTGCGGTCATGTATCCCAGCCCACCAATTTGAATTAGGGCAAGAATAAAAAATTGTCCGATAGGAGAAAAGTAGGTTCCCGTATCAACGACGATGTGCCCAGTGACACAAACGGCTGAAGTGCTAGTAAATAGAGCAACAACGGGGTCATTCCAGGTGCCTTCACTGGTAGAGAAGGGCATGAGCAGCAGCAGGGTGCCAATGGCGATAACCGTGATGAACCCCAGGCAAATCGTTCTAGAAACTGTCATGGGCTAATTTGCGATTAAACAAGTTTGCGACTAAACAAGGGCTAATTCGTTCAAGATAGTTAAGGTGCTTGTATCAAGATTACTCTCAACTGATGGCTTCAACTCTGCAACAGCAAATCCAGCAATTTTATGACGCGTCCTCAGGTCTGTGGGAACAGATCTGGGGTGAGCATATGCATCATGGCTACTATGGTGCAGCAGGTAACGAGCGTAAAGAGCGACGGCAGGCGCAAATTGATCTGATTGAAGAACTGCTGAAATGGGGAGAAGTGCGTCAAGCGCAGCAAATTTTGGATGTAGGGTGCGGCATTGGCGGCAGTTCACTGTATTTGGCTGAGAAGTTTGGGGCGATCGCCACTGGTATCACCCTCAGCCCCGTCCAGGCAAATCGCGCCACCGAAAGGGCAGCGACAGCAAGAATCAACGCGAACTTCCAGGTTGCCGATGCTCTGAATATGCCTTTCCCCGATCAGTCGTTTGATCTAGTCTGGTCGCTAGAAAGCGGCGAACATATGCCTGACAAGACTAAATTTTTGCAGGAATGCTACCGAGTGCTGAAACCAGGCGGACTATTTTTGATGGCGACCTGGTGCCACCGTCCAGATCAACCGCCCCATTCACCGCTGAGCCAAGACGAGCAAAAGCATTTGGCAGAAATTTATCGGGTGTATTGTCTGCCGCACGTGATTTCATTGCCAGAATATGAGCGATCGCCCATCAGCTCAACTTTCAAAACGTCCGCACCGCAGACTGGTCTACCGCTGTAGCTCCATTTTGGGATATCGTGATCGATTCAGCTTTTACGCCTGCTGCCTTGTTTGGCTTGCTTTTCTCTGGCTGGACAACGATTCAGGCGGCGCTCTCACTGGGCTGATGCAGCGGGGCTACCAGCAGGGCTTAATCAAGTTTGGCTTGCTCTGTGGCACTCGCTAGGCTAAGTTCGGTCTTTGAAACGATCTCCGAATTGCTTAAGATAAAGCCTGAGTATTATTTGGGCGTTGCATGAGCCAGATTTCTCCGCGAAAGTCTTCTTCTTCCCGTCGTGCTGCCAAGCTGAACCTGGTTCAAAAATATGCCCCCTGGCTTTATGCCTTTTGGAAATTTTCTCGCCCGCATACGGTGATTGGAACTAGTCTGAGCGTTTTGGGGCTGTATGTTGTGAGTTGGGGAATGGGGAGTGGGGGAATGGGGAAAGCCCTCG
>JAAUTN010000567.1 GCA_012031415.1 Leptolyngbyaceae cyanobacterium SM1_4_3 | reverse complement strand
CCACTCCCCCACTCCTTCCATCCCCCACCTACCTCACCGCCCACCGCTCCTCGTCCTACCTCATCCACCTGAGCGGGCTGTTCACCTTCTTCTCATTCATTGACTGGACTCTGCCGACGCTGAGCCTGGGCATTTGGGCAGGAATTTTGCTAGCACTAGCGATCGCTGAATGGAGTCTGAGTTTAGGGCTTCACACCACAAATCGGAGTAGCGGGGATCGGCGGAATGGTAGAGCGATCGCCTTCTGGACGCAAAACCTCCCGAATCGGCTCGACTCCGCTTACCCGCCTGCCCTCTGGCGGCAAAGCTGCTGGACATTTAGCTTTATCCTGGCGGCTTTGAGCTTTGGACTGTTTGGGTTAAACAATCTGCTGCTGTCGAGTGCAGAAACTAGCTTTGGGCAACACGGGTTAAGCCCCCAAGAGTGGGGAATGCTCTGGCTGATGGTGCCGCTATTCCTCACCTGGATGGGCAGCCGCACCCAAGCGCCCCACCGCCAATCGGTGATTTGGTTTAGCGTGTGGGCGTTGGTACTCGTGCAGGTGCTAACGCTGCCGCTGTCCACGCTTCGGCTAGTGGGGCTGGGCTGGGCAACCGGGCTAATGGTGCTGCATACTCGCACATTGCGGCGGCTGGCGGCAGCGGCGATCGCCGTTGGCTTTGGCTTAGGGTTTGTCGTGACGCTTTTAGCTGAGGAATTGCCCGGATTGCCGCAGCTTTCAGCACGAGATTGGCTGCTGGTGGGAGCAATTCTGCTAACAATACTCTGGGTTTGGCGAAGCGTCCTGTTGCGTTGCTCAACAGCCCTCACCCAGCTTTACGCCAGAGCAATGGATGGCTGGGCGATCGCCCTCTGCCTGCTCCAACTGCTCTGCCTCACCCTTGACTCACTCGGCGTTTACTGGCAGCTTTTGTATGCTTCTGCCCTAGCGATCGGCTCCGTTGGGCTAACCCTGGGGGCGATCGCCTACCGAAGCTGGCAGCGCCCTACCAACTGGGCAATCTACGGCTTTGGCTGGGGACTGGAAGTTCTGACGATTGAAGTCTTGGGGTTCACAGGTCGCTCTGTGACAGCCCTGGCGATCGCCAATCTAGCACTGGGACTCGCTGCTCAACTCGTGGGCGACAGGTGGAGTCGCCGCTCAAACAACCGCCAAATTCTCAGCAGTTGGCACGTCATGCCGCTGATCTATGGCGCACTGGGGGCAACCCTACGATGGGGAATGGTTGAAGATTGGACAGGCTTAAGCACGCTGGGCTTATCGCTGATCGCCATCGGCGTAGGTCGCCGCAAGGAATCCTTTAAGCCGCTGATTTACCTGGCACTGATCGGTTTATTTGCTTCCGGCTGCGAGATTTTGCTCTATCAGGTTGCAGGATTGAGCGTTGGAGATCAACGGGTGGCGATCGCTGCCCTCTCCACCAGCTTCGTCTACGTCTACCGCATCCTCACCCCCTGGCTGATCCCCTTCCTGCGGCTCAGCGCAGACGAGCTAAAAACAGCCGCTCACCTGCACTGGGCGATCGGCAGCGGCTTCCTGATTGCCGCCACTCAATACTCAGTTTCAGCCTATGACCTGCTAGCCGTGGGAACGGGAATTTTTCTGGTGCGCTATGCCATTGCTCAGGGACGCATCCAGGGAAATTCCAGAGCCGCTGACGGCTGGGTTTATGCAGGCGTTTTAGAAGCAGTGGGAATTGCGGTCTATGGGCTGACGCTGTTGCCCGATGAGCAGCTCGCTCAAATTCTTCCCTGGCGCGGCGCGATCGCCACCCTGATTGCCTGCATCCTTCACCTGTTGCCCTGGCAAGAATGGGGCTGGCGATCGCAACCCTGGCAGCGCTCCGCTTACGTTTTACCCCTGGCGGCGCTGCTCTTTTCTAACGCTAGCATTCAGCCGCTCAGCTTAGTCATTGCCGCAGGCGGCTACCTGCTATTTGCCCAAACCCAGCACCAGATTCGCCTCACTTACCTCAGCCTATTGTTAGGGGAATGGGCGATCGCCCTCTGGCTTACCGATATTCAGCAAACCTTTGACCTGCTTTACCCCAGCCTGGTTGGGCTATTCCTGCTTTACATCGCCCAAGTTGACCCAGACCTAAAACGCCCCGACGCACATCACCCGCGCCACCTGCTGCGAACGCTCGGCTCAGGCATCATCTGCCTATTTGCCCTTCTATTTCATCACCAAACCGGAATTTTGCCCGGTATCATCAGCTTAGTGGCAATTTTTGCAGGACTTTCCCTGCGCGTCCGGGCATTCCTGTATGTCGGCACGATCACCTTCCTGGTCAATGCCTTTTATCAACTAGTCATTCTGATCTTTGACTACCCGCTGCTGAAGTGGATCGTTGGCTTAATGGTCGGAATCGCCTTCATCTGGCTCGCTGCCAACTTTGAAACTCGTCGCAGTCAGCTTGGCACCTTATTGAGAAACTGGTTTACTGACTTGCAGAGATGGGAGTGAAGGGGGAGGGATGAGGGATGAGGGATGAGGGATGAGGGATGAGTTGAGCCTGGATTTGTCTGAAGTTTCGTGTCAAATCGGCCTTGAATTAAAATTTAGGCTCAAAGCTCAAACCCGCTAAAGCTGAGAGGATGTTTGAGAAGTAGCAAATGTCCCCTGTAAGGGCTTAGCATTCGGCAGGTAGACTCTGAGATAGACCCAAAATTCTTTGCCCAAATGCTAAGCCCCTACAGTCCTTTGGGGTACAGATTAGACTTTTCAAACACCCTCTGAGTTGCACCAGACTGGTCTATTACCCAATGTCCATTTTGTGGGATGGGCATCTTGCCCGTCCGGGCGGGTGAGACACCCACCCCACAGGTTATTTAATCCACGATCATTAGAAGCTTGGTTCAATTCGTTTTAACGAGTTTTAGCTTTGAGCCTGAGATTAATCTCAAGGCACTAGTGCAATGCCTTCCGCCACTGGTACAAGATCTAAGCTAACCCGTCTTCGCATCCCTCATCCCTCATCCCTCCCTCAATGTCAATCAACTTCAGCAACACCAACTCCGTTTGGGCATCGGTTTTAGTGGAAACTCTCAGCCGAGTGGGACTCAAAACCGCGATCGCCTGTCCGGGATCACGCTCTACCCCACTCACGTTAGCCTTTGCAGAGCATGAGGGAATAGAGGCGATCGCCATTCTAGATGAACGTTCCGCCGCCTTCTTTGCCTTAGGAATCGCCCGTCGCACAGGCTTACCCGTTGCTTTGATCTGCACCTCCGGCACCGCAGGCGCAAACTTCTACCCCGCTGTGATCGAAGCCAGAGAAAGCCGCGTTCCGCTGCTCATCCTCACCGCCGATCGCCCCCCCGAACTGCGCGAGTGCAATGCCGGACAAACCATCGACCAGCAAAAACTCTACGGCACCTACCCCAACTGGTACAGCGAGCTTGCCCTCCCCTCCCTGGAGCTAGACACCCTCACCTACCTCCGCCAAACCACCCTTCACGCCTGGGAAAAAACGCTTTACCCCATCCCCGGCCCCGTCCACCTCAACCAACCCTTCCGCGCCCCTCTCGCCCCCCTCCCCCAACCCGCCGCCCAAACCCTCCAACCTCACTTCCCCAAGAACTTCTTTGATGCTCTGAGTTCCCCACCTCCCTATCTGCTGTCGGGATAGGAGTGGGAGATAGGGGAATTCCCCACTC
>JAAUTN010000127.1 GCA_012031415.1 Leptolyngbyaceae cyanobacterium SM1_4_3 | reverse complement strand
GGTTATGAGGCGATCGCCAGCTTTCGTGCCAATCGTCCTGCCACTAACCTCGCTCGTACCTTAAGAAACACAGTAATTACTACCTATGGGCAAGACTTTGCTACCGTTAACACCGAATTTCAGCGTCAAGGTTCTGACAAGGTTGGGCGACAAAGCCAAACCTGGCTCAAAACTCCTGAAGGCTGGCGTATAGTTAGCGCTCACGTCTCACTAATCGTCCTTTAATACCAAGACCCCTTGCCCGTTGACCTGATAGGCTTCACCGATATAACCCGTGCGGTCATACAAAATTTGGTGAATATGCTGGTCTAACACGCCCTCATCAGAAATTTGAGGACGGTAATAGTCCTTCATTGCTTCCTCAATACCCATCTCATCTAGGCGATCGTGGAGTGCGACTTTGTTGCCGCCGAAGTAAGCTGAACGGGCAAGGTCATCCTGCAAAAACTGAAGGATGATGCCCGAAGGTACGCCCCCAATCACTAATCGTCCTTGTAAGAATAAAATCACAACTACGCCAACTACAAATACACCAGCCAAGTAAGCAAATGCAGTTATGTTTTGCCGAGAGCGAGTTGCTGCTTGTCGAGTGGGTGTTGTGTAACGCGAAGGTTGGCTTTTCTTCATAGCGACGCAAAAGTTGAATCAAGTATAGAGCATCACTAGTCTGGCTTATCAGATTGACGCTTGGGTAGGGTTTAGGATAAATTTTCTACGTAGGAAATGACTACTAGATGAAGGAGAAATTTTGGGCTTGCTTACCAAATAAAATTCATCTTAAGGATAAACCCAGGTAAAACATCTTCTCCTGAAAGCTGTTCCGGTCTTTTCAAGACTTCAATCGGTTGGTCTGTTCGGTAGATTTCTACATAATGATTGTCACGGTCAATTAGCCATCCTAGTTTTACACCACTGTTCATATATTCCTGCATTTTGGCTTGAGTTTTTTCCAGGGTATCGGTCGGGGAAAGTAGCTCTAGCACAAAGTCGGGGGTAATGGGTGGAAACTTTCGCTGTTGCTCTCGGTCAAGCTGATTCCATCGATCTAGCGCAATCCAAGCCACATCAGGGGAACGATTGCCCCCTTTGGGCAATTTAAAGCAAGTTGAGGAGTCAAAGACTTTACCTAACTGGGTTTGACGATTCCAAATGACAAAATCAGCGCTAATTTCAGCGTTGTAGCTGCCCGTTTCTCCTCCCGTTGGTGACATAACAATCAGATCTCCGGCTGCATTTCGCTCAAACTTCACATCAGGATTTGCTCGACAGAGTTGATAAAATTGCTCATCTGTCATGTGAATGACTGGCTCTAGACTGATAGTGAATGCAGTCATGGGAAGAGTTTGAGGCTGCGGAGTTACTTCAGTATATACCCCTCACAAAATTACGCGGATCTGGTTGCAGCGACAAAACCGTTGGTAAATCGTTGCAGGTTATGTGAGCCAGCTATCTTCTCCCTGGTACGTCTTCCAAAAGCGGTTTTGCGTAGAGGCTGCACCAGTTCAAAAAATATCTTGTAAGATTTAACACTTCCTTGACAAGTTATTAATATCAGGCTGTCAATCTATAAGACGTTTGGTTAAGTAAAACCCAGTGAACTGAAGTAGTCCTCACGACACTGTGGCAGATGGATTAAGTAGATTTGACTGTCTTTGAGAGAAGGGCGCTATGAATTACTGGTTATCGACACGTACAAAACGGCGAACTTTTTTGGTGGGTGCAGGTGCTTTGGCTGGATTGGCGATCGCCTCCCAAGCCCGTCCCGTGGTTGCCCAATCTCGGTTTTCTGCCTATCCGTTTAGCCTGGGTGTAGCATCGGGCGATCCGCTACCTGATGGGGTTGTCCTCTGGACTCGGTTAGCTCCCGATCCGCTGAATGGAGGCGGAATGCCATCGGTGAATGTGCCGATCCAATGGCAGGTTGCAACGGATGAGAATATGCGACAGGTGGTATTAAGAGGAACGGCGATCGCCACTCCTGAATTTGCTCACTCTGTGCGAGTCGTCGTGAGTGGATTGCAGCCCGGACGCTGGTACTGGTATCAGTTTAAAGTTGCGAATGAATTCAGTCCCATCGGCAGAACCCGCACTGCGCCCGCATTAGGAAGCCCAGTCGATCAGCTTAACTTCGCCTTCGCCTCCTGTCAGGACTGGCAGAATGGCTTCTTTCCAGCGTTTCGCCGAATGGCCGAAGAAGACCTGGACTTTGTGGTTCACCTCGGCGATTACATCTATGAATACGGCCCTGACCCAAATGGCCCCCGACAGCACAACGGCCCAGAAATTGTCAGCCTGACAGATTATCGCAATCGTCATGCGCTTTACAAAACCGATCCGAGTCTGCAAGCCGTTCACGCAGCCTTCCCCTGGATTGTCACCTGGGACGATCACGAAGTTGAAAACAATTACGCCGATGAAATCCCTGAGGAGAACCAGAGCCGTCAGGCATTTATCCAGCGACGGGTAGCGGCGTACCAGGCTTACTACGAACATATGCCACTGCGGAGTTTTGCCCGACCCGTTGGCCCTGATATGCAGCTTTATCGCCGCTTTAGCTTCGGCAACCTGGCAGAAATCAACGTGCTAGATACTCGCCAATATCGCACCGATCAGCCCTGTGGTGACGGGCTTGCTCCTCGCTGTCCAGAGGCATCTAACCCCGCTGCAACCATGACTGGCACGGAGCAAGAGCGATGGCTATTTGACGGGCTTTCTCAGTCTGGCTCTCGCTGGAATGTGATTGCTCAGCAAACTATGCTGGCTCAGTACAATTTTGATCCGCGTCCCGGTAGCAGCGGCGCATTTAATCTGGATCAGTGGGATGGATATGTGGCTGCTCGCGATCGCCTGTTCAACTTCCTGCAACAGCGCAAACCTGCTAACCCAGTCGTGATTACAGGCGACATCCACTCTAGCTGGGTGCATGACCTGAAAGCAGATTTCAATAACCCCAACTCAGCCACCATTGGCACGGAGTTTGTTGGCACCTCGATTTCATCGGACTTCCCGGCTCAATTTATTGCCCCCGTCGCAGCCGCTCTGCCCGGAAATCCTCACACCAAGTTTTTTGACGGAGCGTTTCGCGGCTACGTTCGCTGTAACTTGAATGGCGATCGCTGGCAAAGTGACTATCGCGTCGTTTCGACCATCCTCGAACCCGATGCACCCATCAGCACACTGGCTTCCTTCGTTGTCGAAAACGGACAGCCTGGAGCGCAGCGTGCATGAGAAGCAATATCAGATTCAAGTTACAAAAAGGAAATCGTTTCATGCTAAACGCTGTAAGAGCTTGCTGTATAACCGGGCTGTCTGTAGCTGGAACTCTCTCCTTTGGAGCGATGAGTTCTGGGGCGATCGCCGCCGTTGCCACCTTTGATAGCCTCTCTGAAGGAACTGCCGGAACAACGTTGACCGATGGCGGAATCACCTTTTTGATCTAGATCAGCGACTGGCTGACGCAATTCCCTCTTTTCAATTGAAAGCGCTACGCCAGAACTATTTGATTCTTCTTTTTCTGCGCCCAACTACCTATCCTTTGGTAGCTTTGCAGAGGGTGAAGAGTTTGGCTTTGGGCGATTTGGCTCCACCCGCATCGCCGCTGGCTCCACCGGAACGTCAGCAAGTTTAGATTTGTTTAGCCTGCTCTTCTCACCCTCCAATAATGCACTCACGCTAGAAGCACTGTTAGGTGAAACAGTGGTGGCTAGCACTTCAGTTGCTCTATCTGCATTTGAACCCATCGGTGAAGATGGCTTGGTGCGGCAAACAGTGGCGATCGCCGATGTCACCTTTGACCAACTTCGCCTCATCGCTTCCGGACCCGATGACGATGGAGTTGCCTTTATCGGTCTGGATAACGTTCGCATCGAAGAAACGACCAGTGTTCCCGAACCTGTCTCCGCTGCAGGTGTTTTGGCGATCGGGGCATTACTCGTTGGGATAAAGCGTCGGTAACAATAAAGCGCTAAGATCTGCGACTTCTCACTAAGATCTGCGACTTCTCAAAGAAGTCGCAGATCTTAATCCCCTACAGATAACGCTACCCCAAGCTTGTAGCTTCCCTTAACAATCGCTGTAAACTTCGTGTCACACAAAGCAAAGAAAGACATGAAACCTTTAGCTACTCTCACCGCTTTGGCTGCTCTCCTATTGACTCATCAAACAGCCGCCGTATCACAAGAGCGGGAGGGCTGTTTTGCCGTTTTTTCATCCGGGCAAGTCGTTGACCTGAATCGCATTTGCCAGAGCGCTCGCCCAACTACAGCAAACTCCTCTTCCCAGGCTTACCAGCAAGGCTATGGGCTGAGCCAGGCAGAACGGCACGAGGAGGCGATCGCCAGCTTTACCCAAGCCATTCAGCTAGATTCCAACAACGCCGAAGCCTACCGAGGCCGCGCCCACGCCCAGGTGTTGACCGGAAACCGCAGCGCTGCCGTCCGAGACTACGAACAGGCTGCCCAACTTTATCGCCGCCGAGGAGACACTGCTCAGCAAATTTGCTTCAAAACATGGCAGAAGAATCTCGAACTCTGATCGGTCAGGGAATTTAACCTCTATTTCCACTACACTATGCAAAGGAATCTAAAGACGAATCAGAATGCGAGTTGCGATCGTTGGAGCGGGCTTGGCAGGCATGACCACTGCCGTTGATCTGGTCGATGCCGGACACGAGGTAGAAATTTTTGAATCGCGCCCCTTTGTAGGCGGCAAGGTGGGAAGCTGGGTTGACCCAGAGGGCAACCATATTGAGATGGGGCTGCACGTTTTCTTTGGCTGCTATTACAACCTGTTCGCGCTGATGGAAAAGGTGGGGGCGATCGCCAACTTACGCCTCAAAGAACACACTCACACCTTTGTAAACCGGGGCGGGCAAACCGGGGCGCTGGATTTTCGCTTCATTACCGGAGCGCCATTTAACGGGTTGAAGGCATTTTTCACAACTTCTCAGTTGTCGTTGCAGGACAAGGCGATGAATGCGATCGCCCTCGGCACCAGTCCCCTTGTGCGAGGCTTAATTGATTTTGAAGGCGCGATGAAAACCATTCGCGACCTCGACAAAATCAGCTTTGCCGACTGGTTTCGCAGTCACGGTGGCTCAAACGGCAGCCTCAAGCGAATGTGGAATCCGATCGCCTATGCATTGGGCTTCATCGACACCGAGAATATCTCTGCCCGTTGTATGCTGACCATCTTCCAGTTTTTCGCCGCCAAAACGGAAGCCTCAATTTTGCGAATGCTAGAAGGGTCGCCCTACGAATATTTGCACAAGCCGATTATCGATTACCTGGAAGCACGCGGCACCAAAATTCATACCCGTCGAGGTGTACGACAAATTTTGTTTGAAGGAGAAGGCGCACAGACGCGAGTGACAGGTTTGGTTATCGCCAAAGGAGAAGATCAGGAAACGATCACCGCCGATACCTACGTCTGCGCCTGTGACGTACCCGGAATTCAGCGACTTTTGCCCTCCGAATGGCGGCAATGGTCTGAATTTGACAATATTTACAAACTGGATGCTGTGCCAGTGGCGACGGTGCAGCTTCGCTTTGATGGCTGGGTGACAGAACTGCACAACGACGCAGAGCGCAAACAGCTTGACCACGCCGCCGGAATGGACAATTTGCTATATACGCCAGATGCAGATTTTTCGTGTTTTGCAGATATGGCGCTGACCAGCCCCGGAGATTACTACCGCGAAGGTCAGGGTTCCTTGTTGCAGGTCGTGTTAACTCCGGGTGATCCGTTTATTAAGCAGAATAATGAAGCGATCGCCCAACACGTCCTCAAACAGGTGCATGATCTCTTCCCCTCCTCCCGCGAGTTAAACATGACCTGGTATAGTGTCGTCAAGCTAGCCCAATCGCTCTACCGCGAAGCCCCTGGCATGGACCCCTACCGCCCCGCTCAAAAAACTCCCATTTCCAACTTCTTTCTCGCAGGCAGCTACACCCAGCAAGACTACATCGACAGCATGGAAGGAGCCACCCTCTCAGGTCGCCAAGCCGCCCAAGCAATTCTGAAACAATGAAGTTTGAGAAACACCAATAAAAACCTACTGGTGCCAAACACGTTCATTTTTTCTTGATTCTCATCCCTCATCCCTCATCCTTTCCCTTTCCCCCTATGCCCGACTGGTTAGAACACAGCGTTCAGGTTGAAGTAGAAACTCCTATGGAGTTGGTGTGGAGCCTCTGGTCTGACCTGGAGCAGATGCCCCGCTGGATGAAATGGATCGATTCCGTCAAAGTCCTGGAAGACAACCCCGAATTGTCACGCTGGAAGCTAGCCACAGGCAGCTTAGAATTTAGCTGGCTCTCCCGCATTCTCAAAGTCACGCCCCACCAAATCATCGAATGGGAATCAGTCGATGGCTTGCCCAACCGGGGCGCAATTCGCTTCTACGACCGGGGAGACAGCAGCGTCGTTAAATTAACCGTCGCCTATGCAATTCCAGGCTGGCTAGGTCGGCTAATGGACAACTTATTCCTGGGTCGCGTGGTAGAATCCACTATTCAAGCAGACCTAGAGCGTTTCAAGGAATACGCACTAAACGCTCAAGCTGAAAAAGAACAGATCTAAAGCAAGGGATAATCTTCCTAATATCCTCATTAACTGATCAATCAGTTAGACTGCTTAATTTAGTTGAACAAGCAAGATTTTGATGAGTATCCTTTCTCAGAGAAGCGGGGTTCAACAACTTTTATGAGTTCAATATCTTTATAAGAAGAAATGCTATTTATGTGAGTTTGTATATGAGGTTTATTTCAAAGTTGGAGTGGGAAGGACTTCAAAAGGGGTATGAAATTAAGACACCGTTCGTATCAGAACTCCTTCCATCTAGTATAGAAAGAATCGAGATATATAGAAACGATGCGTATCAGATTAATGCAAAATTTCAGGGAAAAGTATCTGATGAGGATGAGCTAGGGGAATGGATAGATAAATGGAATAAATTGGAAACAGACAATTTCATCATCCCCTTAAATTTTGAAATTTCTGATAACATTGGGACTTACAAACTAAATCATTGCTTCTTCAACTTTGCTGAATCATTTCCTGAATTTAGAAGAGATAGAAATCTAAATTATAGTTTCTTACGTTTCGAGGCTAATTTTTCTGTATCGAATCTACATTTTAGTGATCCTGAAACTTTAGAACCCGAAAATTTGGGATGGTTAACTGAATGGTATTTGAATGCTCCTGAAAAGGGATTTCATAGTCGATTTACGAAGAGAGATATATCAATTCAATATGATAGAAACAGATTAGATTTAGAGAATAGAAGCTTTAATTTTCCTGACGAGGAAGCTGCCAGATTAGATTATACATTTATTGAGCTAGAGAACTTTGGATTTCTAATTCACGCTGTCCCAAATCACCTAACTCCAGAATGGTCGAATTGTTTGGGAATTGAATATAGAGAGGAATGGGGTGGTATTCCTGAGGTTGATAAACGAGAATCAATAGCGGAAATTGTCAGTCTTGTTGCAGGATGTCAATTATTAAGTGTTGGTTTTACCAAATACAGCAAATCTGGCTATTCAATTGAGGAGTTTACTAGAAATCCACCTTATTCATTAGGTCATAATTTAATAACTTTATGTCAAAGAACGGCGTTGCCACCTATAAGTCTTAAAGAAATTCCAGCAGACATTGAAGCAAGATCAGAAATAAAAACAGAAGAGGTTTTACAACAATTAATTCCTAGTTATCTCTCTTTGAGAAATTTGCTTAGGCTTAATGAGGTTCTCCATCGCTTTTGGTTATTTAGAGAGCTACCGATTGGCGACAACCTTCCTACTTTAGCTGCTGGAATTGAAACACTAGCAGCGGATTACTTAAAGTATAGAAAAATAAAATTACAAGGTAATTATATGTCTAAAGTAGACTTCAATACCCTTCTCAAAGAGGAGCTAAAATCCATAGAGAGTAAATTAAAAACCAGACCTGGTAGTCATAATCTTCTGTCTAAGATTCGTGGAGCGTATTCTTATCCTCTAGGTGTTAACGCTGTTCTCAAGAAGTTTTTTGAGGAAATTCAACTATCGATAGGTTCAATTGAAGAAGAGGCAATGAAGGTAAGACATACTATGATACATTCATCCATTGATATGTCTGACGAGTTGGAGCGGCGTAAGATGGAGAAACTTACCAATGCATACGAATCACTATTTAACAGAGTTATTCTAAAGATTCTAGGTTTCAAGAAGAGCTACATAGATTATTACTCTAGTACACATATACAACGCCCAATCGATCAGCCTGTGGGAAGCTAGACAGAGCAAAACTAGATTAAGCGTAGTAAGCATTAATTGGAGACAAGTTATAGGATTTTCAATACCGAGTTACAGCAGATTGTGCGAGATGCTGAACTGGGCAAACGACTAGCAGATAAGCTGGTCAGAGTTTGGCGAACCAATGGTGATGAAACCTGGGTTCTCATTCACATTGAGGTGCAGAATCGGGAAGAATCAGACTTTTCAGAGCGGATGTTTGTGTATAACTATCGTTTGCGCGCGCGCTTCGCGACACCCGCAAGGGGTCGCTACAACCGCTCTATTGCCAGTCTCGCCGTTCTCAGCGATTCCCGTCCAACCTGGCGACCCGGACAATTTCAATCAGAATTATGGGGCTGTGCCATCAGCTTTAAATTTCCTGCTGTAAAATTGCTGGATTATGGGCAACAGTGGCAAGCTTTAGAAAGCAGCAACAACCCCTTTGCTACGGTGATCATGGCTCACCTGAAGGCACAGGAAACCCGCAAGGATTTGCTCAGCCGCAAAGAGTGGAAGTTTTACCTGACCCGCCGACTGTACGAACGCGGCTACCAGCGGCAAGATGTCCTGAATCTATTTCGGTTCATCGATTGGCTGATGTCCCTACCAGAAAACCTGGAAGCAGACTTTCGCCAAGATTTACAGCACTATCAGCAGGAGAACCAAATGCCCTACATCAGCAGCATTGAACGCATGGCAAAGCAAGAAGGCATTCAAGAAGGACTCCAGCAGGGCATTCAGCAGGGCATTCAGCAGGGCATTCAGCAGGGATTGCGAGATGGGATGCTAGCAGGAATCGAGCTAGGACTGGAATTGAAGTTCGGCAGTGACGGGCTAAGGCTTTTGCCTGAAATTTATAAAATTCAGGATGTGGACGTGCTGAAGGCAATTCAAGAAGGGCTAAAAACGCTAAATACGATCGCCGAATTACGGTCAATCTACGCAACGAGTGATTGAAACTTCAAATCTAAGGTTGAACCTTAAGGTTCTCCCACCTTAACCTGCCTCAAAGACCTGCCTCGCCATGTCCAGCCCCAGCCTGTCTCAGTTTTGATGATGGAGCCGAGGGCGATCGCCCCACCAACACCCCTCCTAACCCCGTCAACCACCAGTAGCGCGGCAAAATCTGAGAAACCTTTGCACTACGTCGTCGAACATCGTATTGTAAGCCAATTGTGATGATAGAGAGGGCGACCCCTGCGGTATCGGCAAAGGCGCACGCCACTCCTTCCCCTACACTCAAGCCAACCCAGAGAAACTTTACCACAGCAACCAGCAGCACAACCCAGGGCACTGTACAAACCAGCAAAATTAGAGCGGTAAACGAAAGCATTGCGCCCAGATTGCGACCCGAACCTGCATATAGATTTTTTGTCCAGCCTTCCCAAAGTGCGCTCCACGAGCGGTACATCCGCACAGCGGCTAGCTCTGACCCCAGCAGGTAGCGCAGCTTCAGCCCACTCGATTTGACCCGCCGCGATAGTTCCACATCTTCGACTACCTCAGCCGCGACAGCCCGATGTCCCCCCACCTTCTCGTAGGCAGAACGCCGAAAAAACATGAATGGCCCCGCCGCAAAAGCCGTCTCGGTCTTAGGATCATTCACTGTCCCAAAGTCAAATCCAACCAAAATTGTACTGATGATCAGCGGCTGCACCAGCCATTCTGATAAACAGCCACAAACAATCGCAGGGCCGCAGCTTAACAGATCAATTTGTTCTTTCTGCGCCGCTTGAATGGCTGTCTCAATCGCCTCTGGCTTGAGCCGCACATCTGCATCTAGGAACAACAGAAAGTCACCGCTGGCTTGCTCGGCCGCCTGAGTGCAAGCCCAATTTTTTCCTACCCAGACTTCTCCCTCTGGTTTAGGCTTTCCGGCTAGTATCTTAAGTCGGGGATCGTGGCGGTGCTGTTGGAAAGCGTGGGCGATCGCCAGTGTTTCATCGGTGGACTGATCATCTACAGCCCAAACTTCCAAAACCTCGGACGAGAGCGCTGTGCTGTCTAAAATAGAGAAAAGGCAACCCTGAATATTTTCTGCTTCGTTGTAAGCTGGAACGATGACCGAAACGGTAGTGCCTTCTATCGGAGCAATTTGGGCAAATATGTCATCCCCGCAAGGAGCGCCCCGCTCCCCAACTTCTACCCTTACATCATCCCCTTTAAATCGCCTGTGAAGTTGAGGAGCTTCATAAATTGCGCGACACAGTTTAGACCAGTAGGCAAGCGCTCCTATCAGAGCCAAAACAGCAGCGATCAGTAGGATCAAAAACTTACCTCTGATATCATTCAGATTTTATGTTCTGCTTCTAGCTTAGCTGGATTACCAGACTGACAGAAGCTCTTTCTGCTCCAGGATTTGCTGCTAATTTTAATTCGAGTGGGTTTGGGGCGATCGCCTTTTCAAAACGCAAATACTCACATCATTACTGCTACTACTCTCAGTAGCTAAAAGCACAATGAAGTAAGATCCCTCTATTAGAAAATCAAAACTTGTAAGCCAGTTCCGTATTCCTCAGAAAGAATTTAGAATCCTTGCTTATAATTTGTACAGGAATCTTCTCAATCCTACACAGATTCCTGGCTAAATCTAAAAACCACTCATCGTAATTATTTAATGATGCCCCGGATACTCGTCATCGACGATGACCCCGCAATCTCAGAATTAGTCGCTGTAAACCTGGAAATGGCTGGATATGATGTCAGTCAAGCACCAGATGGCATTAAGGGTCAGGCCCTGGCACTCCAGCTTTTGCCAGATTTGATCATGCTAGACCTCATGCTGCCCAAAGTAGATGGTTTTACAGTCTGTCAGCGCCTCCGTCGAGATGAGCGTACTGCCGATATCCCAGTATTGATGTTAACTGCACTGGGTCAGACCCAGGATAAAGTAGAGGGGTTTAATGCGGGTGCTGATGACTACCTGACCAAACCTTTTGAAGTTGAAGAAATGCTGGCGCGGGTTAGGGCACTACTGCGACGAACCGATCGCATTCCTCAGGCCGCAAAGCACAGCGAGATTCTTAGCTATGGCTCCCTGACGCTGGTGCCGGAGAGACTGGAGGCAATTTGGTTTGACAGAACTGTTAAGCTAACCCACCTGGAGTTTGAACTGCTACACTGCTTACTCCAGCGTCACGGGCAAACGGTGTCTCCCAGCGAAATTCTTAGAGAAGTCTGGGGCTATGATCCAGACGACGACATTGAAACTATTCGAGTTCACGTTCGACATCTAAGAACCAAACTGGAACCTGACCCTCGCCATCCCCGGTATATTAAAACAGTTTATGGGGCGGGCTATTGCTTGGAGCTACCTGGGGCAGAGCAAGCCAGTGGTGATGCAGAGTCCTCCAGCGTTCTTTAGTCGGCGCTAGCAGTACGGCGTTACATCTTCACCACAGTCATCAGCCAGGTAGCACAGGGCGCGAAAGCGCAGGCTCACTACCTGCTCGTAAACTGGGTTAAGTTTGCACAGCGGCGGAATCTGTAGCAGGGTGCGCCCAAACAACACAACATCGCGTTCAAACGGACATTGAGATGGGATCATCCTGCAAACCAGGTGGGCCAACTTGGGATTATGAAACTCGGTCTGGTCAAGCCACTGGCGTAGCGGTTTGAATAGGTCTAGCTTGTTATTGGGGTTTGGCAGTGGCTCCGCAGGAGCAAAAATTTCTGTCTTACCAGCAGTGTGTTTTGATTGAATAGACTCAGCTTCAGGGAGCCAAACCCAACCTGGAAGAAGAACGCGATGTTTAGGGGTGCTTTGAGTAGAAGAATCTGATGCCTTCATTGTGCCTTCCTTGATTCCAGTAGACAAATGGAATTGGGATTCCGGTTGGTGACGCAGACATCATGCCCAACTCAGACAAAATTTGAGTGAGTGATATCACCCATCTTCTACAAATTGGAAAAGCAAATTTCGGGAAGTTCACGAAGGCTTGATAAATTCTGTAAAGATTATAGGTCTGTGCCCCATAGAAAAGCACCCCACGTCGTGAGGTGCCTCCTTTTCCACTAAAAGGTTAGGGATGCACCCTTGACCTTTTAGCCCCTGATCGTCAACCGGGAAAGGAATAGATAGAAGTTATGAAGCAACCTTAGCGGTCTCTCTTTCTCGCCGGGTTGACCTAGAAGACTCGGTTGGGTTCTGCATCAGGAAGACTAGCAGCGGGTTACTTTGAAGTTCTTTGCGAAGCAGTCGGCGTAGTTCAGTTTCAATTTGCGCCTGAAGTTTTGTCCAGTCTACGTCGATTTCGCCATCGCCAAAGCTGTGGGTGAATTCTTTCCAGCGATCGCCCAACAGTCCCTCAATCGTCTGCAAAATTGATTTCTCCAGTCGAGATTTCTCCACAGACGTAACCACGCCACGCAGATGAACCTCTGGCTTGGCAATCAGTTTCCCTTCCCAGCCAACCGCAGCCGCTACAGTGACAATCCCATCCTCAGCTAGCTGCTGCCGCTCCTTGAGAACGCGCTCATGCACCACCCCAGAACGGGAGGCATCGACCAACTCAATGCCAGAGGGAACTTTACCGCCAATACCGATGCTATCGGGAGTTAGCTCTACGACATCACCATTGTTGATAATCACCATATTTTCCGCTGGAATGCCCATGCTTTGAGCTGTCTGTGAATGTTTGACCAGCATCCGATGCTCGCCGTGAACGGGCAGGAAGAATTTAGGTCTGGTGAGTGCAATCATCAGTTTCTGGTCTTCCTGGGCACCATGCCCGGAAACGTGAATGCCTTTGTCGCGACCGTAGACCACATTGGCTCCCTGCATCATCAGCTTATCGATGGTGTTAACCACAGCGATCGTGTTGCCAGGAATTGGGTTTGCAGAGAAGACAACCGTGTCGCCCTTGCGAATTTTTACCTGGCGATGTTCCTGATTCGCAATTCGGGTCATAGCAGCCATTGGCTCACCCTGAGATCCTGTCGTCAGGATTAACACTCGCTCATCGGGCATTTTGTTGACCATGTTGAGCGGCACAAACAGGTCATCTTCGCACTTGATATAGCCCAAGTTGCGGGCATGAGCGATGACGTTTAGCATGGAGCGACCAATAACAGAAACGACCCGCTTGTGCTTCTTCGCCAGTTCCAAAATCATGTTGACGCGATGCACCGACGAGGCAAAGGTCGTCACCAGCAGCCGTCCCTGAGCCTGACTAAAGACGCGATCAAGGTTGGGGAAGACCGATCGCTCAGAAGGAGTACTTCCAGGTACTTCAGAGTTGGTCGAGTCGCTAATGAGACAAAGTACGCCTTTTTCACCATGCTCAGCTAGCCTCTGGAAGTCAAAAAACTCGCCATCAACTGGAGTGTGGTCAACTTTAAAGTCTCCCGTGTGGATGACTACCCCAACAGGGGTGTGCAAAGCAACCGTAAAACTGTCCGCAATTGAGTGCGTATTGCGAATGTATTCAACGAAGAAAGAATTGCCGATTCGCACCATGTCACGGGGGCGAACGGTCCTAAGTTCGGTGCGATCGCTCACGCCCGCCTCTTCCAACTTTCCTTCCAACAGCGCCATCGCCAGACGAGGTCCGTAGATTACGGGCACATCAAACTGCTTGAGGTGAAAGGGGATGCCGCCAATGTGGTCTTCATGACCGTGAGTGACGATCATGCCTTTAATCTTGTGGCGATTTTCGCGCAGATAGGTTGTATCAGGCAAAACAATATTGACCCCGTGCATTCCATCGGTGGGAAATGCCAAGCCTGCATCAAGCAAGACGATTTCATCGTTGATCTCAAATACGCAGGTGTTTTTGCCAATTTCGTGCAGTCCGCCCAGAGGAATGATTTTAAGGGCTGTTGAAGATTCGGTTTGACTCATGTATGTCCTTGAAACAGGGTTTAGAAGAATTTGTATGGTGTGGATTTGTATAGAGAATCTAGCGACACTGAGTAGTGCATTTAAGCTGCACAAAACAGTTCAGTTGCTAAGGTTCAGCAGTTAAGTAGACAAGCCGTAGGACGAACTGGTCTATGGATTTATGACGATTGAACAGAACTATTTAGTTGTCGGAAAACCTGATTAAGCAACTTGAGATTAAGCAATTTAATTGGTTTGCTGGTTTGCTTGCAATAGAGCCAGATCGCGCATCACTGGCTGAAGCAGCGAGTCAATTTTGCTTAAATCGTCGTCTAAAGGTAGACGGGTAGTGCCAACCTGCCAACCCTGTAGCTTCAGTGCAGCTTTGACGGGAATCGGATTAGTTGTAGTGAAGAGAGCCTTAAACAAAGGAAAAAGCCGAAGATGAATTTGGGTTGCAGCTTGAGTCTGACCGTCAGCAAAAGCTTGAATCATTTGCTGTAACAGATCGCCTACTAGATGACTGGCGACACTAATTACTCCTTGCCCACCAACTGCCAACATTGGGAGAGTAAGGGAGTCATCGCCACTGTAAATGCTGAATTCCAGGGGTGTCAAGCGGCGAATCTGACTGACCTGCTCTAGGTTTCCACTCGCTTCCTTGACTGCAACGATGTTTGGAATCTCAGCCAAACGAGCAATGGTTTCAGGGAGCAGGTTTTGCCCAGTTCGACCAGGAATATTATAGAGAATCAGCGGCAGATCAGGGGTTGCCTCAGCGATCGCCCGAAAGTGTTGGTATAGCCCAACCTGTGGCGGCTTGTTGTAATAGGGAACAACCTGCAATGACCCATGTAGACCTAGCTTATCCGCTTTTTGGGTTGCGGCGATCGCTTCTTGAGTAGAATTTGAACCCGTTCCCGCTACTATCTTAGCCTTTCCTGCGGTTGCTTGCTGAACAACCCGAAACAACTCATACTCCTCATCCCAGCTTAGCGTAGGTGACTCGCCAGTGGTGCCACACACAATCAAACTGTCTGTGCCGTGATCCACCAAATGCGCTGCCAACGCTTCAGCCACAGCGTAATCCACGCTGCCATCTGCCTGAAACGGCGTAACCATTGCCGTCAAAACCTTACCAAAATTGCTCACACTTAAACTCACTCCTCAACTTTCCAGGGACGGTAATCCCATGCAACCGCTAGAGATACAACCGCTAGAGAAATCCCTCCCCAAATTCCAATTCTTAACCTTTAAAGCCCACCGCCTCCCGCTGCTGCGCTGAATGCAGCAGATCTTGAGCAACTAAAAGTTCGGCAATCTGCACCGCATTGAGAGCCGCCCCCTTGCGAATCTGATCGCCGCTGAGCCAAAGCTCCAAGCCGCAGGGATGGGAAATGTCCTGACGAATGCGACCGACCAAAACATCGTCCTGCCCTGATGCCTCTGCTGGCATGGGAAAATAGTTCGCCTGCCAATCTTCTACCAGTTTTACCCCCGGTGCCCGAGTCAAAATTTCTCGTGCTTCAGCGACACTAAAGGGGCAATCGAACTCTAGGTTAATCGCTTCCGAATGGGCCCGCAAAACGGGAACTCGAATGCAGGTCGCTGTTACCCGTAAATCAGGGGTATCAAAGATTTTTCGGGTTTCGTTGACCATCTTCATCTCTTCTTCACAATACCCCTGTTCGTTAATCGGCGTATTGTGAGGAAACAAGTTGAAGGCAAGAGGATACGGAAAAATTTCTGTGACAGGTTCCTTTCCCTGCAAAATCGCCTGAGCCTGTTGTTTGACCTCTTCTATTGCTCTTGCCCCGGCTCCGCTGGCAGACTGATAGGTCGAGACGACGATTCGCCGCACGGGTTGAACCTGATGTAGCGGGTAAACCGCAACGTTCATCAGAATAGTGCTGCAATTGGGGTTGGCGATGATGCCCTGGTGAGAGGCGACGGCTGTGGGGTTAACCTCTGGCACAACCAGGGGCACGCCAGACTGCATCCGAAAGGCGCTGGAATTGTCGATTATCACGGCTCCAGCGGCGATCGCCTTACTTGCCCAGGCTTTAGAAATAGAGCCTCCAGCGGAAGCGAGAACCAAATCAACGTCGTCAAAAGCGCGATCGCTAACTGCCTCAACCCGCAACTCTTCTCCCTTGAAGAACAGTTTTTGTCCGGCAGAGCGAGGAGATGCTAACAGCTTTAAGTGGGCGATCGGGAAATGGCGACTTTCTAGCAATTGCAGCAGTTCCGTACCGACAGCCCCAGTTGCCCCCAAAATTGCAACTCGATAGGTTTGTGGCAAATTGACTTCCTCCAGTAATTATGACTTCGACTCCAAGCGGTTAAATTTTGACTTCGAGCGTTTGGATAAAGATTTCGCAACCCCAGTTCACTTCAGGTGAGATGAGAGTAGGTTTATTTCGTGAAACATTCGCCGGACTGACTGCGGGAACCAGCCCTAAAGCTAAATAAAAGCCTTATATCTCCAGCGCTTGTAATCTAATAGCAAGCAACTCAAAGGAACATCAGAAATTTTGAAAGGTAGAAGCAACTCAAACTTAAAGAAACATTTGTAAAGTTTTTTATCTCAACAGCCAGCCCTTCAAAGGGCAGCAAAAGTAAAATGTTTCCTGAATCATAGCGGATCGTGCCTCAGTCTTAACAACTGTAAACAAATGTAAGCCTGGATATTTTTTGACAGGGCATCCTGATGACGGAAGTGAGGATGCTACTAGAGTTAAGGTGTAATGAGTTGATGAGATTTGTGCCTGCAACATTTATGTCTGTTCAGGATCAGCTAACATAGCTAATTGCAGCAGCGCTGAAAATCAGCATCCTTGCAACTGTGCCACAAGAGGTTCGATGAAAGTTACTCAGGAAAAGCTTCCCGCTAGCCAGGTTGGTCTAGAGATTGAAATTCCCCCGAGATGTCAAAGCAGGCTTACGAAAAGACCCTGCAAGAGTTTACCCGTGCTGCAAACATTCCTG
>JAAUTN010000566.1 GCA_012031415.1 Leptolyngbyaceae cyanobacterium SM1_4_3 | reverse complement strand
ATGTGTTGTAAAAACTAGAAGCCATTTGAGTAAACTTAAATATCTTTTCTCAGTAGCTTCCAGATAAATGTTGCCATCGTATCGGTAAGGATAAATGTTGCCATCGTATCGGTAAGGGTCTATTCGAGAAGGCGGATTGTAGATGACGCTGACAGAAACTTTACCTTGCTGACTCAGTTTGCCGAATATTGTATCTTCCAAAGTTTGACAAATCGATGGCTCGTAAAATCTTAAAGCAAAGGCTCTAAACCAGTAGCGTAAAATTCCTCGAACTGCCGTAGGGCGAAATTCAGGATTGCCGTTCCAGCTATTTTGTTTTGATGGTGGTTCGCTACCATACATCCCTTGAGTCCATAGCTCGAAACGGTAGCTTTGGCTCTGGGATGACAAGGAAGACTGCCCTAATGCTCGACCATAACCGCCACTAACACGAGAGCCTATGCCAGATTTGAGAGCATTTTTAAGCCATTCCTCTACAACTGGAACGTAGTGAGCATTCTCCGGTTTAGTGGGGCACAGACCGAACAAAAACTGTGGTTGCTCCATACTCAATAGCAGATGTGGTTCTGGTTTGTAAAAAACATTTTTACTTTGCCAACGCCACTGAGGAGTGGCTACGTCCACACTCAAACATTTTTTTATAGGGAAAGCATCTAAAAATTCAACTTTGGCAGCTTGAGCAACTTTTCCGTCTAAATGTCCTAGGATTTTGCTAATCTCATTTGCCGATTTTCCATTTTGTCTTGTCCAAGCTCTTGCAGCTCCTTTAAGGGAAGAAGAAGGAATATAGGGCACACCAAAAACAGGATGGAAGACAGGAAGGAGTAATTCTAAAAAACCTCGTGTTCCCCCAACCCTAAGCCTCCAGTTAAAAGACATAAGAAAAGCAACACCGCCTTCTATAACTAAAGACTCGGTACGCTGTTTCAACCGATCGTATATAGTATGGCAGTGAATTTCTGCTTTTTGGGCGGCCTCTAACAGAGCTTTAGGACTTTTCTGGTTATAAATATCAGGTTCCTCTACACAGAGAGTTTGTAATGGAGTGCGGGGAAATAACGAAACCTGTGGAATTTTCCCAATATAGATCTGCACGCGATCGCAGAGACCTAACGCTGAAGGTAACTTTTTCTTCAGAGGTTCAATTTGACCTTTCGCTTTTTTTGCAGAATCCTCATCTTCAAAATAGCAAGTCAAGACTTTATTCTCAAGTCCATAAAAAGTGCCCTTTTCAAAAGCTTTACCTACTTTGGATGTTTGTCTAAGTTCTGACTGAATAAACTCTTGCCAAACGTCTGCAAGTGATTTAGGCGAGCTACGATTTCCTGTATTCCTTGGTTTCATGTTTCTTCCGCCTCTCCTAAAATTGCTGGTGCCCAGAAAGACCATTCCCGTGCTAATTCAATTGCTAAGCGATTGAGTCCAGTGTAGATTGTCAGATCCATTTTAATGAGAGTTTGTGGGCACTGATCGTTGAAATCTACTTTACTCAAGCTTTGAAGGGTCTTTAGAAATTCTTGATAAACCTGTCCTTTATATTTAGTATTTTCTGATTTTGTCTGAGCGTATTTGATACCATCGCCGCAAAGTCGATGCAATCCCCAAGTAGAAATGTAGGAGGGGAGACCCTGTACAATAGAGGTAGCTTTTTTGTAATTTTCTTCATCAACAGTCTTTTTCACTTCCTCCAAGCCTGTGTAAGCAAACTGACTAAAATATCGCGTATCTAGTTTAAGCATTGTCTACGTTCCCTTGCTGAGAATTTAAGTTAACTGTGGTGTTAGCTGTCCAACCACGGCCTAAGCCTTCAAGTCCGCCAAATTGCAGACGCTCATTAAGAATTTTAGAAAGACATTCACGTACCTTTTTAGTTTTTTCTTCATCTTTGGCTGGTTTTAATCCCCACGGAAAAAATAAAACAGTTTCAGATGGAATTGCCTCTTCAGATCTGAAAGAACCATGCTTCGCAACCTTTTGCCCCTTTTCATCACCAAGGGCAACACGAACCTCACGCTGTAATCCAATTTCTGTGAGTCCTGCACAGTCGTCATTTGACAAAATGATTAGCTTATTCTCTAAATCAAGAATGTCATTACTATCGGGAAGTTTTTGGAAATAGTTCCAACAAGCCGCCTTCGAGTCAATTGATTGGAAATCTTCCGAATTCAGCAAAGCTCCTTGCAAATAGATCTGATTACCAGGAACAGATGCGAGCGCTTTTTTGCCTCCTTCGTCTGGCTTTTTGTTTAAGAGCGATCGCCATTCAACAATTAATTTCTGTAGTTCTTCATCTTGTAACCACCGATTCCAGCGACTCAGCCACATTGGACAGGTAATCCATACAAACTGGTGGCTGTATGAAGCTATGGGGAACAGCAACAAAGTTGCATCGGCAAACCAAACCTCTCCTTCTGTTGGCTGTTGTCCATCTTTAATACGTTCCCCAAAGAAAACACCTGCTTCATCAGGTTGTATAGCTTCTAAAGTTGAACGAATTTTGCCACGCAGGGACGACGACGGTAAATATGGGAATTCAGTATGCACTTCACGAGCAATGCCCATAAGATTACCAGCCTCAGAGCTTGCTCCAGTATGAAGGGGTGTCAAAAGGTAGCTATAGGTTAAGTAGTTCATGATTTACACGTTAAGGAGGGAGAAATAAGTCCGAAATTCATTCATGATATAAAACACAAATTCCTTCAGGAAAACTGTAGTTATTCCAATCTCTCTAATTACATTTTCTAATGGAATTAATCTATCTTCACATGTCTGAGCTTGATCAAAAGATTTAATCATATTTAGCTCTTAATAATTTATTCAAAAAAACTTGAGATAGCAGAATTAGATGAAGACAAATAGCATTAGTGATTGCAAGCATAAATAAAATTAATAGCTAATGACTATGGTAAAACTTTTACAGAACCAAATTGACGAAAATGATTGTCGAAAGCAAAGGCAAGAGAAATATTTAGTTTCTCTACAACTAGCTTGCTGGAGCAGTCAGTAAAGCTCCAGGCTTTATCGGAAAATTGACGAAATATCTGCCAGGTTGTGCGGATGTCCTCATCCGTTAGATAATAAATGCTTGATAGCCGTCCAGAGAAGAAGGCTTCTCCTAGTGCGATCGCCCTCTGCTGTTCTCGCCGCATTCGCAATAGTGTCAACGTCTCATCAATAACATAGTCAGTGATCAATAGCGGCTCTGTATTCTGTAATAGCCACTGAGAAGCTACTGAATAATCCGAATCGGAAGGTACAATGCTCGCAAACCAGGCTCCTGTGTCAACAAAAATCATGGGTTTGCCTCAGCAGAATAAAGTTCTTCATCATGATTGCGGTTAGAAAACTTTTGCTCAGATGAAGCCAGTGGCAGACTAGAAATTTTAGCTAAAACCTCTGCGGCTAAAGAGGCAGGAACTGTTGCATCAGTCATAATGACGACGAAAACCTGGGTACCATTAGGTAGCTCGATAGGCTGGGCGAGTCTGAGGACTCCTTCCTCATAAATAGCTTGAATCGTTAGTTGCATTAACTTGCCTCTTAGAGGATGTTTGAAAAGTTGTAGGGGGTCAGATGTTACGCCAATCGCCTTATCATGATCCGGATCATAGCCAGGTAAATAAACGTTTCCGATGTTTCTGGCAGCAACTCATAATCTCGGACTAAA